>DATNCH010000032.1:0-9879 GCA_035571655.1 Pyrinomonadaceae bacterium
GATTTCGTCACGTCGAAGTTCAGCACGAGCCAGTAGTAAAGCAGAAAGGCGATGACGGAGCCGACGAGCGCCAAATAGAAAAGCGAGATCACGGCCATCGGCGTCCAGCGAATGTTTAGCGGGTTGCCTTCGAACGCGACTCCGACGCTCAACAGCAACAACAGTCCAAAGAACATCTGACCTGCGGCGAGTACCGATGGATTGAGATTCTTTCCGTAGGCCTTCACGAGCACGTTCGAATACGCCGCGGAAAGCGAACCCACCAGCACCGCGACGCTTCCTGCCAACGCACCTTTTCCCGCAATTGAAAGCTGATTTGAAAAAACCACTGCAACGCCACACACACCCAGCACGACTCCCACGATCCTCGCCCAACTCAAGCGTTCACCAGGGAGATGAAAGTGTGCAAACACCAATCCGAACGCTGGTATAGTTGCTTGCAGGAGTGCCGCAAGACCTGAAGAGATGTGCTGCTCCGCCCAAAAGATCAACCCGTAATTAAATCCAAACGAGAGAATTCCAGTGCTCGCCAAAAGGATCCACGCGGCACGTGTTTTTGGCAGCGGCACACGACGAAGCCGGATCCAGGTGAACAGGACCGTACACGCAATTACAAACCTGATACCGGCGAAGGTGAATGGAGGCAGGGCGGCAAGACCCAGCTTAATGAACAGCCAGGTCGATCCCCAGATGCCGCAGAGTATTAGCCAGACGAGGCGGGCTTTCATTGCCACTTTCCGATTGCCAATTGCCAATTTGCTTGAACCCGTTGCTCAACACAAATCGGCAATCGGCAATCGGCGTTTGGCAAATAACTAAACCATTGGGTCAGCACTGTCGAGTTTGATAATCGCGAATGCCGCTCCTTGTGGATCGGTAAGGATCGCGAAGCGTCCGATTCCGGGAATATCATCCGCCGGCTTCATGACGTTCGCGCCGAGCTCAGTTGCTCTTTGGACCTTGGCATCGCAATCGTCGACTGCGAAGTAGACCAGCCAGTGCGGCGGGATCGGTCCCATTTCCGGCGTGATCCTGTACATGCCGCCGGCGGCACGATCGTCGTTCCTGAACATTGTATATTCGATTGGACCACCCGACATCTCCTCCCTGGCCCAACCAAACAGGTTCGAATAGAACTGTCCGGCCTTCTGCGTGTCGTTTGTGCCGAGCTCATTCCAGCAAAGAGAGTTTGGGGCGTTGTAAATGCCAGCGCCGCTCTGCTCTTTTGCCTGCCACAGCGCAAATACCGCGCCGGTTGGATCCTGGACCACCGCCATACGGCCCAAAGTCGACACGTCGAATGGTCCATTCAAGAGAGTGGCGCCTTCAGCTTTCGCCTTTTCCGCTGCTTCGTCGGCATTTTCGACGGAAACATAGCTGAGCCAGTGAGGGGGAATTCCCTGTGCTTTCATATCGGGCATCAATTCGTAGAGTCCGCCGACGTCTTTTCCGTTGAGTCTCAGAATCGTGTAGGTGCCGTGCGATCCCATCGAGTGATCTTCGTGGTCCCAACCGAAGAGTTGCGTGTAGAAATTTTTCGCAGCCGCGGAATCCGATGTTCCCAACTCAACCCAACAAAACGTACCGGGCTTATATTGAGGTGTGTGTTGCATTCGAGCTTCAGTCATTAGTCGATCTCCTTATTGTTCGAACAAGAACGTTGACGCTTTTTCACGCGTCGGGAAACGGGGGAGAAACTTTTTCTGTTTTCGGAAGGCGCTTAATCTATCACTTATGATGGAAAAACAGAACCGAGCGCGGTAGCGAGCACCGTTGCGATGCCGGTTGGATGAGGTCAGTACCGTGGTTTTTAAAAAACGAAATGCGCTACTCCCAGCAAGCTGAAAGCAGCGCAATCCGTTTTCCTAAAGTTTGCCGAAGCTCCCTATAGGATGGCGACTAGAGCATGTACACACTCACGTCGCCAATTTGTATCCCGGTGACCAACTGGCGGTCAGTCAATCGCCGGTCAGCACTCGAATCATTTTTCAATAATCCTCACACTCTTGCGAGTGCGGTGCCGTTAGGTTTTTGTTGTGGTGGCTTTTCCTCCACCGCCGGTTACGCTCCGGCAACGAAGCTCAACTTTCGCTGAGCCGCTTTGCTCCCTTCGGCGGGTCCTTGCCTCCGGGTGCCATTCGTTTTTATTCGAATGGCTCGAGAAAGTCTCGCAACCTTCTCTAGCTGAGCCTTTCGGCTCCGATAAGGGCGTCAATAGAATCAACAGCCGCCTGTCTCTTCTCTCGCTCGGGCGTCACCGCCCGATTGCCGATCCCTTTCTCTGTCTCGAAGGCCGTAACCTTCGTGACAGGGGGTTTATACCGCGAGACGATTTTTAGATCAAATTTTTGAGTGTTTTATTTTTCAGAACTGTTTTCTACTTAAGTTTCTTCAACGCCGCTGCGATCTTTTCCCGCACGAGTTTCATTTCTTCTTCGCTTTCGTATTTCGTGCGCGGCCAGAAAAAACCTTTCAAACCATCCTTTCTCCGCCGCGGCACAACGTGTACGTGCAGATGCGGCACGCTCTGGCTGACACGATTATTCATCGCGACAAACGTTCCTTCGGCATCGAGGCCGGATTCGACTGCGCGCGCCAGCAACTGCGCGGCTTTGAAATATGGTTCGACCAGCGATGGCGAGAGCTCGCCGAGTGTTTCAACGTGTTCGCGCGGAACGAGCAGCGTGTGTCCGGCAAATAACGGCCGGTGATCGAGAAACGCCAAGGAGTTCTTGTCTTCGTAAACCACAGTCGCAGGGACTTCGCCGGACACGATTCGACAGAACAAACAGTCCATCAATTCAGATTCCTTTCCACTGTTCACACAGATGAATGCACGTCAAAACCCGGCCTGATAAAACTGCGCGCGTCCGGAAAAAATTTTTCCAAACGGTGTCGCAGGCCCTCGAGTTGCAGCATCAACGGCACAATCGTTTCCGCACGTTCCGGCAACGATAGTTGCATCAATCGCCAGGCCGCAATCGAGCGATCGATACCGATCAGCGCCACTTTCGCAGATCCGTCGGAATCCTTCGGTAAGTCGAGCCCTTCCTCGAGCTCTTCCCGTCTTCCGGATAGCGCTCGGATCGTCTTTACAGCGATCTGGTACTGGTACCATTGAATCACTTCACGTGCATCTTCCAAACTTTCCGTGCGTTCCATCGTTTGATCAAACTCACGAAACCAGTCGCTGGCCGCGTTCGCATATTTCTTCCCGAACCTGGCTAAGGGATGGTTATCGACAAGTTGTCTTTTTCGTCGATAGCGTGATTCGTCTTCGCACGCGGTCTCAGTGAGATCTACGCCGGCTGCTTTGGCCCACCCGGCGATCACCTCGCGTGTTTCCTGAAAAATGGCTCCGAGTTTTCGCCAGAATGCCTTGTTTCGAATATCGTGGTTCTCGATTGAAACGTCGTCTTCCTGTTCGGCTGCATAGACCAGACAACGTGAGGTTAATGGACACCGCTCACACCAACGATCGCAGTAATTGTAAATGCCCGAGATCAAGTCAGGATTATTGGCGAGCTCGGTGAGGTTTCTTCGTCGCATTGATTTGTCTCCTTGATGAGGATTAAGGTTGGCTCATTCTAAGCTACTATCCTGCGAAATGACAGCGGACATCAGGAAACAATTCGATCGAGTTTTTCTGCAACTGCAAGAGCTTGGCCTGTTGCTTTTGTCTGACGCGAACCTGCCGAGTGTGAGCGGAATAGTGACCGGCGAGAAGCTTCGCGGATCGTGGTGGGCCCACAAACAGGCGCAGACGATCTTCGCAGTCAGCGGACTGCTCGAGGATCACAAAGATGTTCTGATCACGAAGTTGATCTCAGACAAAGTGACCTTTGTACATCGTGAACTCTGGGGACGAATCTACTCGATCGGGACGGCACGCGAATATTGGCAACTGCAAAACCTGTCTCCAGCGGCGAAGCTTCTGCTCAAAGCCGTCGACACTGAAGGTTCACTGGAAGCAAACAAGCCTGGCAGGAAAATCGGAGCAAAACCAGCGGACGCTGCGCGTGAACTCGAGCTTCGACTGTTGGTCCATGCGGAGCAAAAACACTCAGAGTCAGGAGCGCACACGAAAGTGTTGGAAACCTGGGACACGTGGGCTGAGCGCGCCGGATTTCGCGCGAAGGCCCTGAGCGCGGCAGCGTCAAGACGTTTCCTCGAACAACGACTCGCACAGATGAATAATGATTACGGCAGCCTGCCGTGGACGAACGCACCGAAATGATCAATCAAACTTCGCGCATACTGATGCTGCTTTTCCTGCTCGCGTGCGGGAGTGCAGTAGCGGCGCAGGAACAAGCCCCCAGGACTTTCAACTATGCCTTCGTTAGTCCAAACACACGTGAAAACCTGAAGATCGAAGATGCGATCAAAGGAATGAACTCGCCCGAAGAAATGCAACTGCGCATGAAGGCCGTCAACCTGAGTTGCGTCGTGAGTTCGAGGATCCGCGCATACAAGGCGCTCGGCGCGTGGACCGACGGTGCGGAACATTCCGTAATGATGCGCGTCCGCAGCGACCCGGCAACACTGCGTTACCTGATGTCGCGGATGGGACGCGACGCTAAACAGAAGTACGTGATCTATTTCCATCCGCAACCCGGCGGGCCGGATGATTTCTACGTACTGCGAATGCGGAGACGTGCGGGCGATCTGATTACGCTCTCGAACGCGCTGGAGCAAGCCGGAATTCCTTTTCGCACGCTGGTGCCGCTCGGTAATACGATCGCCGTTTACATCATCGACCTGGATCGCGAACTGCGCGACAAAATCTTCGCAGCCGCGCGCAAGCTCGGCGCTCGTGTGAACTATACAGTGGGCGATGCGGATCTGTTTGGCGATGACCTGCGGGCACAAGCAAAAATTAAGTTCGAGCAGGAGATCAAAAACTACGAAACTAAGAATCCCAATCTGCCGCTTCCCTGCGATGCAAAAAAGGTGAATTAGATGAAGTCGAAAAATCCTTGTACCAGTGCGACTGTTGCTCACGCGCTCGAGCGTTTACCCGGTCCGGACGGTCAGCGCTTCGCGACTGTGTTCCAACACGGAAGTTTGCTGGTCGAGATCTACGCGCCTCGCGGAACAGATCCGCAGCAGCCACACACGCGCGACGAGATCTATTTCGTCGCCGCGGGCACTGGTGAATACGTCTGCGGCGAACGCCGGCAGTCGTTTGGACCAACGGACATTCTCTTCGCCGCCGCCGGCAGCGTTCACCGGTTTGAGAATTTCTCAGGCGACCTGACGCTCTGGGTGCTGTTCTATGGTCCGGAAGGGGGAGAAGGTTAAGTACACAGATTGCACAATCTGTGTACTAAATTGGCCTGACCGCCTTCGCGAAGGCGGCGGTGTTGAGAGTGTTTAGAACTTCCCTTCGCGTGACCCAGCCGCGTCGCGCCATTGCGACACCATACTTCACGTTGTTCATCGCGCGTACGGAATGCGCATCTACTGAGACCACGAACTTGATCTTTCGCTTGCGCGCCTCTCGCACCCAGCGCGGCTCGAGATCCAGGCGATAGGGATCGCCATTGATCTCGATCGCCGCCTGCGACTCCGCAATCACGTCGAGAATACGTTCCACGTCACACTCGATCGGCGGACGCCGTTGCAGCAAACGCCCGAGACCGTGTCCCCAGATTTTGAACACCGGCTCACGCATCGCCGTCGTGATCCGTTCGGTCATCTTCGCGGCATCCATTTTGTAACGCGCGTGAATGCTCGCGACGATCACATCGAACTGCTCGAGCACCGGATCCGGATAATCGAGCTTGCCGGTGGCGATAATGTCTGACTCGGTGCCACGCAGGATCTTGATCTTCACCTTCTGCTGAACCTCGTCGATCTCTTCCCACTGCCGTTTCAACCTGTCCAACTTCAAGCCACCAGCGTAATTCGCAGTCGGCGAATGGTCCGTGATCGTGATGTACTGCATTCCCATCTCTTCAGCACCGCGCACCATCGCTTCGAGCGTGTGTATGCCGTCTGAATACGTCGTATGGCAATGGACCATGCCTTTGATGTCGGCCTCGGTCACGAGATCGCGCGGAAGCTTTTTCTTCAACGCTGCTTCGATTTCGCCCGCGTCTTCACGCAGCTCCGGAGGGATGTAAGCGAGTCCGAGTTGCTTGTAGATCTGTTCTTCAGTGCGCGGGAGTGCCGGAAAGCTGACGTTCTTTCGCTCTGCCTGCAGTTGTAGTCTGTTGAGGTGCGCCTCCGATCCCGTCTTCACCAGCAGTGTCAGTGCAAACTCTTTCGGCGGCACAGCGGTGACTGAAACCGTCGCTCCGTCCGCGAGTTGCGCGAAGCAACTGTTTGGACCATCCATTTGACTCGACAGGATCAACGGGAACGTCAGGAACTGTTCGATGACTGCGGCGGCCTTGTTCGTGCTCACCACCAGATCGACGGTATCGACTGTCTCCACCCAACGGCGAAGCGAACCCGCGATGCTGACGTCTATGACTCCATCGATCGACTTGAGAACGTCGATCACCTGTTCCGCCGCGCTCAACGCATGATGGAGATGCAACCGTTCTTTCGGCTTTTTCTTAATAGGAGTTGAAATCTGAGCCAGCAGTCGTTGCTCGGTTTTTGGTCCGAAGCCTTTCAGTTTTTGCAACTTTCCAGCTTCTGCCGCGGACTTGAGCTCAGCGATAGAAGTTATTCCGAGTTCTTCCTGAAGTTGCCGGATCTTGTCGACGCTCAGTCCGGGAACTGCCGATAGTTCCACGACGCCCTTCGGAAATTCTTTGCGCAGACCATTCAACACCGAAGACTGCCCCGTGAGATAGAGTTGTTTGATTTGCGAGGCGAGCGCGTCGCCGATGCGCGGAAGAGTCGTCAGACGATCTTCTTTTACAAGTTGATCGAGATTGGCAACGCCCTGAATGGCCCGCGCGCCCGCGTTGTACGCTTTCGCCTTGAAGCGATACTGGCCGCCTTTCAAGTCCATCAACTGCGCAATCTCCTGCAAAGCAGCAGCGATTCCGAATCTGTCGAGTTGCGGTTTTTCCGTGGCCATTCTTTGTCAGTATGGTTTTTTCCTTGCAAAGACGCAAAGGCGCGAAGAAGCATCAAGCAGGCCGACTTTGCGTCTTTGCGCCTTTGCGAGGAAAATTACTTCTATCATGGCAATAGCATCAATCAATCCTGCAACGGGTGAAACTCTGAAAACTTTCTCCGCGTTATCCGCGGCACAGATCGAAGACAAACTCCGGTTAGCCGCTGATACATTTCGCACGTATCGTCACACGCCGTTTGATGAGCGCTCGCGGATGATGGTGCGGGCGGCTGAGATTCTCGAGACGGAGAAACTCGCACTCGGGAAACTGATGACTCTCGAGATGGGTAAACCGATAAAAGCCGCGATCGCCGAAGCTGAAAAGTGCGCGTGGGTTTGTCGCTACTACGCCGATGCTGCTCAACAGCACCTCGCGGACCAATTAGTAAAAACTGAAGCGGCGAAGAGCTACGTACGCTTCCAGCCACTTGGACCAGTGCTCGCCGTCATGCCGTGGAATTTTCCGTTCTGGCAGGTCTTCCGGTTTGCGGCTCCGGCGTTGATGGCGGGCAATGTTGGACTGTTAAAACACTCTTCGAACGTCCCGCAGTGCGCTCTCGCCATTGAGGACGTTTTCGCACGTGCGGGATTTCCAAAAGGCGCATTTCAAACCCTCTTGATTGGATCGGACGCTGTCGAAAATATTCTGGAAGATCCGCGCGTGGTGGCTGCGACGTTGACCGGAAGTGAACCAGCCGGAAGAAGCGTCGCATCGATTGCAGGAAAACAGGTTAAGAAGACTGTCCTGGAGCTCGGTGGCAGCGATCCATTCATCGTCATGCCTTCTGCCAACCTCGACGAGGCAGTAATGACTGCTGTCAAAGCGCGCACGATCAACAACGGCCAGTCGTGTATCGCTGCGAAACGTTTTATCGTCGCGACTGAAATCTACGAAGAGTTTGAGCGCAAGTTTGTCGGCGAGATGAAGGCGTTGCGTATCGGCGATCCGTTGGAAGAGTCGACGGAGATCGGACCACTTGCGACGCCGCAGATCCTGGACGATCTCGACGAGCAGGTGCAGCGGGCAAAAGCGACAGGAGCACGCGTGTTAACCGGCGGCAAAAGACTCGATCGCCCTGGTAACTTCTTCGAACCGACGGTGCTTGTCGATGTCGACGTCGATACGCCGGTGTCTTGTGAAGAGATCTTTGGTCCAGTGGCAATGCTCTTTCGAGTGTCGGGCATCGAGGAGGCGATTCGAATCGCGAATGCCACGCCGTTTGGTCTCGGGTCCGCCGCATGGACCAACGACGAAGGCGAACAAGCAAAATTCATCGAGGAGCTCGAAGCAGGATGCGTCTTTATCAATGGGATGGTGGCGTCAGATCCGAGATTGCCGTTTGGCGGTGTGAAGCATTCCGGCTACGGCCGCGAACTCGCGGAATTTGGGATCCGCGAGTTCGTCAACATCAAGACCGTTTGGATCGGGCAGCCACAAAAAGGCGCACAAACGGAAACTGAGTAAAAATCTAACAGTATGTTAGTTGTGCGTCTTTGTAGTTCAAATTCGGCGAATGCGGGCAAATGAACAACAGGCCGTCGGGCGGAAATAATGCCGCCTCGTCAATCATCTTCACCTGACGTAAGCAAGCGGGGCACCAGTCATTTTTTGGTTGTCGTTGAATCACAACCCACCTGTCCGTTTCGACGATGATTTCAGTTCGGGTTCTCATGATGCTTCTCTTTGTTTGAAAACGACTCGGTTTCGTGCGGGGCGGTCATGGCGCACGGGCGTCAGCATTTGCAACAACACTCGAAACAGCACTCGCGGCCGAAAGAGTGCCGAGGGCGGAATCAACATGTTGAACGCCTTCAGCAAAACATTCCGAACCACGACTGAACGAGTCGAGAGTTCGATGACGTGGTCCATGTAACTGTGCATGAATCTCGCCATCCGGCTCGGAGATCCACCGACGGTTTCGTCGTAGCGATAATCTTCACTGGTCGCGAGCATCCACGGCGTTTCGTTTACCTTTGCAAGACGCTTCTGGAACCGCCGTGAAAGACCATTGAGGCTTCCATTTTGCTCGAGCAAACACTTCCTTAGCGTCAACGCACCAAGCGCGGCGGTCGTCATACCCTGACCGTAGACAGGATTGAAAGCACAAACCGCATCGCCCAGGAGCAAAAAGTTTTCGGGCAACTGTTTTGCGCGTTCGTAATGGCGCATACGATTCTGCGTCGAACGATGCGTTTTGATCGGCGTAAGCGGTTCAGCTCGACTTATCGCGTCGTAAACGATCGAGACCGGCAGACTGCGAACGAAGTCGAGAAATCCGGTCTCATCACTCGGCGGATGACTGCCACCACCGCCGATAAGAGTCACGAGCCAGCGGTTATCTTCAACCTTGAAAAGAATCGCGCCGCGCTTTCGCTCAGGCGGCGCCGACTGCACGTAAGCGCATTGCCAATCGCCATCGAAGTTCTCCGGGATGCGATAAATCCTGCTCGCGTAACCGAGGTTCGCATCGATCACGATCTCTTCCAGCGGCTCGTATCCGAGATCGCTAAGCCAGCGCGGTGCGCGTGACGCACGGCCCGTGGCGTCGACAACCAGATCCGCGCGCAACTCTTTCGCGACTCTGCGATCCGCATCCGAAACGCGCGGACAAATCAGAACGCCTGCGAGATGATTCAGTTTTGCATCGGGTATGAGACTGACTACGTCCGTGTTGTCGAGTATTTCAATTCGCGGGTTGTTGGCGACGCGGCGACGAACGTGCAAGTCCAGCAACGGGCGTGTGAAAGCAAGCACCTTCAGTTCGGAGGGGAATCTGATTCCCCACCCGGCCCTGGTGAACCAG
>DATNCH010000033.1:0-8338 GCA_035571655.1 Pyrinomonadaceae bacterium
AGAGAGACACGTTTCGTTCTCTTTTCTCATTTACATAGAGAGTCATTCCATTTCCGGTTCTCTCTCAGAATTCTATTGGAGGAGGATTGATATGTCAGAGATAAAACTCTCTAACCAGCCACCACACAGCAGTCCCAGCCCCTCGCGCCGTTTTCACGGAGTGCTGCCGATACGCGGCCTTGAAGATGTGCCGCGTTCCACTCTCTATGAAGGACGCTTTGGGCGAATGTTTCGCCACCTTCCACCTTTCGCTCCAGACGATGCGGATCTTCTGTCGTTGGGTGCACTGATGATCGAGACGGAGGCGCAAGCCGACGATCCTAATCTCGACAATCCGGATATTCCCGCGGGCTTCACCTATCTCGGTCAGTTCATTGACCATGACATCACTTTTGATCCGAATTCTAAACTTCAGCGCGACAATGATCCGGATGCGCTGCGCAACTTCCGCACGCCCCGCTACGATCTTGATTCGCTCTATGCGGATGGACCAGACAACAATCCATATCTCTACGCTGAGGACGGTATCCATCTGCTCGTCGGTAAGAACGAGGCCGGCGAAGACGACCTCCCGCGAAACTCTGCCGACCCGAAGCGCGCTCTCACGGGCGATCCACGTAATGACGAGAACGCGATTGTTTCTCAACTTCACTTGGCTTTCATTAAGTTTCACAATAAGGTCGTGGATGCGCTGCCCGCCGGCACGCCCAATCTTTTTGACGAAGCGCGGAGGATTGTGCGCTGGCATTACCAGTGGGTGGTTTTACACGACTTTCTGAGAAAGATTCTTGGTGGTGACGATGTAGTCAACGATATCGTCAAGCTTGATAAATACAAGGTTCCCTTTGGTGGCGGCACTAAAGACATACCGGGCGCCTTGCACGTTGATCTCAAGTTCTATCATTACAGGAATCAGCCATTTATCCCGGTCGAGTTTTCAGTCGCTGCCTATCGCTTCGGCCACAGCATGATCCGCACTGACTATGAGCTCAATCCGCAAACCGAAGACCCTAACGACGTCGAAATCTTCGGCGAGGAGGGTGAAGACCTGCGTGGTTTTCAGGAGCGACGGGGTGGTTTAGAAATTCAGTGGGCTCGCTTCTTTGAGTTTTCCGGCATCGGTCAGAAGCCACAGCTTTCACGAAAGATCGATTCGAAGATCGCCGTAGGTCTGGGTTCGCTGCCCTTCATTACCGACCTGTTTAAATCACTCGCGCAACGCAATCTTCTGCGAGGCAAAGCGCTC
The DNA here is from genome assembly GCA_035571655.1 of Pyrinomonadaceae bacterium. Classification (GTDB taxonomy): domain Bacteria; phylum Acidobacteriota; class Blastocatellia; order Pyrinomonadales; family Pyrinomonadaceae; genus PSRF01. The sequence continues at coordinate 1,247 of DATNCH010000033.1, forward strand.
GGGCTGCCCTCGGCTCAGGCGGTCGCAAGAGCGATGGGAATGACGCAGGGCAATATCATCCTGACACCCGCGGAGTTGAACCTGCCTACGAATGCTCCGGGCGGCAAACCAGGAGATCCGCCGCGCAATCTCGCAGCAGCCTTCAACGAAAACACGCCACTCTGGTTCTATATCCTGAAAGAAGCGGAAGTCCGGTGTAGTGGTAAGAAGCTTGGCCCGATCGGCGGTCGCATTGTTGCGGAGGTACTCGTCGGTCTGCTTGCTGGAGACCCGTCATCATTCCTGAGCGCAGAACCAACCTGGCAGCCGAAGCAAGGGCAGTTTGGCGCACCTCAGGATGGCAAGTTTTTCATGTCTGATTTGCTGCGTTTCGCCGGTGTGAAGATCTCGTAGTCAAGGATCGCTGCTCTAAAATCAGTCCAAAGAGGCACAAAATGCTCAAACATTTAGCCTCTTGTGTGCCCCTTTGTGCCTTTTTGTGGTCAACACGCCGGCCATGAACCCCAGACCTGAGATCATCAATACCACGGTTGCCGGTTCCGGAATTTCATTCACCTCATTAATCCCGAATGAGCCGGCACCCATCCTGAGCTCGATCGTGTTCACGGCGCCGAACTGAAGCGAAAACACATGCGAGATGTCGACTGGTCCCAGTTGGAATCCTCCCGTTTGGTTAGGCCCGACGACTTCACGCAACATCTGGTCTTGAGAAAGCACTGACGTGCCATTTACGAGAAGGTTGTAGAAGACCTCCGCTTGTGCGCGTGTACCAAACTGGTCGGTTGTTATCTGCCCAGTCGCAAAGGGGTTTATCGAAAAGGTCACGTCAACGTTCCCTTCGCCGCCGCTTTGCCCCAAAAGTGAGGATTCACACTTGGAGGAGGTCAGTACTGCAACGCGGTAGCGTCGGGTCAGTCTCGAACATACGAAATTATTAGCAAAATTGAGAGGCTCTACGTCGACCCGACGCTACCGCGTTACGACTGACCGTATCCAACAATGACTCTCGACTTTTGGGGCAAAGCCGACCGATGACTCAAACGGTCGCTGGTAGTAGATCCTGCGCTGGCATAAATTGCACTGTCCCTCGCTTCCCTTAAAACCAACCGGCAGAGGTGCAGAAGAGATGTTTAACGGTATTAGACGCAAGTTTGCCCACCTGACTGTCCTGCTTGTAATGACGGCTTCGGCCGCATTCGCACAGTCGCCGAACACTGCCAGCATCGTGGTGACCGTCGTCGACCAAAACGACGCGGTCGTCAAAGGCGCGAACGTTTCGGTTGTCAACACGGCGACGGGCGCTACTCGCGAGACGGTTTCGGGCGACGAAGGCACCGCGACGATCTCCGGTCTCCCGCTCACGGGCCAATACAAAGTGAGTGTTGCGATGACGGGTTTCACCGGGGAAGCCGTGGACGCGCTCACTCTGCGCGCGGGCGAAACCGCCTCGGTGAGAGTCAAGCTACTGGCGAGCGGAGGACAAAACGAAGTTACCGTTTATGGCACCACCCTGGGCGTTCGCGCAGACCCACAGATTGGGCTGGCACTCAAGAGTCAACAGATCAATGAACTTCCGGTTCTTGGCCGGAAGGTTTCAACGCTGCCACTGTTGAATTCGGCTTTCAGGCAGGGCAAAGGGACCGGCGATCTCTTCGTCAACCAGACGTATTTTATCGCCGGCGTGGGTTCGCGCCGCGCGACCACGATTCTGCTGGACGGCGCGAGCAACGACGAAGGTTGGGGACGCCAGACCGCGGTCGCGACAGTGCCGATGGGCGCGGTCGAAGAATTCAATGTGCTCGTGAACGCGTTCTCGTCCGAGTATGGCTGGACCTACGGACCAGCGCTCAACGTCATCACGAAATCCGGGACCAACGAATTCCACGGCGAAGGACTCTACCTGTTACGCCCGGGCGGCAAGTGGCAGGCGAAAAGCTTTTCGACGAAAGGTTTCTGTCCACCTTCGATCAGCAGTTGTGTGCTGCCGGCTAATCTCGTCGCGATCAACCCGGTGGACATTCCTGACAAGTTGAATCAGTTCTCAGGTGCTTTGGGTGGTCCGATCGTTGAAGACAAGACCTTTTTCTTTCTTGCCGGCGATTACACACGCCAGGATCGAACGACGTTTATCTCGAGTGCGCTCCCCGCTTTCGTGTTGCCCGCAAATGGTCGTTTGGATTACACGGGACACTATCGACAGTTTCTCTTCGATGGCCGCCTCGATCACAAATTCACGCCGGATCAAACGTTGATGTTTCGCGTGAACGTCGATCGAATGTCGGACGACAATCCACAGGACGCGGTGGGCGGCACCAATGCGCCGAGTGTTGCGCGCAAGTATTCGCGCCGCTCATGGACCATGCAAACAAATTTCACTTCCGTGTTGAGCCCGCACGTCGTCAACGAAGCGCGGCTGGCGTACCTCCACGCAGATCCGGTGACGCTTTGGGAAGCGCAGAATCCTTCAACCACCTACACGCGACCCGGAGTTCAGGGATTCACAATTGGGGAATCACGCGCGTCGGATCTCTGGAGTTATCAGTGGCAGTTTTCGGACACTGTATCGTGGTCGCTCGGAAAACATTTTCTTCGTTTGGGCGGCAGCTTTATCCATCATCAATCAGGCGGCACTGGAAGCGAGCCCGGCACCGCACTGCTGGGCACATTCACTTTCAGAAATAACTCGACGCCTTTCAGCCAGTTGACGCTCTCGGACGTTCAGAGTTACACGCAGCCGATCAACTTCGGTATCAGCAGTTATGATCTATCGCAGTGGTTGCTGACCGGATTCGTGCAGGACAGCTTCCGCGTCAGCCACGATCTGACTCTCGATCTCGGGTTACGTTACGACCGGCAGACGTTGACCGACGACAAGAATGATTTCGCGCCGCGCATCGGCTTTGGCTGGCATCCAGGCGGCGATTCGCGCACCGCAATTCGCGGCGGATACGGTATGTACTACGCGCAGGTGCGAACGAACGCAGTTGCGGGCTACCTGGTGAATGGACTGGACGGATTGACGACGTATACTTCGAACCCGGTTGGTCCAACCTCCGTCGGATTTCCTACCTGCCTGACGTGCGTACCCGTCAACGTCGATCCGCGAACACTGCCCGCCAACGAGTTGCCTGCGCGCGACATAACGATTCGCGCCGGGCGCAGAGATTTTTATCGCGAGCAGTTCGCGCGGTTTGGATTGAATTTCGATCTGTTACCGAATTATCCGGATGAGCTCGTTAACCCGCGCAGTCAGGTTTTTACGATCGGTGCAGAACGAGAGATCGTGAAGGGACTGTTCTTCGGTGCGGATTACGTGCGCCAGCATTTGAGCGACATTCAACGCACCGTCGATCTGAATGCGCCGTCGGTGTTCGATCGGACGGCGCCGGGTCAAGTCAGAAGTGTGGCTGTCGCAAACACCACGCGCCCGATCGTGCCCGTGCCGGGAGGCGTGCGCCAGATCAACGTGATAATGAATCTGGGGGTAGCGGATTACAACGCGTTGCAAACGAATCTGGTTTACCGCGGTAACCGCAAAATGTACGCGTCGCTGAGTTACACGCTGTCCGAAGCGACAAACACGACCGAGCCCGACGGCAACGGCGCCAATCCAAACCAGAGCATCATCACGCGTCTCGGCGAAGAAGAACGCGGGCCGAGCGTGGTCGATCAACGCCATCGTGCGGTGGCCACATTTCACTACCAGTTCCCGTGGAATTTCACGGCCGGCACGCTCGGTATGTTTGCTTCGGCGCGCCCGTTCAACGCGACGACGAATGTTGACAACAATGGCGATGGTGCAAACAACGATCGGCCTGTCATCAATGGTGCAGTGATCAGCAAGTCAGCTTTTCGCGGAACGCCGACTTCCGAGGTGGCGATCTTTGTTGAGAACAGGATCAAGATAACGGAACGTGTCGGCCTGCTGCTCAGGTTGGAGGGATTCAACATCTTCAATCATGGAAATTATCTCGGTCGCGGTGTGACGACTTACGGCGATCTTCCGGCGCCTTTATCGACCTTTGGTTGGTTCACACCCGCAACCGCAATCGGCGCCGATGGACACGCGATTCCCGCGTTTGCGAACATAGATCCACCACGGATGTTTCAGATGCAGGCGCGGATTGTTTTCTGATGAAAATACGAAGAAGAATTCTCGCGCAAAGGCGCAAAGACGCCAAGCGCTGCCGCGTTTCCAAAAGTTTTCCTTTGCGCCTTTGCGCCTTTGCGCGAGAAGTATTTCTGCTGGTCTTTTGTGTGGCGCTCTTCTGCGCGGCTTGTTCGCGCTTTCACAACGCGCCCGCAACTTCGGAAGGCGAGCGTTACGTCGTCATCTCCCCGATCTACAACGAAATCATTTGGGCCCTGGGCGCGCAGGATAAAGTCGCCGGCATCGATCTCTCAACCACGTATCCCCCGGAAGTCAAAACCGTGCAGACCGTCGGCTATCATCGTGCCTTGAGCGCTGAGAGCATTCTTTCACTTCATCCAACCGCGATCATTCACGACAACAACATCGGCCCACCGCAAGTCGTGCAACAACTCCAGCAGTTGAACATGCCGATGAAAACATTCACGGCAAAGAACGATTCTTTCGACGGCACGAAAGCACTGATTCGCGAGATGGGCGCGTTCTTTCACAAAGAAGCGCGTGCCGAAGACCTCTGCAATACTCTCGACACCCAACGCGCAGCTTCACTCGAAAACGTCAAACACTACACCGATCATCCGCGCGTCGCAGTGATTCACTTCGGTCGCGCGTCGAATGTTTATCTCGTCGTCGGCAAGGGCGGAGGCGGTGATGGTGGCGGCGTCAGTCAGATGATCGAGCTCGCCGGCGGACAGATGGCCGTCGAGAACGAAAGAATGCAACGGATGGAGTCGCCCGAGATAATCGCGAAGGCCAATCCCGACGTCATTCTAATCACTGACTATGGTTACGACCGTCTTGGTGGAGCAACAGATCAGATCAAAGCCCTGCCCGGAGTTGCGACCTCGAACGCCGCGCGCGACAATCACATCTACCGGATTGAAGAGAACGTGTTAAATTACTTTGGTCCACGCTCCGGCGAAAACATCTCGAAGGTAGCCGCAATCATTCATCAAAAGTGACAAAGCAACATCGCAGCCGGCACGTATTACTCTCTGCGTTAACTGTTGTCACGCTTCTCGTACTGGCCGCGTCGATCCGCTTCGGCGCAATCGATTTCTCGATTTCTGAAATCGGTCGCGCGCTCGCGTCTCTGCTTCCCGGACGTCCTGAACCAAACCTGGACCAACGCATCCTGCTGGAACTACGTTTCCCACGCGCTGTTCTCTGTTTGTTGGTTGGCGCGAGCCTCGGCGTGGGCGGCACGCTCATGCAGGCGTTGTTTCGCAATCCGATCGTCGAACCGGGACTCGTTGGCACTTCGAGCGGGGCCGCGTTCGGTTCGGCGATGTTTTTCGTTCTGGGTGGTGTGCTTCACATTGGCACAAGTCTCTGGAGTTTGCCGATTGCAGCTTGTATCGGCGGCGTAATTTCCAGCTACCTCGTGTTTCTGCTTGCCAGATCGCGTGAAGATGGTCGCGCGTCTATCGTGATGCTGTTGCTGACGGGTCTGGCGGTGAACGCGCTGTTCATGAGCGCGATCGGATTCCTGTCGTACATCGCTCGCGATCCGCAGGCGCGTTCGATCACGTTTTGGAGTTTGGGAACGTTATCCGGAGCGAGTTGGAAAGCGGTCGAGATCGTCACCATCTCCACTGTCGTGGGAACTGCGATCGCCTTACGTTATGCGAAACAGCTCAACGCGTTGATGATCGGCGAAGAAGAAGCGACGTATCTCGGCGTCAACGTAAACCGTCTGAAATGGATCATTCTGTCGGTAAACGTCGTGATCGTTGCGGTGGCAACTGCGTTCACGGGCGTCATCAGCTTCGTCGGACTCGTCGTGCCACACATTCTGCGGATGCTTGGCGGCGCTGACAATCGGTATCTAATCGTCGGCAGCGCATTGACCGGCGCGATACTTCTGACGCTCGCAGATCTGATCGCGCGGTTGTCAGTGCGGCCGGCAGAATTGCCGATTGGAATTGTGACCTCTGCCGTAGGCGTTCCGGTGTTTATTTTCCTTCTGCGGCGGCGGCAATACATCTTTTGATCATGCTCCTTGCCGATAACATCTCGTTTCGCGTGGGTAACAAATCGCTGCTGTCGGAGATCTCGGTCACGTTCGCGCCGGGCCAGCTTCACTTGATCGTGGGACCGAACGGCGCGGGCAAATCGACGCTCATCAAGGTTCTCGCGCGACTGCTGCGTCCCGAAACGGGCAGCGTGGAGTATGAAGGTGTGGATGTTGCGCAGGTCAGCGAAGCGGAACTCGCGAAACGTCGTGCAGTGCTTTCACAAGCCGTCGAGGTTGCATTCCCGCTTTCGGTTCGTGAGCTTGTCATGATGGGGCGCTACCCACACTTTGGCGGCCGTCCCGGACCAGCGGACGAGCAGATCGTGGACGAAGTCATGGCCCACTTCGACGTCACAGAATTCAGTAGTCGAGACTATCAGACGCTCAGCGGTGGAGAACGCCAGCGCGTAAACTTCGCCCGCGTCTTGACGCAGTTGTGGCGTGATGGTTCAAGTGCTGCATGCCGTTATCTTTTTCTGGACGAGCCACTGACGTTTCTCGACATCCGTCACCAGATCGATTTCCTGAAGAAGATAGGAACCTTCGCGGCTGCGTCTGACGTCGTGACAGTCGGCGTCGTCCATGATCTCAACCTCGCAGCGCGCTTTGCGGATCACATCGTGCTGCTTCACGAGGCGCGCGTCGTCGCTCACGGCACACCCACGGAAGTACTCACGAGTGAACGGATTCAAGATGTCTTCGGAGTCACACCGACTTTCGTCGAGAGCGACTCAGGCATGCATCTCGTTTTTGGAGTTGGCTAGGCTTTGCACAAAAAGTGGCAAATCTGATGTGTTTCTCTGCGGCCTCTGCGTATCTCTGCGGCCCTCTGCGTTGAAAAGGCCTATTAACGCAGAGAACACAGAGATACGCAGAGGGCCGCAGAGGAAAGACTTCCATCCCAACTCGATTTTTTGTGCAAAGC
>DATNCH010000034.1:0-10805 GCA_035571655.1 Pyrinomonadaceae bacterium
AGTGCCGGTGTTCAAGGAAGGGATTCAGGTTGGGAAAGCGACGACGACGACGTGGTCGCCGACGTTGAAGAAGATGATCGCTCTCGCGACTGTCAGACGGGAGTACACGCGCCCCGGATCGCGCTTGCAGTTCGAGATCACAGTCGAGGCCGTCAGGCACAACGTGCGCGCGACGGTTGTGAAAACGCCGTTCTTCAACCCGAAACGTAAGACTGCAACGCCGGTGGTCTAACGTATCCTGTAAATGCTGCAAATCCTGAAATCCTGTCCAACTTTTTGACAGGATTTGCAAGATTTTTACGGGATTTGCAAGATTGCCAGTCATGACGTCAACCCTAAACGCGATTATTGGTGGCTACGATCCGAACGCGCCTCTAGATCACGCTGCGACGATTCCCTCAGCGTGGTACACGAATAAAGAGTTTTACGATCTCGAACTACACACCACCTTCTCGCGTTCGTGGCAGCTCGCAGCGCGTTTGGACCAGGTCAGTCAACCGGGTCAGTACGTGACCAGCGACATTGCGGGAGAACCGATCGTCATCGTGCGCGGCAATGACGGCGTCCTGCGCGGGTTCTTCAACGTCTGCCGTCACCACGCCGCCGCCGTAATGACCGAGCCCGAAGGCAAAGCCGCACAGCTTCGTTGCCCATACCACGGTTGGACGTATTCACTCGAAGGCGAGTTAAAAGGCACACCCGATTTCTCGGGCGTGTGCAATTTCGATCGCGCGAGTAACGGCCTGGCGCCGATCGAGCTCGCCCAGTGGGAAAACTGGGTGTTCGTCAACCTCGATCAAGCCGGCTCGATATCTGATTTCCTCGGCGATGAGCTGGTCCACGAGATCGCCTTACTTCAACTACACGATCTTCACTGGTTCGAGCGTCGCCACTATAGCTTCGATTGCAACTGGAAAGTCTTTGTCGACAATTACCTCGACGGCGGTTATCACGTGCCTTATCTGCACAAGGGCCTCGACAGCGTGCTGGACTACAGCAATTACATGATCGAAAACGGCAAGAATCATTGTTTGCAGTGGAGCCCGATCGTGAGCGAAGGCGCCGAAGCGCAAACGGGCGCCGTCAGAAAAGGCGACCGCGCGCTCTATTACTGGATTTATCCAAACTTCATGATCAACTGGTACGACGGCGTGATGGACACGAACCTCGTCGTCCCGCGCGGCGTCGATCAAACCGAAGTCATTTTCGATTTTTACTTCCCTGACGTCATCAGCGAGGAAGCTCGTCAAAAGAACGCGGCGAGTGTTGCAGTGGGCCAACGCATCCAGGATGAGGACGTCGCGATCTGCAAATCAGTTCAGCGGGGACTGAATTCGCGCGCCTATGAAACCGGCAGGCTTTCAGTGAGACGTGAAGCAGGTGAACATCTTTTTCACCGCTTGTTGCATGCAGATGTCAGCCACGGACTACACGGATAAAAACCGCGGTCACTTGTTGCGCGTCCTCGGTATCGCGTTTGGCCTCGCCGTGATCGTCGGCAACACGATCGGCGCCGGAATTTTCAAGGTGCCGGGCAGCATGGCGGCGCTTTTACCGAGCACAGTTCCATTTCTGCTCGTCTGGATCGCGGGCGGCGTCTATGCACTTCTCGGCGCGATTTCGTTGGCCGAACTCGGCACAATGCTCCCACGCTCGGGTGGTCAATACGTGTTCTCGCGTTACGCACTTGGCGAATACGCGGGATTCATCGTCGGCTGGAGCGATTGGATCTCGACGTGCGGCACAACAGCCGCTGTCGCACTCGTGATCGGAACATTTTCCGGCGCGCTCGTGCCGGCGCTGGACGGAAGAGCACCTGCGATCGCCGCAGCCGTCGCGATTTTCTTTGCGCTGCTCCAGTGGCACGGCGTGACGTGGGGCAGCAACACTCAAAACATCACGAGCCTGCTGAAAGCATTCGCGTTCTTTCTGTTGATCGTCGCCGCTTTCATTCTCGGCGGCGGTGGCGCGCTCACCAATCCTGAACCACCAACGACTTCCATCGTCACAGCCTCCGCCGTAATTCTTTCGCTCCAGGCTGCGATTTACACTTACGACGGCTGGAGCGGTGTGATCTATTTTTCGGAAGAGGTGAAGAACCCGGGACGCGACATTCCGCGAGCGCTGTTTGTTGGCGTGTTGACGATCGCGGCGATTTACCTGCTCGTCAATGTCGCACTGCTTTACGTGTTACCCATGTCGAAAATCGCGGGGAAGGAATTTGCGGCAGGTGAAGCGGCAAACGTGATCTTCGGTCGTTACGGCGACACGATCTTTCGTTCGCTGGTTATCGTGTCGATGCTGAGCGGTATAAACGCTTACCACCTGATGGCGAGCCGCGTGCTGTTTGCCATGAGCCGCGATGGTCTATTCACGACGAAGGCGGCGGCAGTCAATGAAGGCGGCACGCCCACTGTCGCGCTTTTCCTGAGCGCGCTGGTGGCGGTGCTGTTCATTGTCCTCGGGCAGAAATTTGAACGAGTGATCACGGTGCTCGCGTTCTTCTTCGTCGCGAATTACGTGCTGTCGTTCATTTCGCTGTTTGTTTTGCGGCGGCGCGAGCCTGACAAAGCGCGTCCGTACAGAGCGTGGGGTTATCCAGTGACACCGGGGCTCGCGTTGATCGGATCCATATTGTTTCTTGCCGGCGCGATCTGGGTCGACCGAGAGAACAGTCTTTATGCGCTCGGGTTGTTGGCGGTGAGTTATCCGGTGTTTCGCGTGATGCGACTGCTCAAATAACGCGGCAGCCTTCGTTATCCACTTCGAGTGTCCTCACGTTCGATTCGATCTTATGCGCACGAAAGCAGTCCGCGATGCGTGCGCCAATCTCATCGTCGTGATCGTCGACTAAAGCGACGATACTCGGACCAGCACCACTCAAAGCGATTCCTAACAGTCCTTGCATTCGCGGCAGTGCGAGCGCTTCGGACAGTCCGGGCACGAGTGATTCGCGTTGCGGCTGGTGAAGCCGGTCGTGCATGGCTTCCCAAAACACGTCGTACTGCTGTTGCGCGAGGGCCGACGCAAAAAGCGCGGTGCGTTGAAGGTTGTAGACGGCGTCGACGCGGCTGACCATTCGCGGAAGCGCGGCGCGCGCGACGTGCGTTGGCAGTTGTGTGTGAGGCGAGACTACGACGACGCGAATGTGAGCGGGCCAATCGAATTTTGCCGTGACGACACTGCCGTCACTGCACATGCAGCTCGCGAGAAAACCTCCGTACAACGAAGCGGCGACGTTGTCGGGGTGTCCTTCAAATTCGGTCGCGTAGTTTTGAATCGTTTGATCCGGTATTTCGTGGCCCGCAATCAAGCCGGCTAATTTGATTCCCGCGACGATGGCTGCGGCACTGCTGCCTAAGCCGCTGGCGAGTGGGATTTCGTTGTGAACAGCGAGTTCGACCGGAGGCAGCGAGATTCCCTCGCGTCGCGCCGCGAACGACATCGCGCGATAGATCAGGTTGACTGCGTTGCGCGGCAGGGCTTCGTTTTCCGGCGCGCCGGTTGTCGTCACCCGACACGGGTCTGAAGCACCAGGGTCTGCCGTTGCGCGAACGGTTAGATACAACTCCAGCGCAAGGCCGAAGCAGTCGAAGCCTGGGCCAAGGTTCGAAGTTGATGCTGGAACGCGAACTTCAACCGTCATGTTTGTAGACAGGATTTACAAGATTTTTTCAAGATTCATTTTGCAAGTCTTGTAAATCCTGTCCTTGAATGGGTGCATTAGTAAAGCGGCCGCGCATTTGCTCGCCATCTGGACCAACCAGCGTGTTGCCGTGATAACCCATCACGTAATCCGTGTCTTTCAACAAGTGCCCCGTCAAAACGCCGACAACTGTTTCATCCGCTTTGATAACGCCTTCTGCGACGAGCTTCCGCATTCCCGCCACGGTCGTGGCCGACGCCGGCTCACAACCGATGCCATCGCGCCCGATCATCGCTTTCGCGTCGGCAATCTCCTGCTCGGTTACTGTTATAACGCTCCCGCCCGTCTCATGCACTGCGCGCAACGCCTTCCGCCACGAAACGGGTGCGCCGATCTTGATCGCTGAAGCCAACGTCTTCGGATCCAGCTCGTTGATGAGATTCGAGTCGTCGTGTTCAGAATACAGACGAGCAAACGGCGCCGCGCCCGCTGCTTGCACGACCGTGATCTTCGGCTGGCGATCGATCAAACCACTTTGCAGCAGCTCGCGAAAGCCTTTGCCAAACGCCGAGCTGTTCCCGAGGTTTCCGCCAGGCACTACCAGATGATCCGGCACACGCCACTCGAGCTGTTCGGCAAGCTCGAAGGCCACGGTCTTCTGCCCTTCAATGCGAAAAGGATTGATCGAGTTGACCAGATAAACCGCGCTGTCTTCCGAAAGCTCGCGGATGAACGACATGCACGTATCGAAGTTGCCGTCGATCTCCAACACCTTTGCGCCGTAGTCCAGCGCCTGGGCCAACTTAGCGTGACTGACTTGCCCGCTCGGAACGATGATCGCGCACACGAGATTCGCGCGCGCCGCGTACGCCGCCAGACTCGCGGCAGTGTTTCCCGTGCTCGCACACGCAACAAGGCGCGCGCCGAGTTTACGCGCCTGCGTGACGGCGACGGTCATTCCGGTGTCTTTGAAGGATCCGGTCGGATTGTTGCCCTGGTGTTTGAGTTGTAGCTGGCGGAGTCCGCAGTAATCGGCTGAGCGAGGTGCGTCGTAAAGCGGCGTGTTGCCTTCGGCGAGCGTGACGATCGGATCTTCGTCGTTAAACGGGAGGAATTCTCGAAACCGCCAAACGCCACTGCGATCGCGCGCATCGCGCGAAGTCAATCGAGCTCGCCACAACTCGCGCAGTGCTGCGGGATCGATCGCGCTTGCATCCGTGCGTTCGATATCGAGCAACCCACCGCAGCGCGGGCACACATAGAGGCGATCATCGATTTTGTAATCGGCGCGACAGTCAGGCGTGATGCAACGCTGGATAAACATGCGGAATGATTATAGCCGCAGATTTACGCAGATGAACGCAGATCAAATCTGCGTTCATCTGCGTAAATCTGCGGCTAAAATCAGAAACTGAACCGGAGGGACGCATCGATCCGGCGATTGTAGGCGGGATTTCCGGTGCCAAAACCACCAAAACCACTCGTCGAAGTCGACTGCCCAAAGAACGATGAACCGAGATTCCCCACCGGATTCGCGAAATTCGGATGATTCAGCAGGTTCTGAAAATTCAGCGAGAACGTCAGATTGTAACGACCGCTTCCACCACCGCCGCCGGGGAAACCGCCGCCACCGCCTGGCCCACCAAAACCACCACGCGCACCACCGGCGCCTGGACCACCGCCGCCCGGCCCGCGTCCACCCGCCATTCCGCCACCGATCATCGTGCGCTGTTGTCCGTCGTTCCGCTGTCCATCCTGACGATTCTGCCGGTTCGCATTCGCACCGCCTTCGGAGCCAAACGACCATGTCTTACTAACGCGCACATTGAAGTTGACTGACCCCGGGCCTTCTGCGAAGTTGCGCGGAATCATTACGTCGTTCGGGCCGAGATTCAATTTGAAGTTGCCAAACGCGGTGCACCTGATGTTCGGATCGGAACAGCTTGCACCTGCCGGAGCCAATGCGGGACGTTCGTTGTTGATCGTGTCGTTGTTGAGGTCTCGTCCGAGCGTGATGTTGAATGGCCGTCCGGATTGCAGGATGACGAACGGATTAAACGTGATTCCCCACAGCGTACGCAAATTAGCCGTCAGCCAGACACGATGCCTGATATCGCCCGAAGCACGTCCGTACTCGGTGCTGAAGTTGTAGGGATCTGCCGCGAAACTTCCCGAACCGTCAGTGTCGCTGTTGGCTTTACCCAAAACGTAATAAGCATTGAGCGTGCCTACGCGACCGAGACGGCTGCTCATGTTCACGATGAATTGATTCTGGTTGTAGCGCCCGCTCGACTCGTACTGAAAAATGTTGCAGCGAGTTGAGGGATTGATGTCGGGCGGTATGAAGTCGGCGCAGTCGAGCGGCCGGACGCCGGTCGTGGGCACGCCGGGAATGAAGGTGCCCGGCAAAGGCGCATTCAGTTGTCTCGTGCGCAACACATGCAACGTACGAACGTTGATGTAACTGGCTGCCACTGTAATATTCCGCGGCAACTGGCGCTCGACGCTGAACACCGCTTGCATCGTGTAAGGCGCCTCGAGTCCTTCAGCAAGTCGATAGACAGTTCCCGGAGCCGCAAACTCAATTAACTGATCCGCCGTCGGTATCAGCGGGAAGAAGTCGGGATTGATAACCGTGAACTGTTGTTGATTGACTCCATTCAACTTGATCGCTTGCAGCGTCAGGCTCTCGCCGACGCGTTCGTAAAAGACACCGTAGCCGCCGCGAAACACCGTCTTTCCCTGTTGCCTGCCCGGCGACCACGCGAAACCCACGCGCGGCGCAAAGTTCAAATTGCTGTCAATGTTTTTCTGGTTCTCGTAACGCAGCCCAAGACTCAGCGTGAAGTTCGGTCGCACTTTCCAGTCATCCTGAAAGAAGCCGCCGAAATCCCATTGCGTAACTTCCGTCTCGGGATTGCCCGCAGAGAGTCGAAACTGACTTGCACCACCGCCGAGTAGTCGGATCTCTTCCGGACTCAGTCCGTTCTCGAGACCAACGATCGTGGTTTGATACCGTTCGATACTGGGTATGGCGGCGCTACCGAAGAACGAATACGTGCCGCCGAAGTTTTGCGGTGAGAACTGGTTTGTGTCTATCCCGCGAATACGCGCGCCGGTCTTGAACGAGTGCGGACCCATCGCAAACGAAGTGTTGTTGGTCAACTCCCACTCTTTTTCAACGGTGTGCGTTTCCCCCGCCTGAGATCCACCACCTGTAAATGCTTCCTGCACGTCGATCGTCGGAGTCGAATTGTCTGCGTCGAGCGAAGTGTCGTTGTGATCAAACTGAAAGCGTGTTTCGTTGACGATCGTCTTATGGATGACGGATGTTTCCGTAAGCTGAATGCCCTGCTCGATGTTCGTTGTGTTGTACGCGCGCGATGGCAGCGAAAACTGGCCTACACCGGTCAGGCGCGTGTTGTGCAGGTAGTTGTACCGCGCCACCAGCGTGTTGTTCGGGTTGAGAGAAAAGTCTACTCGGGGACTGAACGACGTGCGGCGACTCGGAATCGGAGCGGTGTCAATGAAGTCGACGATGTTGTTGCCGGCGTCGAGCACTTTCGCGACGATGAGTGTTTCGTCATCAGTGTCGCGCTTATCGAAGTCGACAAAGAACGACGCTTTTTTCTTGAGTAGTGGACCACCGTAGTTTCCACCGTACTGCCGTGTTTGCAACGGCGGACGGCTCGTCGCAAACGGGTTTCGCGAATTCAATGCATCGTCGTTGAAGTTGAAGGAGACCTGCCCGCGAAAACGGTCGGTGCCGGGGCGTGTGAGAATCTCCACACGGCCTAAGCCAAGGCGATCGTATTCAGCGGAAAACGGATTCGAGTTGATGCGGATCTCGCGAATCGAAGCGCGTGGCGGCAAGCGGCCGCCGGTGAAACCGTCAACAAAGATCTGACCGCCGTTTGGACCAGCCGATGACCAGCTAAAGCCTGCAACGCTGCGGCGAGATCGTCCGGGTCGTCCGGCAGTGCATCGATGTCTTCGCCTTTCAAGACAATGGCGCCCGCGTTGTTTTCGGGTTCAGTGCTTAACTCGCGATTGTCCGTCGCGATCGTGACTTTCTGCTCTTCGATAGCGACTTTGAGAGTGATGTCAAATTGTTGTGCCTTGCCTGCGACGACTTCGACGTCGGCGGTTTCGGTTATTGCAAAGCCGGCATTGACGGCGCGAACGGTGTATTTGCCGGGAGCGAGTCCGTTGATCGTGTATGAGCCACCGTCGTTGGTGACAACTGTCTTTTCCACGCCCTTCGAATCGATCGCCGTCACGGTGGCGCCGACAATCGCACCGCCCAACTCGTCAAGCACCTGTCCCCGCAAAGACCCGGGGCGTTGCTGCGCCACCAGGAGTCCCGGGAGACTCGCGCACAGGGCGATTGCCAACACAATTTTCTTCATTCCGACGCTCCTTCGAATCCAGCCGCAGATTTACGCAGATGAACGCAGATTTGATCTGCGTTTGATCTGCGTAAATCTGCGGCTGGATTCTATTCAAAATCGTCGTAAAGAGTCTGTCAATGGAATGTAAAGTTTTGTCAGTTCTGTAAAGTTTGCGATTGACACTTCTTTACGCACGAAAATGGCCGATTCCTGTAGGATTGCGACGACTTGCCTTAGGTCGTCCATATGTCCTTAAATCTGGCCAAGCAACCAATGGAACGCGTTCTTGTAATCGACGACGACGTCGGTCTTTGCGAGCTGGTCGGAGAATACCTGGAGCCCGAAGGCTACACTGTCGAAGCCATTCACAACGGCGAACGCGGCATCGACCGCGCGCTTTCCGATGAACACGATCTCGTTGTGCTCGACGTGATGTTGCCGGGCACAAACGGCTTCGACGTGCTGCGACGAATCAGGGCAAGGTCGCGCATTCCTGTTCTCATGCTGACTGCTCGCGGCGACGACGTCGATCGCATTGTCGGCCTCGAGATCGGCGCAGACGATTACCTCCCAAAGCCGTTCAATCCTCGTGAGTTGGTCGCTCGAATTCGTGCCGTATTGCGGCGCGCCCAGCCCGTTGAGTCAACTACTTCAGCGCGGGAAACCATTCGTGTCGGCGACATCGAAATGGACAGTAACACCCGCAACGTCCGCCGCTCGGGAGAAGTAGTTGAACTCACCGGTGTCGAATACGACCTGCTCGAGATCCTGCTGCGCAGTGCCGGTCAGATCGTCAAGAGAGAAGACCTCGTGAAGGAAGTTTTAGGACGCGAACTCTCGCCGTTCGATCGCAGTATTGACATGCACGTCAGCAACCTGCGCAAGAAGTTGGGCCACCAGTTGAACGGTCTCGAACGAATCAAGACCATTCGCGGCGTGGGCTACATCTACGGCGCGACGACGGAAAGATCGGAATGAAGAATCCATTTACCAGTCTGTATCTGAAGATCTTCATTTGGTTCTGGGTGGTGATGATCATCATCAACGTCGCGCTCTTCGCGTGGTTTGCTCTCACGCGTCCGACTCCGACTGGCAGGTCGTGGCGAGATCTCACCCAGATTGGTCCAAATGCGCAGAGGGCCGGCGAGATCTATGAACAGTCGGGTGCGGCGGCACTGACGGCTGCGCTTCATGCGACGGAAAAATCCACTGGCGTCAGCGCGACTTTTTTCGACGCGAATGGAAACGAACTTTCCGGACGCACGGTCCACGCGGGCGCCGAGGAACTGATCGCGCGCGCTACTCAAAGCCGCGAGATAGAATTCAACTTCCAGGGGCGAGACACGCTCGTCGCTCGGCCCATCGTTACCCCGAGAGGCCAGCGCTACACGTATGTTGCTTACATTCCGCGGCCGCCGTTTCAACCGATCTGGTGGGGGCTTGGTCTGCGGCTGCTGGTGAGTCTTGTCATCGGCGGCTTCTTCTGTTTCTGGTTGGCGCGCTATCTCACGACGCCACTCTTGAAACTTCGCTCGACGACGAACGAGCTCGCCGAAGGAAACCTCGGGGCGCGCGTAGCGACTACGCTCACTAAACGACGTGACGAGGTGGGCCAACTCGGGCGCGATTTCAACGTGATGGCTGAGCGTTTGGAATCGATGGTGAATGCTCAGCAACGTCTGCTCGGCGACATCTCACACGAACTACGATCGCCGCTGGCGCGTCTCGGAGTCGCGCTTGGTTTGGCGCGGCAGCGTTCGGGTGCGGAAGCTAATGGTGCGCTGGATCGCATTGAGCGCGAGTCAGACAATCTCAACGAGATGATCAGCCAGTTGTTGACGTTGACACGACTCGAAAGCGGGACGGATGGTCGTAAGAGAACCGAAGTCGATCTTGCTGCGCTCGTGCGTGAAGTTGCTGACGACGCGAATTTCGAGGCTCGCAGTCAAAACCGCGCGGTGCAGGTGGTCTCGAGTGATCATTGCTCGATCGATGGTGTCGAGGAGTTGCTGCGGAGTGCGGTCGAGAATGTAGTGCGTAATGCAGTTCGTTACACGCCCGAGGGAACGGCGGTTGAAGTCGCGCTGCGCAAGCAGAATGGCAATGGCGACAATTACGCCGTGATTAGCGTGCGTGACCGTGGCACTGGCGTTCCGGATGAAGCGCTCGAGAAGATTTTTCGACCGTTTTATCGCACAGAGGACGCGCGCGATCGACAGAGTGGCGGTGGCACAGGGCTTGGTCTCGCGATCACCGAACGCGCAGTGCGTATGCATGGCGGTTCGGTAGAGGCGGCGAATGCCGTGGGAGGTGGATTATCCGTTGAGATGAGATTCCATTTGACAGGATTTCAGGATTTTTATCAGGACTAACATGATTAATTTATCTTGTTAATTCTGTTCAAATCTTGTAAATCCTGTCCAACTTTTCTTTTCCTCCTGCGCGCCAGCTCCATTTCCACAAATCTAACCATCAGGATCCAGATCAACGCCGCTACAAAGCCTGCAATGACGTCAGTCGTGTGGTGCACGCCGAGATAAATTCGCGAGAAGCCGATCGATAGAAACATCGCGATACACAATACCCACACTGCGAGTCGAACACGTCTATTTTTGATCCGTGCCGTTAGGAGTGCTGCGAGGGCGCCGAAGAAGCAGGCGCTGCCGAGCGAGTGCCCGCTTGGGAAGCTGTATGTTTCGGGAGGCGTCAGGTCGAAAAACGGAGTGGGACGTGCGCGTTTGAAAGTCATCTTGAGTGTGACATTCAAG
>DATNCH010000035.1:0-21458 GCA_035571655.1 Pyrinomonadaceae bacterium
TACGCGGCGATTTGGTCCAAACGTGATGCTCGGGGTCACGCCGGTGTCGTACTCGTAAAAACCCTCGAGCGCCGTGATGAGCTTTTCGCGGCTCACATCTCTTCCGGCGCGCTGCAACGCCTCGGTAAAGATCTTCGCGGCCGCGAAAGCGTTCAACTGCGATGCGATGTGTCGCGGCGGAAACTTGTACTTCTCTTCGAGCGCACGCAATTCAGCCAGGCCCGCGGGACCCACGTCGCCCGGCACGCTCGGAAAGGCAAGGAACACGTGGTCTTTGAAACTCAAAGGTACTGTCTTGACGAGATCCTTCCGCGCAAATGAGCCGAGCAGAAGAATGTGCGGAGTCCAATTCGCCGCCGCAGCCGCATTGATAAAAGCTTCATCACCGTTCGCGCTGAGAAAGACGACAGTCTCAACGCCTTCTGCTTTTAAAGCCGCGGCGACTGACGTGGCATCGAACTGTCCGCTTCCAAAAGCTTTCTTTGTGATGGAACTCCAACCAGTCTTACGCGCCTGATCTTCGACACCTGCCGCTGCCGCCAGCGCGAGCTCGTTTTCGGAGTGAACGATCGCGAGCTTCGACTTTTTCAACTCCGGTTTACCGGCTGCGAAGTTAATGAGCGCACGCGCTTGTTGACTCGCACCGGGCAACAGATAAAAGAGGCTTCGATTGTCCTGAGCACTGGTTTGCGTCAGCAACGTCACTGGTCCCATGAAAGGAATTTCGGTATCTCGCGCTACTGCCGCAAGCTCTTTGTCTGCGCCCGCGCTCAGGCCGCTGACAATCGCGAAAAGCTCACCATTCTCGATCGACTTTTTGACGTTCGTGGCGGTTGTGGCTGCGTCAGCGCCGGCGTCGATCGTTTGCAGCTCAATGCGGCGATTGTAGATTCCGCCCTTGTCGTTCACGTTTGCGAAATACGCAGTGAGCACGTCCTTCATCGCCGCGCCGATCTCAGCGAGCGCGCCGGCTTTAGGTACAATCGTAGCGACCCTAATTGTCGTCTCCGTGAGACCCGGATCGCGATCCGTTTCGATGCGTTTGAGATAAGCGATGAGATCGGCGACGTCTTCAGGCGACATCTGATAGCGCGGCATCGCCTTCGCTAACTCGTTTCCTGCCGGGTCCACGCCTTGTGTCAGCGCGGTAGTAAACAGCGCTTCATCAAACGCTCCGTGCTTCCGTCCATTCGGATGCGTGTGACCGTAAGCCTTCACCATGTTGGGCCATGTCAGGTTTCCCGCAGTCACGCCGCCTTCGGTTTTGCCTTCGCCGCGCAGACCGTGGCAACCGGCGCACGTCAACGTCGATGCAGGCACGTCGAAATCGTTGAGCATGGCCTTGATCTCTTTTCCCGAAGCGCTTTCGCCACGCATGTAGATCGCCTTACCACGACGTTCACTGACGCCCAGTTGAGCATACGCCACGGAACACACAAGAAGAACACTGATGAAAATTAAAACTCGGAATTTCATTTCGATTTCGCGGCATCGCCTTTCGGTGTGCCTTTATCGTTAACAACGCTTTCGACAACCTGAACAAGTTCGGCAACGTTCGCCATCCCGAACGCTTTCTTCCACAGTCCGGTGGGCTCGTTGCCGATGATGAAAATCGTCTTGTGATCGTCCTTCTGCTCGACGTACTGGCCCAGCTTGTAGAGTGCCCAGTCGAGGTTTTCTTTCTTTCCGGTCAGGAAAATCCAGCCCGGTCCAGCGTGAAACTTCTGCGCGTAATCCTTGATCCGCGCAGGCGTGTCAGTCTCCGGATCGACCGTCATCGAAACGAGGAACACGTCGCGACCGACGCGATCGCCGAGCACTTCCTGAATCTTCTCCATGTTGCGATTCATCGGGGGGCACACCGAAGTGCACGTCGTGAAGAAGGCGTTGACCACGACGGTCTTGCCTTTGAGCACGTCAGAGTAAAAACGCACCTTCTTGCCGTCCTGATTCAACAGCTCGACGTCGGTGAAGTACTTCTGTGCCGGCGACTCTTCCGCAGTGGTTTTCGTCATGTGCGAGTGATCGTGTGGCGCCGGGGGCGCAGAATTCTGGCCGGGCGCTTGCCCCCCAGCTCGCGCCTGGCCCAGACAGTTGTGCGTCATTATGACAACAGCAACCGCCCATACAAATAGGATGACGATTTGTCGTTTCATTAGTTCATTACCTCCACGGTAGCAGTAAGACTCTTGCCCGCCATTGCTTCGTTGATGATTTGCACCAGCTTGCTGGTATTCGCCAATCCGTAAGTACGGGTCCAGGTGCCGTGCGCGTCGTTGCCGATCAGTATGGTGGGCGAATGATCTTCGCGGCGCGCGGAAGACGCACCGAGTGCGCGCAGCAATTCGTCCACCTGCGGCTTATTACCGGTGACAAAGGTCCAACCATCACCCGCGTGAAATTTCTCGCCCCAGGCTTTGAGGCGTTCCGGAGTGTCGGTCGCGGGATCGACGCTGATCGAAATGAAGCGAACGTCGCGACCGACTTTGTCGCCGAGTTCTTTCTGCACGCGTGCGAAAGTCGCGCCCAGCGGCGGACAGATCGTCGTGCAAGTCGTAAAGATGAAGTTGATAACGACAGTCTGGCCTTTGACGAGATCGGTGTAGAAATGGATCTTCCGTCCGTTCTGATCGAGTAGTTCGAGATCCGGGACTTTGATCTTCGATGTGTCCACGTCGTGCGATACAGCGACTGGTTCTGCCACGGTTTCATCGTGTTTCACCACTCGAAGATTCATGCCGCACTTCGGACATCTGCCCGCAGATTTCGATTTCACATCCGGGTGCATCGGGCACGAATAAGTTGCTTGTGGTTTCTGTTTATTTTGTGCTGGTTTACTCGCGTGCTCCTTCTGCGCGTGAACGGGAATAATAGTCAGCGTACAAGCTATCAGGCCCAGAATCAGAATCGCGCTTTGCATTTTGAAGTTCATATCATTTCCTTCATCGTTAATGTCTAGGTGATTTTTAACCACGGATTACGCGGAAAAGAACGGATTAATCTTTTTTATCCGTGGAATCTTTATCCGTGTAATCCGCGGCCAGCGTCAGAGACGGCAGTTGCCTGAAAGCGACGCCCTGCGAGCGGCTCTCGACGAAGATGAAATACACGCCTGTCTGCGGAACGTTTATGTCGAGTTCATAAACACCGTCGCCGGCGGAGCGCGCGAAGTCGCGTTTCTGCCAGGTTCCTGACGACAGCAACGTCAGCACGCGCACGTCTTTCAGATCGCTCTTCGCTTTGAGCGTCGTGTTGTCGATGACTTTGAAGCGGAGCTTGTAGTTTTCCGCGACGCGGAGTTGCGTGTCTTTGTTCAAGTATTCGATTCGAATCGCGACCTTCCTTTCTCGCGGGACATCCGGATTCGGTTTCGCTTCGGCGTTGAAGCAGTGCGTGATTCGGGGCGAGTCGAGCAGGAACGCAACGTCGTAGATGCCGCTCTTCGGCAGCTTGGTCGTGGTGGAATAAACACCCGAAGTGACTTCGCGCACTGATCGATCCACTACCATGACGGCGCGAGGATTGCGGCGGTAGTTCTGAAAACTACCCATCGGAGCGGCCATGCCTTCCGAGTAGTAATAGATGACGCGGTCCGCCGGATTCGCGAGCAGGATAGAGTTTCCTTCCGGAGCAGGGACGATAGCATCGGCAATGCTCGCCTCATCCGACGCCTCCGCCGGCGCGGTTTGTCCACCAGGAAATTTCGCGATGTCCGGTTGGCCCGTCAGCGTGCTCAGACGAATCATGCTGACCTCGGTCGAACCCGTCGAGCGAACATAAGCAAACACGTCTGTGAAAGCGACCTGATCGGGACCATTCTCCACGCCGATCGTGTGCGCAAGACGATTCGTCGAGGCGTCGAACACATACACGACATTCTCCTTCGCGTTTGGCACAAAACCCCAGCGACCACCCGGCGCGAAGCGCACGTTTCTAATACCCGGCTTCACTCGTATTCGCGCTGCGATTTGCTGGCTGCGCGTGTCAACAACTTCTATAGTTCCATCGGCTTCGTTCACCACGTAAAGCGCGTTGGCAATCGTCGAAAAAGCGACAGACGTAACTGAAGCGCCTGTCTTGACATCTTTGACTTTCGCGAGTTTCTGAATGTCGACGACTGAGAGCGTGCCGTCCTGTTCGTTGGTGATGAACGCGAAACGATTGTCACTGCTGAACTCGATCTCGTGGTGTCCGTTTCCAGTTGCCACCTGGCCCACCACCTTCATCGTGGCGGTATCGATCACCGTTACGCCATTCTGTTCGCCGACCCACAAATACTTCTCATCGGGTTGCAAGCGAACACGCGACGGCTTCATGCCCGTATCGACATTCGCCACGACTTTCCATGTATTCGTGTCGACTACGGCAATCTGGTTGACGAGCGGCATGCTGACGAAAAGCTTCTCGTCGCTGCTCTTCTGAACCCAGTCCTTGCCAGGGCTCTTCAGCATCACGAGCGTCAAGAGCTTGCTCGATCCAAAACCAAGCAGCGGGTCGATAACAGAGATATTGGCTTCTTCATTCAGGGCGAGCAGGTAGTAGGTGTTCAGGTCGACGTCAGGACGTGAACGAAGACTGCCCTGTAGAAACGACTGGACTTTCTCGCGGCACGCCTGCTGATCGGTTTCGTTCTCGCCTCGCTGTGACAACCACACGGAGGGTTTCACTCCGGAGAGCGGCGTCTTCGTCGCCTTGTCGTTAATCTTGAACCGAACAACAGCTTCTCGCGCTTCCATCAGCTCGGAAGATTTGCCGGCTTCTTTGATCGGCTCGATCGTGAATTCAACCTCGACACCATCTCGCTCGATCTTCTGTGGAGCGGGTTTCTGCTGGGCGGAGATCGTCTTTACGCTCAGCAGCGCTGCAAAGAAGAAAATCAACACGCGAGTAATCGCCTTCAGGTCGCGCATGGTGCTACAGAATGATCGGACGGCGACGGTCGCATCGTTAGCGAAGTCGAGAATCGCGGTGCGCAGTTCCGGCGACTCCTGAAAGACGAAGAGTGTCCGGCCGTTAGTCTGCTTGATGCTCTCGATGGGAAAGCCCTTGCAGCGCAGAAAGCTGGTTAGCGTGAGATCGGTAGTCTGATATGTGGGTTTCATCGTCTTGTCTTTATTGAGCGGCCACCCCTGTGAACACAAAGGCACAGAGAACACAGAGGTGGCACAGAGAAGAAGTCGAGAGTTGTTAGTTGCAGGGAGCGCCGGTGCTTTGCACGTTGAGGTCGCTGAGGGCCGCGATGATGGCATCTGCGTCAGCCAGAAGCTCCTGCCCGGTTGGACCAAGCGTCGGATCCTGGTTGAGCTTGCCAGCCGAGATCATATCGTTGACTTTCTTCTGGAAGTCTCTGACCTTCGTTACAGAGTTGCAGAACTTACCTTGATCGAGCGTCAACGCAACGCCATCGAGCTGACCCAGAAGGCCTGGACGATCTTTCGATTCGGCGAACTTGCCTGAGATTGGGATTATCTGAACTTTACCCTTGAGTTGGGTGATCATGGATTGCACTTCGCTGACCGTTGTAGCCTGAGCCAGCGGAGCAGCGACGAGCATAACGAGTGTGCAAAAAATGGCGGCTAGAGAATTTCTTTTCATCTTGATTTTCATAGTTCCTTTAGTTGGATTAATCGGGCACTTCCCATTTAGCAATGACCGTGCCTCTCGCTAATCGTTGTATATGCACGGAAATCAGTAGTGAGGGTGTTCCGTGGTGGAACACTAAGAGCCACAAAAGGCACAAAATAGATTTGCACCTTTTGTGGCTCTGTCTTGTGCCCTTTTGTGGCTTTACTGCGGTGTCACGCGGAAGATTCCCCACAGCCCGTTGTCGAACTGGAAGGACGACTGCGTGCGGAAGAGATAATCTCCCGGTACCGCGCGTGCGCCGCCTGCGCCGTTCACAGGGACCACGTCCATGTGATTCGACGCGCCATGACCCTGCTGCGCTCCCTTCCACTCAGAAAGTGGATTGTTGCCGATCTGGGTCGAGTTATTGACGTATGGCTCCTGCTGCCAGATGTGTCCATGAACCTGGAACACGTTGTTGCGCGCGTGTCCATTTGAATTGAGCACGCGGAACCTGACAGGAGTTCCGACTTTCGCCGTGAATACAGGAGTCACAGGGTCGCCGCCAACCTGTGCGTTTGACAGCGAGTTCGTGTAGTCGAACGCGCGAGTTTGCTCGAGCGGTGTTTCAGGCTCGTAGCCCAATCGCTTCCACATCGGCTCGCTGCGATAGTTGAGGGCCTTCTGACCGGAGTCTTCCGGATCCTCTTCACCCGCTACGTTCGGCACTGCGGCCGCATCACCCTCGAGTTCACTACGACGCATGTTGATGTCAGTCTGGAACTGCAGCACGAATTCACGGAACGAGGTGCCGTCGGTCTTGCTGACGGTCGCCTGCGCGCGCGAGTTCGCGTCTTCAATCCAGGTCGCGCCCTGCGGCTCGATGATGAGTGAACCGATAGCGCCCTTGTTCGAGTGCTTGATCGGGTCAGACGAGATCAGGTTGGTCGCACCGAACTCAACCGGTGTTGCAACCTTAGTTGTACCGTTCATGCGGATGTCGCCCGCGTACCACTTGTACTTGACGGTCTCGCCAGGCTTGGCCGTTTGACGTCCATCGGGCGTATACGATTCGGGATTACCCACGACGTTGAAGCCAACGTTCGCGCCGTCACTGGACACCACGTCGTACGCAACGAGCTGAGGGTGCAGACCGACCTGATTGGACGGCTTCACCTGATTCGCGTTGAAGTTCTCAACGACCATCGGCAGCGTGTTCCAGCCAGGCAGATCCGGCACGTCAGTTGGAAGGTTGTTGAACAAGGTGACTTCAATACAGTCGCCCGCATTCGCTCTCAGCACGAGCGGCTCAACCGGTACGCCGGCCTTTAGCTTGCCGGTCGCAGCGTCGATATCCGTCGTGCGGACATACATGATCGCCGTTGGATCGTGCAGTTTACCGCCCTGGTTCATGCGTTCGTTGTAGACGAGCGTTCCACCAGGCAGCGCATTCTGCGCGGTGACGGCGGTCACGCTGAACTTGCGGCTTGGTGCAGCCACCGGACAGGTACCGTTGAAGTCTTTCTTATTCACAGCAGCCTTCGCCGACCCTGTCGGGTTGTTTGGCAACAGTTGCAGGTCTGGCTGAAGGCCGGCAGCGCCGCGATAGGCGCGTAAGAGACCCCATACGCCGTTCCATTGGTTGTCCACAGAGCTACCCGGCTGATACAGGTAATCGACAAAGGGAGTAGCGCCCTTGATCGCTGCGATACCTGGTAGCTCGAACTCGAAGTGCTCAGAGATGCCCATCATCTGCGAATTGCGGTAACCCGAATTCGGTTCTGATCGTTCATGTAGCCACTTGTTACCGTGGATGCTGAAGTTGTGACCCTCTTCGTGAGCGCCTACAAGAACGCGCACCTGCACCTTGTCGGCTTCGTACGCACGCAGCAACGGAGTGAACGGATCGCCACCCTGAAGACCGCCCGTTAGATTCGGGTAGAAACCAGGTTGCGTGTTCAGATTCGGATTGGCGCGGGTTACGTCAGAGCGATAGACCTGCGAAAGGTCGCCTGCATCACCAGCGGCCTGCGCGTTCGTCGCCGGATCCTGCGCACGCAGCGCGACCGGCTCGTTGCGGTAGTTGACCGTCATCGTGCCCGGGTCAGCAGCCGAAACTGCTTCAGGACACGGCAGCGGCACGCCACCGGGACACTGATCAGCCTTCTTGATGTTGATCGGAAGAGCAGCCTCGTCTCGGACCGGCGGATTGATCGCGTTCGCCGGATCCGGCATCGGCTGGCCTGAACCGTTGATGCCGCCACCTGGTTTGTAAGCCAGCGTGTAATCGGCGAACTCGAGCAGGAACTCGCGATAGCTGTCCGCAGCGTTCTGCGTCTGAATCACCGCTTGCCACGTCGTCGGGCCGCCGTCGAAGCGTCCACCGAGAGTCGCGCCGGTTTCGTTGTGTTTCCACGTAGAACCTTCAGGCTCCGTGACAAGACCGGCATAGAGACCGGCCTGCTGGTGCGTTGATGGTCCAAAGTGATCGTGTGTAAAGACCGTACCGAGCGTGCGGTCCTTGCCTGCTAAATTCAACGTCGGATCGGCGAACCATCGTTGCACGGTTGTCTGTGCACCGAGGGTGCCGAAGAACGGGTGCGCCTTGGCTGTTAGTTGGGTCTTCGTCGTGCTGTTGAAGGCCTGCAAACCGCCGGCGGCGTTGATGGCTTTGATGCGCTCGAGGACTTCGCCCGGAGCGAACGTGCCGTCTTCATAGTTGAAACCATTGCCCGCACCGTCTGACGACGTCACGTCAAACTTCACGAGGTGGATGTGCTGACCCATGATGTCGGTCGGCGTGCGCACCTGGAAGTCGTCGAGTTCGTAGACGTGTGGTGTCAGGTTCGTGTGCTGGAACGTAATACAGTCGTTCGTGTTGGCACGGAAGAACAACGGCTCCGGTGGGCGCGTGCCTGCCAGAGTCGGTGCGACGTCGCCCCACAGCGCCAGAATGCGCGACTGCGGGAAGTGCCAGCCTGCTTTGTTCAATTTCAGATCGAGCTGAATCGCCGCGCCTTTGTACAAACGCGGACGACCGAAAGCGTTACCAGCATCGTCGCGACAAGGATCGGCATACGGTGCTCCCGGTTTCGGCGGAAGACCGTTCAAAGCGAAGTTGCTCGCAGTGCCGTCGGGACGGAAAGTCGCGACCTGCTTTTGCGCGTGGAAGTTCATCGCCGCGACTTCGTCGGGTGTTCCTGTTTCAGGAATCGCCTTCGCTTCCGCGACTAAGATCTCCTTGTTGAAGTCGAGACGAGTCTCGACGCTCTCAGCCTCACCGCCGGTGATGACGTGACGCGGCAGACCACCGTCGTCGATGGTGTCGAGCGGCGGGTGCGGCGGACGGTGTCCGGCGACGCCCGGAATGTAGAACGGGTAACCCTTGAACTCTGTGGTTGGCATCGGAGCCATCGCGATCGTCGGAAGTGGCACGAGCGCAGGAATCGGAGTGCCGTCGGCAATCTCACCGTCGGGCAATGCACGCGCACCGGCGACTGGACGACCTTCGCCGTCGAGCTGCGTGCCCGCTTCAAACACGTCGTGCGAGCGCCACATTTCCCACATGCCTTGTGCGAAGTGCGGGTAGAAGTGGCAGTGGAAGATCGAATCGCCCGGCGTTTTGTTCCGATTGCCGGAACCGCCGTGCGCGATCTCGGTGGTAAACGAGTAGCCGGGACCCATGGCCTGGCTGTCGAGATAGCTGGAGTTGTCGCTGTCGGGCGTGTTCAACCACTGATGCGCGTGCAAGTGGTGAATGTGGTGTTCTTTCGGACCAGCGTGGACGACTCTCATCTTCACGTGGTCGTTGATATAGCTGTGGTGCACGTTCGACGGATCCTCAGGGAACAGAACCTTCGTCGCTTTCGGACCTTTGACCAGGTTGCCGTTGCCGTCCGTCGTGTTGGCCGGGACATCGACGATCTGTGCCGGGTCGCCTACAGCCCACGCCGACAAGAAAAAGTCTTCGTATTTACATTCAGTACAATTCGCCATCGGACCGACGCCGAGACGGTTGGCGAGAATTTCCGCGCCGATACCGCCCGTGCCGTAGTTGATAGCGAAGCCGTCTTTGACGCTGTAAAGCGTATGTGAAAGTACGGGATCTTCAAACTGCGGGAATGCCTGGATTGCTTTGATTTCGTCGTGATAGACGACTGTAAATTCGCGGAACGGCTGATCGCGATCGGGTTCCACGGCGTTTGGACGATAAGTGCCCGCTGCAAAGCGGCCTTTGTTTGGACCAGTGATAACAGCGTTCAGATCCGTGTGCACGATGTTGTTATTGGCATCGAGCATCTTCAGGATCGGTTCACCGGCCTTCGGGTGTCCCGCCGGATACACGGCGTCGTAGTTGAGAATCGGATGTCCCCCCGCAGTCTTCTTCGGAGTACCATCCGCGTTCTTCTGCGTCGCGAGTGCCAATTCTTCAGCAGTCAACTGCGAGCGATACCACTCAGCAGTTTTCACTTCAACGTTGACGGAACCGAAAAGTCCCATCGCCAGCGAACCGCCGTCACCTTCACCGCCTGTTGTTGCGGCTGTCGAATAAAGCAGGTGACTGCCTTCGCGTTGCGCTAAGTACGTGTAAGTGGCCGATGCGCCGGGGTTAACGAGGCTGCTCTGGTTTTGTCCGACGTTTGAGCCGTCAGAGAGAATCGTGCCGACTAGTTGCAGACCCATGATGTGCGCCGAAGCCGTGCGGGTGGCGGGCGCATTGTTCGCGGCAAATGAATTTACGTCTGCCGGATCGGGGGCCAGAAGGTTTGTTAAGTTGACCTGGAGACAGTCTCCGACGTTCATGCGCAATGCGATCGGACGGGGGCGTTTGCCAGGACGCAGTTGAACGTTGCCGGCAACCAGACCCTTTGCCGGGTCAATCGCGACGACGTCGCGCTTCAGCGCGTAGATCATACCCGCTGGGTTGATTGCGCCGAGACGGTTGTAAATGAGGGCCTGGTCCAGTGCGACCACATCGGCCTTCACCGTCCGCTCGCACGTAGTCGGCGGAGGCGTCGTTTGAGCCTGCGCGCCTGACGCTGCAAGAGCGATGGCAACCGCGGCGCAGCCGAACGCAACGAGCGACTGACACTGCCGCAAAGCATTTCTGATTTTCATATAGATCTTCACCTCAATTGAATCAAGGAATGTTATGTGTTGAGTTGTTCGTGCGTCGCGGACCTAACGAACGTGGTGGCGAGGCTTCATCGGAGCTTCATCTGTGCGCGGCACTCTGAGCAAGCGCCGTGCCCCTGCATTCCTCGCAAAGGCGCAAAGACGCAAAGTTAGAACTGAGACTCTTCCTTTGCGTCCTTTGCGCCTTTGCGAGGAATGTTCTAAGTTGGAATGCGTGAGGGAAGAATGTTCCACCACGGAACACCGATTACTCTTCGGCGCCGCCGCGCAGTCCGAAGCTTTTCATTTTTCGATAAAGCCTCGGGCGATGGTAGTTGAGAATCTCGGCGGTCCTTTTAACGTTGCCGCCGGTGCGTTCAAGCGTCTGCGCGATCGCTTCGCGCTCGATCTCTTCGATGGTGAAAAAGGGTGGAATAACACAGCGAAACTCTCCGGATTCCGTCGTGTGAAGGTGTTCCGGTAAACACTCGGGCGTCAATTTATCTTCGGTCGCAAAGAGCACCGCGTGCTCGATGACGCTTTCGAGCTCGCGCACGTTCCCCGGCCAGTCGTAACGCATCAACACGGTAAAAGTCTGCGTAGAAATCTCGCGAATTCGCTTCTTGTACTTCTCCGCGTAGTGCTCGAGGAAACGGTTGGCGAGCAGCGGTACGTCGTCCAGCCGTTCACGCAACGGCGGCGATTTGAGCTTGATCGTGCTGATTCGAAAGTAGAGATCTTTGCGAAGCGTGCCTTCTTTAATCATCTCCGCTGTATCGCGATTCGTCGACGACACAAGACGAAAATCAACGCTGATCTCTTGTTCGTCGCCGACGCGTCGGAGTTTTCGCTCCTGTAGCACGCGCAACAACTTGGTTTGCAGGTGAATCGGCATTTCGGCGATCTCGTCCAGCAGCAACGTCCCGCCGGCAGTCGCTTCGATCAACCCGCGTTTGTCGCGATCGGCTCCGGTGAAGGCGCCTTTCCGGTAACCAAACAACTCGGATTCGATGAGCTCTTGCGGGATCGCCGCGCAGTTGATGCGCATAAACGGCAACTCCGCGCGCGGACTCTGAAAGTGGAACGCGGCCGCAATCAACTCTTTACCCGTTCCCGACTCACCTTCTATTAAAACGGACGCATCAGACGGCGCGGCAGTGCGGATGATCGAGTGGATCTGTCGCATCTTCGGATCGCGGCCGATGATCCCGAAATCGTCGCCTTCGCCCAGCGCACTCTTCAGGCTGCGGTTCTCGCGTTTAATCGCCTCGAATTGCAACGCGCGTTCGATCAGCGTCGTGACCTGGTGCGGTGTGAAAGGTTTTTCAATGTAGTAGAAAGCGCCGCGCTTGATCGCTTCGATCGTGATGTCGAGCGAGCCGTGCGCGGTCATTACAATGACCTCGGTTTCGGGAGTGTCGCCTTTGATCAGAGTGAGCAGGTCTATGCCGCTTGCGTCGGGAAGGCGTAGGTCAGTGAAGACGAGATCGTATGGCGAGCCTTTGAGCAACTCCTTCGCCTCGCCACCAGTCTTCGCTGCATCGACGTGATGGCCGAGTTCAGTCAAAACCAATCGCAACGCATCCGTGACGCTCGGCTCGTCGTCGATCACGAGAATCCGGCTAGGGGGCAGGGGCATTCTCAACCTCCTTCGGCGCTGCGGGCAGCGTAATGGAAATCGTAGTGCCCTCTCCCGGGCGGCTGTTCAGTGAAAGGGCGCCGCTGTGCTGGTCGATGATTTTTTTGGCGTACGGCATACCGAGACCGAGTCCTTGCGCCTTCGTTGTATAAAAAGGTTCGAAGATCTTCTTTGCCTCTTCGTCGACAATTCCGCGACCCGTGTCAGTGATTTCGAGTCGCAGCGTCTCGTCAGTCTGATCGATAGCGATGTTCAACGTGCCGCCCTCCGGCATGGCTTCAATGGCATTCAGGATGAGATTCATCAACGCGCCGCGCATGGAGCCTTCGTCGACCATTGCATAAGCTGGTTGCTGGAGCAAGAGACGCACCTCAACTCTGTTTGCTGTTATCTGTGGACGAAGTAGCTCGAGGATATCGTTAATAAACTGACTTACGTTTCCAGGACGCAAGGTGAGATTAACCGGCCGCGCGTACCCCATAATCTGCTCGACGCGATTGATGAGATGATTAATCGTTTCGACGATTTTATCGACGAGATAGGTTTCGCTTTCCGAGAAGTTGCTGGCTTTGCTTTTTAAATGGAGCGAGTAGAGGAGCAACCCGGCGAGCGGATTCTTCACTTCATGCGCAACCTGCGCCGCGGCGCGCCCGAGTGCGGCAATCCGTTCCTGAGTCACGAGGCGTTTGTGTGTTTCAACCAGTTCGGCGGTGCGCTCGTCCACGCGCATCTCGAGTTCTTCCGCGTATCTCTTGATCTCCTGCTCGAGCATGCGTTTGTCGTCGGTCAGACGCTTCTTCTCCGCTGCTCGTGCGACGGCTTTCAGTAACACGTCTTTGACGATCGGTTTCGCAATGAAATCATATGCGCCCGCGCGCACGATCTCCGGTATCACGGATAAATTCGGTTCACCCGTGATCATGATGACGGGAACATACGCGTCGCCGTCGCACAATTTCTCCAACAACTGAATGCCACTCTTGCCAGCCAGGTTGACGTCGATCACGGCAACATCCAGGTCATCGGCTTTGTGCACGGCCGCGCTATCGTAATCCGCTGCGATCAACACGGAGTAGCCGGCGCGCTTCAGGAACTCGCCCATCGTGAGACGGATGCTGGGCTCGTCGTCGACTAGTAGGACATTAGTCATATCGTAGTTACCGCTTGGAGAAGAAGTGCAAACTGCTCCTGTCTACACGTATTCAGCCTGCCACGTTTCGATCGCGGAAAGTTCAATGATGAACCGCGTGAATTTTCCCTCTTCGCTTTCTACGTTGATCGTGCCGCCAAAATCGCGAATGATGCCGAAGCTGACGCTCAGACCCAAGCCAGTCCCTCCGGTTTCTCGGCGCGTTGTGAAGAACGGGTCGAATACTTTACTCAGATTTTTCCGGTTAATTCCAACGCCGTTGTCATAAAACTCTACGCGAACGTTTTCGCCGTTTTTACCCGCACGACGCGCTGTGATTCTGAACAGTTTTCGTTCGCCGGAATCGATCTGCTTCGATTTAAGGGCGTGATACGCATTACTGATCAGGTTAACCACGACCTGTCTGAGTCGCGAAGCGTCCGCGCGCACCAGAGGAAGATCCGGCTCGAGGTCGATCTCAACAGTAATACCTTCTTTTTCAAACTGGTGCCCAAAAAGCGCGATGGAGGTTTTGATCGACTCGGCGAAGTGAACCTGCCGGAGTTCGTGTGTGTCGGCGCGCGCAAACGTCAGCAGCCCGCGGACGATCTGCGCGATGCGTTCACCTTCGTCGATGATGCCGTCGATCATTTGTTGTTCGAACTCAGAGCGCGGCTGCTCTTCATCCTTGAGAAGCTGAGCGAAGTTGATGATGCCGTTGAGCGGATTGTTTATTTCGTGCGCGACGCCTGCGGAAAGCTCGCCAATCGAGGCCAGCTTTGACGACTGGTATAGCTGGCGTTGCATTTCTTCCCGCTCTGCTTCGAGTTGTTTTCGCATTGAGAGATCGCGCAGCGACATGATCATCACCTGTTCGCCCTCAGTCGAGAGCGGTGTAAAGGAGACCGAGACCGGCACGCTTTGCCCGTGTGCAGTTTTGATCTCGAACTCACTCTCACCCGAAGGCTGACCGTTCAGCGCCATCGTGAGTTCCGGTTGTGCATTCGGCGTAGACCGAAAAAGCTCTCGGATGTCGCGGTCGATGCACTCTTGTTGCTGCACGCCGAGAATTTCGCAAGCTCTGTTGTTGGCTTCAACCAGGTGGTGATCGGAGAGGCGAACCACGCCAATGCCGTCTCTTGCTTGTTCGAAGAGAGCTCGGTAACGCTCCTCACTCATTCGTAATTGACGTTGTTGCTGGTGGACCAGGCGGAGCAACAGCGTTACCACCAGCGCATCGACCATGATCGAAATAAAGACGTGTTCGACGCGTTGTTTAATGTCCCAACGCCGCTGCACGTTAGACTCACCGGGATACTGTGAGTCAACCCAGGCAAAGAAGGGCGGGCGTAATGTTTTTTCCCACAACGCGATTACGCTGATGGTCAGGACCAGCGTGAGGACGACGAAGAATACGATTATCTTTAAGTCAAACCTTCGCATATGCACCTCTTGTGCATGTTAGTTAGCCACAAAAAGGCACAAAAGGCACAGCGCGAAGGAACAAACTACCCCGTCTTCTTCACGAGCTGATCGACGTCGAACGCGTAAGTAACCTGCCCTGCCGTCAATACAAACAACTTCTTCCCATCGAGGCTAAACCTTACGAAGACGGTGCCGGTCTTGAAGCGGAGACGTGCTTGCGGGTTCCCCGTGGCGAGATCATAGACGGTAAGCTCGCCCGGATAATTCTGCACGATCACCTGATTCCGCCTTGGATTCATGGCGGCGTTCGAGCCGAAAAACCTGTGACGAAGCTCGCCGTCGTTTATTGAATAGATGAGCACACGGTTGTTGTCGTCGCGCAAGAGTAACCAGTTGCCTTCGGAGAATCCTGATTCGATATCAAACGAACCCTTGCCAGTCTCCAGCAAAAGCGCGCCGACTGACTTAGCCGCAAAAGCATCGTAAATGTCGACGAGGTAATCGTCTGCTTTATCACCCAGTTGCCGTGCGCGTTCTGCGAGCGGGGGTTCTTCTTTCAGTCGCGCCTTCCCGGCCTCGCTACCCAGGTTCCAATAAAAGATCAGACGACCCGAATAATCGTCGAAGAAGAATTTCGGCGCTTCTTTTCTAAACTCTTTGCTCCAAACCACCTTGTCGTTCACCACGTCGCGCAGCTCGAATCGAACGTCTCGGCTCAACGACTCCTCGCTCGACGACTCACGCGGCGCTGCGGCTGGTGGTTTGTCGCCTTCCTTCTCTTTGGGATCGTCTACAGGCGTCTTAAGACTCTGACGAAGCATCACGAAGCGTCCGAACTGCCGGGCTCCCCTTTCCGGAAGTTCTCGAAATGGACTCGCCAGGTTTTTGTTCGCGTCCATGTAGACGAGTGTGTGATTGGTTGGATCAACTCGCGGAAAGTCGCCGATTGCAAATCCGTCCTCAGACATCACCGCGCCGCGAAATCCTCTGACGTGCATCTTTCGTTCGCCGGATTTCAGGTCCCAAATCGCACCGCGCGACTTGGACGAAAGCGCAAGCCAGTTCAGGTTGTCAGAAACATTCGCCGCCTGAAGCCCGCTCATCGAGCCCACCGGAATCTCGATCGATTCACCCGGACTGGTATGAAGAATTTTGTCGTCAGGGTTGTACTTCACGTTTCCGACGGTGACTTTGCCTGACACTAGTTCGTAAAACATGAAGTCGCCCCAGATCGTCGCATCAGCTTTGTTCATCCCATTGACAATCGTCCCGAGCGCCAGATCAAACGTGCCCATCGGGGCATTCGCGAGCGGCTTGACGATCACGTAGTTTGGATTTCCCGTCGGCTGCATCTCATCGGCAGTGAGCATGAATTTCGAGAGTCTCTTGCCTTGTGGAAACGAGAAGACGCCGGCTCCGTCGGCAGTTGTTGGCGCGGTTGCGAGTATCTTGTCAGGCGCGATAAAAATGAACGGCCTGCGCGTCATCTTCTTCAACTCGCCACCCGTCGCGACTGGTTTGAGCGTCGTGAGATCGAGAGCCAGTAACGTATCTTCGGTTTGGTCCAGCGTAATCACGTCGAGCCTGAACCGGAAGCGAAACCTGTTCGTGCGTGACGCGGCCAGGTAATGCGAATCGGGTGAGAATCGCAGGTGAAAAAATTTATTCAAGTGTGCGTGTTCTTCGTCTGTGACTTCCGCTGCGATCCACGCGAAGAATTCCAGGAAGTTTAAAGTGGCAAATTCCTTCTTCTGCCAGACCCGCTTTCCTGTTTGCGTGTCCAGCACGTTCAGACCAAGGCTGTAGTCAACGCAAGCGAGATATTTTCCGTCTGGTGAATACTCATGCTCCCAACAATCGTGCCGCACCACGAGCTCGCGTACCTCGACCGGGCTCGCATCGGCGATGCTCCACTTCTCGAAGCGCAACCCATTAGTACCAAACACCACAAACTTTCCATCAGGCGTAAACGAAGCAGGGCGCGCGTCAGTAGTGGGAATCTGGAAGGCGACTTTCAGTGGTTGACGTTGGACCACCGTGATCGCGAAGTCATCCTGCGCGAGAAAGTACGTTCCGTCCTGGTTCACTGCGAAATGCGAAATGTCGCTCTTGAGTTGCGGCGTGAGCTCCTTCTTCCACAAAAGTCCCGGCAGCTCTTCGGTGATATCGCTTTGCCGAAATGAGACAACCTCCGCCTGCCATTTCAGGTACTCTTCTGATGCGTTCGCGGCCCTGTTCTCACGACAGGGAACGGGAAGCTGCTCGGTGGCCTTGATCATTTCGCGCAAGCGCTTCTCGCCCGGAGTCGACTTTCCGAAAATGTTTGTGAACCAATTTCCCGATTTGGCTTTTTCCTCGACGAGCCGGGCAAAGAACCCCGGAAAAGCGTTGGGATCGTAACCCGCCGCAACCATCGCAAACAGTCCGATGCGATCTGCTTCGAGTTGCTGCTCTGATTCGTGGTCCGAACTCCGCGACACGCTCTTCGTGCGCTCTCTTTCGATCAGCAGGTTGTATTTCTCGGTTATGTCTTTCCGATCGCCGAGCTGCGTGACATTCAGAATCTTCTTGAGAATCTCTGACATGTCGCCCGCGGCGTGATGGACCGTCGCGTGGCCCAGTTCGTGGGCCATGACACCCGCCAGCTCGTCTTCAGTTTTCGTGAAAGCGATCAGTTTCCGCGACAGGAAAACGTATCCGCCGGGCGTGTTGAAGGCGTTCGCCGTCGGGATGTCGATGATGAAGAATTTGAACTTCAGTCCCGTGGGCGGGAGGTGTCGGACGAGGCGGTCGCCGATTTGCCTGACGTAAGCGAGCAACTTCTCGTCTTGTATGAAACGGGAATCGCCGGACATGCGTTGGTAGTTCAGATCGCCGAGAATCATCTCCTGATCGGGAGAGAAGATGTTGTAGATCTGGGAGTTTGCAGTGATGGCGGGAGGGTTGCAGTTCTGGGCGGAGGCAGCGACGCATCGCAAGCCAACGCAAAACAGAATGAACAAGCAGAGTTTGGTTTTTCTTTTCAAGGTGACGCTCCGTAAGGTTTGGGCCGCTTGATCGAGTGGTTCTGGGCTCTTGAGGTAAAACCGAGCCGAGCAATGATAAACCGAAGTTAATTTCGTCGTAAACAGTCGTCTCAAGCTTTGCGTCAAAAGTCGAAAGTCATTGTTGGATACGGTCAGTACCGTAACGCGGTAGCGTCGGGTCGACGTGAGCCTCTCAAATTTGCCAGGAATATCGTGTTCGAGAACTGACCCGACGCTACCGCGTTACGGTACTGACCTCATCCAAGCCTGAATCCTGACTTTTGAAAGCAAAGCCGTCCTCTTAAACCTGGCGGTACATTTTCCCGTTCCAGCGCAGGATCTTTCGTGAGAGCGTGCGACCGTTGTCGTCGATCTTTCCTTTCAGATCGTCGACGTAGATCGTGAAGCTCGGGGCCAGTGACTTTCCACGCACGATGTTGAGAGGCGTTGCGTTTGTGTTCATTAAAAGCGCCGATGAGATTTCGTTCGTGGGGCCGTGCGGTCCCTTGAAGAGGTTCTTTGGAACAGCCTCGCTGGTCCGCGGATCGATCACGAAGTAGTAATTGGTCACGCTTGGATTCAGGCCCCCACTCCACGTCGCGATTTCGATGATCTCCTCCGCATTGAACTTGGCGAAGGCGACGTTGACTGAATTATCTGCGCGAGAGAAGTAACCGTCCAACACTTGCGTGACAGTGACGTGGCCGTCGTGGCGGTAGAGTAAGAATGCATTCGCGCCGCCGTACTCAGTTTGGTAACACGGATCGGGTATTAGCATGAGCCGAATGCGATCGTTCCCAAACAACCAGAACAAGTACTCTCCTTGCAAAAAGTTCCGGCGTTGCTCAGGTGTCAGAGGACCCGGCTTCTGAGTGAAATCACAAACGCTTAAATCGACTGCGTCCGTCGCCCACCACGCGGGGTCGGAGAACGACGAGAGCTGCGAAGTCAGACTCTTGATCGCTGCGACTCTCTCCGGGAGTTTGAGATTCTTTTCGTCCCACTCGTTTGGTAGACCATCGCATGGATAGCTGAGTTCCGGCATCGGCTTCAACGCGGCGAGCGCCGTCTGTTTGCAAACAAGCGCCGGCTTGCGTCGTTGCGCGAATGTGTGTGTTGAAAACGATAGAATGCAAATCAGGGCAGCAGCGGTCAGGGGGTTGCGCATGGGCCGATTCTAGTCCCGTAAATGTCTAGACTCAATCGATGAATTCAAACAATAATGTACACAAGATGCACAGACCAGGCACAAAACTGCTGTTATCAATCCTTGTGGTTCTGTCGTGCTGTGTCGCACACGCACAGGATCGCTCTCCCGCAACGCTGGCGCGCACGGTTACGATCTACCGCGACATGTACGGCGTTCCGCACGTCTTCGGGCGCACAGACGCGAGCACCGTCTTCGGATTCGCATACGCGCAGGCCGAAGACAACTTCTGGCGCGTCGAAGAAAACTTCATCAACGCGCTCGGCCGTGCGTCTGAGTTGTACGGCGAGAAGGCGTTCGACGAAGATCGGCTGAACCACGCGCTCGAGATCCCACGACTCGCGCAGGCGGAGTACGCGCGACTCGATCCGCACATGCGTTTGCTGTGCGACGCTTTCGCGGCGGGTTTCAACTACTACATCGCTCAACATCCCGAAGCGCGCCCGCGACTGCTCACGAAGATCGAACCGTGGTACACGCTGGCTTTCATTCGTTATAACTATTTCCAGAACGGCTTCGCGCGAGACAGGGCACTCCGAGGGGCACAGTCTCAAACCGCCGCGAACGAAATCGATTTAAAACCACATACAGGCTCGAACGGCTGGGTTGTGAATCCATCAAAAAGCGCGAGCGGCCACGCGCTCCTCTTCATCAATCCGCACCTGCCGTTCTTCGGCCCAGGCCAGGTTTATGAAGGTCACGTTCACAGCGACGAGGGTTGGAACTTCACCGGCTACACGCGCTTCGGATTTCCGCTGCCTTACGTCGGGCACAATGAGAACGGCGGTTGGGTCAGTACCGACAATGCCGCCGACCTGACAGACGTCTACGTCGAAACGTTTGACGATCCTGCTCGTCCGCTCGCGTACAAGTACGGTAACGGCTATCGCATGGCGACGGAGCACGTCGAAGAAATTCGCGTCAAAACGGCAACGGGTCTGGAGACGCAACGCTTCACGATGCGCAAGACGCATCACGGTCCGATTCTCGGTTCACGTGACGGCAAGCTGCTCGCGATTCGCATGGCGAAGTTTGAATCGGATGGTTGGCTGCGCGAGTGGTACGACATGACGCGCGCGAATTCACTCGCAGCGCTCAAGCGCGCGATAGCGCCGCTGAACATGCTCTTTGGCAACGTGATGTATGGAGACCGGCAGGGAAACACGTGGTATCTCTACAACGGCGCTGTGCCTAAGCGCGATCCGCGCTTCGATTGGACCAAGCCCGTCGACGGCAGCGACCCGGCAACTGAGTGGCAGGGTTATCACACGATGTCAGAGCTGCCTCAAATGACAAACCCGAAAACCGGATGGATGCAAAACTGCAATACGACGCCTTTTCTGCTCACCAGTGAGGGCAATCCCGATCCGAAACAGTTTCCGAAATACATGGTCCAGGAGGGTGACAATCCTCGCGGCGCGATCTCACGTGAGATCCTTGCGAGCAAGACGAGTTTCACTTTTGATGAATGGCGGCGGGTCGCGTTTGACACTCGCGTCATGAGTGCGGGTACGCGTTTGCCGGAACTACTCGCTGCGCTGAAAGAAAACGACAATCCGCGGCTGAAAGAAGTTCACGACGAATTGGCTCGCTGGGATCGTCGAAGCACGAACGACTCCGTTGCGATGACGCTGTTCAGTCTTTGGCACGAGCGCGTCTCGAGAGATCGTTCGTTAAGTAAGTTGAAAGCGTTAACCGATGTCGTCGAAGGCCTCGAGCGCGACTTCGGCACGTGGCGAGTTGCGTGGGGTGAGCTCAGCCGTTTGCAACGTCCCGACGAAAGCAAAGACGAACCGTTCCAGGATTCGAGCGCGAGCATCCCCGTGAGTGGCGTAAACGGCAACGATGGGGCTGTGTTCACGGTTTATGCTGCACCAATGCCCGGACAAAAGCGACGCTACGGCGTTGCGGGTGGAACTTATATCAGCGTCGTCGAATTTGGACCACGTGTTCGCGCACTATCGATCCACACCTTTGGCGCCAGCGGAGATCCGCGTAGCAAGCATTACATGGACCAGGCAGCGCTTTATGCGCGCCGAGAGTTCAAGCCCGCATGGTTCACGCTCGACGAAATACGCGCCAACCTCGAAAGCTCATACCGTCCCGGCGAAGAAAAACGGTAGGCTGTGAACTTGTGGCCATACTTGGATGAGGTCAGCCGTCCTGGGGATGAGATCAACGATACTTGGATGAGGTCAGCCGTCCCGGGATGAGATCAGCGATACTTGGATGAGGTCAGCCGTCCCGGGATGAGATCAACGATACTTGGATGAGGTCAGCCGTCCCGGGATGAGATCAACGATACTTGGATGAGGTCAGCCGTCCCGGGATGAGATCAACGATACTTGGATG
>DATNCH010000036.1:0-5188 GCA_035571655.1 Pyrinomonadaceae bacterium
GAGCGCTTCTTCCATCGAATTCACTTTCCAGATCCAGAAACCGGCGATCAGCTCGCGTGTTTCCGCGAATGGACCATCCGTCACGATTCGGTTGCCGCCGGAAAACTTGATTCGCTTTGCTTTCGACGACGGGTGCAATCCTTCACCCGCCAGCATGACTCCGGCGTTCACCAACTCTTCGTTGAACTTACCCATCGCGTTGAGCAGTTGCTCGCTCGGCATGATTCCCGCTTCTGACTCCTCGTTCGCCTTGATAATGACCAGGACTCGCATTTTGATGTCTCCTTAATTTAATGTTTTCTGCCCTTTCACCTACTAATCGAATGGGCGGCGACGATTTAGACACTGGGGTTAAAAATTTTTTAGAGTCTGGATGGTAACATTCGCAAACCATGATTATTCACCTCCAGACAAAGATCTGGCGCAATGGTCGATAATCGTGTGGTACAAGTGGACCGTGCTTCGCCAAATTAAGGAAGAGATCGATGGCTAAAGTAAAACGCAATATTGGATTGGAGATTCTTGAAGGGATTCGCGAAATCAAGCGCGGAGAGCACGGTCGCGTCATCACTGTCCCGCAGGTAAGTGCGGTACGCGAGAGCACCGGGCTTTCACAGTCGCAGTTCGCGGAGTTGCTTGGGGTCTCGGTGCGGACGCTGCAGGATTGGGAACAAGGTCGGCGAGCTCCCTCGGGCGCCGCGCGTACATTGCTCCGAATTGTGGCGAAGAATCCCCGAGTCTTGCGGGAAGTTGCCTAGCTTTGCAACCGAGTGATGTGCATGCCGAGTTTGTGCCTGTTTGAGTTCGTGTCGGGTCCAAAGTTTCTACGCAGCTAACACGATTACCACACAATAAACGCGCGGCGTCGGCGGTTCGATTCCGTCCCTGGCGGTTCAATACTGCACTGTAACTTCATCTGTAAAGGATGCAGAAAACTATCTTCATTGCTTTGGCCGGGCTCGTCGGGACTCTCTTGCGGTATTGGCTCTCGGGATTCGTGGCGAGAAAGTATGGCGAGACGTTTCCGTGGGGAACGATGGCCGTCAACTTGCTCGGTTGCTTAGTAACGGGCGCCGTGTTCTTTCTGAGTGAGGAACGGTTCCTCGTGAGTCCTACAGTCCGGACCGTGATCCTTATCGGCTTACTCGGCGGATTTACTACGTTCTCATCTTACGGATTGCAGACTTTTACGCTGCTACGAGATGGTGAATTCGGGCTGGGGATCTTGAATATGATTGCGTCGAATGTTCTCGGTCTATTCATGGTGTGGATTGGCTACGTTTTGGCCAGAGTCTTGTGAGGGCAATTATGACGATTCCAGAGGAAGGATTTCTGTTGCGGATCTTCATCGGCGAGAGCGACCGCCACCACCATCATCCGCTTTATGAAGCCATAGTCCTGAAGGCCAGAGAACAAGGAATGGCGGGCGCTACTGTGCTCCGAGGCGTGATGGGCTTCGGTAAACATAGCGTGCTTCATACGGCAAAGATTCTGCGCCTGTCGGAGGATCTTCCGATGGTAATCGAGATAGTCGATAGTCGAGAAAAGGTCGAGCGCTTTTTGCCGCAGCTGGACGGAATGATCACAGACGGAATGGTGACGTTAGAACCAGTAAGTGTTGTTCAGTACAAGGGCTAAACCCCAAGGTTGTGGTCCGATCTTCCTACTACGATCCTGCCTACTCCGCCAGTCTCAGAAATCGGCACGTTTGTGCTTCCACTTTGGCAAATAGCTCCCTTGTTAATAATCAAACCTTAACTACAATGTATTTATCGAAATAGCCGCATCCGTTCTTCGCTTCGCAAGGAAGTTCGGATTAATTTGAGGAGGACGCTGCTTTTTGTCCCAGAGCTTTCCTCGCTAGTAACGGCAATGCGCGATGCTAACGCCTCGCGCTGGAAACTCGATTGAAGTAAGGAGTTCTTTTCCTACCCGGCCCCCGACGCATCCCAACAGCCCGCGCGTTACCCGTCCGGTTAGCCAAATTCTCCCACGCTCCATTCGGACACGTGCAGCTTTATCGCATGGCTTGATTCCGCGTCGCCCAGAAATCATGTCGGGCACTGCTGTCACTCGTGCTCGTCATGAATCATCGTGGTCTCAAGTGATGCGCTTTCGAGGACGCGTATCTCATGACTCGTTGTCGGACCGAGCTTGCCGATTTCAAAACATTCGGCATTGATTTGCGCGTTTCGATTTCTGCGCTTCGACTTCCGAAACCTCTCGATCTGTATATCCAAAGAGCACCTCGACAAGTACGAAGCAGAGCGCTCCCAATTCGCTCAGCATCTTTTTGCCCGACTAAGCGAAGCTCACGATGCCAAAAGTTCAGTAGAACTTAAGGCATGACCTTCACGGGTCCAATACATTTGGAGGAAAAAATGAATCGCAAGACAAAAAGGACAGGCCTCAGATTCCTGTTCGTTACACTCGCGGTAGTACCACTGTTGCTGTGGAGTATTGGCGGTACAGCAACGTACAAGCAACCCTCACAAAATTCTACAAAGAACGAAATCGCGCAAAGAGAGATCAATAAAGTTCCCGTCACTCCGTTTCTGGCGCCGATGTTTGCGCCACCGAAAGCGGACCTGGACCAGGTCAGAAACGGATCGTTCGACGCTCCGATCGATCCACCGGATTGGGTCAATGGCAACGCCGGCGCGTCAAATGCCCACTATTTCGAAGGACAATCAATTCCCTACCGTCTCAAATTAAGCAACATCTCCGTAGGCGGTCATATCGCGGTGATCGAGTGGGACATCAAACACAGCAGCGTGAATGCCATCGATTACATCACATACTACGATCGCATCACTGAAAATGTGCTGCCCTGCTTAGGCGTCGCCGGGTGTAATCCGGGGACTTTTACTACGTTTCCAATTCCGGCTCCCGGGAGTGTTGCAAGTCCCGTGGCCGGACAACCAACTGCGAGTTTCAACGCCCTGCCTGCCGGAGAGAAAGTGATGACTATCTACAACGGCACGATCACCGGGCTGGTCTATTTGAGTGAAGGTAATCTGAACGCGGCGCAGGCTTCCACGCGTATGCAAATTACTTTCAACGCAACG
Source organism: Pyrinomonadaceae bacterium (assembly GCA_035571655.1). Classification (GTDB taxonomy): domain Bacteria; phylum Acidobacteriota; class Blastocatellia; order Pyrinomonadales; family Pyrinomonadaceae; genus PSRF01. The sequence goes on from DATNCH010000036.1 coordinate 3,069, forward strand.
AGCCCAACAGTTGTGATCGCGTGGGGCGGACATATCGCGGCTACCGGTGATTGGGGTGCCGGGCATTCCGCGGCAGGCATTAGCGGTTCGCCCTACCATACGCGGCTGATCTCGTTTGACGGCTCTGGTGGAAACCAGGATCGATCGCTTGCAGCCGCAGCCGTTCGTGCTCCTGGCGGATGTAACCTTAGCGGTCCGACAACGGTATGTGAGAGCGATGCGACCGCGCACTACGAAGTTACCAATCCGGAAGCCGGCGCAACCTACTTGTTCCAACTCATCAACAATACCTGTGGAGCAAGTATCAAGAATTCGAATGGCGATCCGAATCTCGGAACCGTCTTCGTGGACGTCGATCCCGGTGGGGCAGGCTCTTACACCGTGCAAGCCACGCCTACAAACGCTGGCGGAAGCGGTGTGTCGTGCGAGGTCATTACAACAGTCGAGGCGAACACGTCGACAACTGATCTAACGGACAACGTCAGCGTCTGTGCCGGAACAAGCGTGGAGTACTCCACGACAGCATCCGGCGGCGACGGAAGTTGTTCCTTCACGTGGACTCTCGACGGTGCGGCTTTCACGGATCAGGATGGAACTCCCGGCGGTAGTCACGTAACGATCGACACGACTGGTCTCGCTCCGGGAAATCACACCGTTCAGGTTTCGGTTGATTGCAATTGCGGACCACCAGCCGTCCAGAGCACCACGCTCAACATCAAGCCACCGACGGTTATCACGGATGAGATCGACAAGGTTGAAGTTTGCGACAGCGATACCGCACCAGTGGTATTTCAAGTCGCAGCAACGGGAGCCGGCACGTTGACCTATGCCTGGACAATCGACGGAAACACGGCCACGGACGCTGATGGCGACGCCACCAAGCTCACCGTCAATCCGGGCGATTTCAGTGTCGGAACGCATGCGGTGCACGTGACAGTGACGGGCGATTGCGGAACCGCCGGCTCTTCGGCGAACCTGGTAATCAATCCAAACCCGACCGTAACCATCACTCTAACGCAGGCGTGCGACACAGTTTCAAAACTGACAGCAACTGCGGGGTTTGATTCCTACTCATGGAGTGGTCCAACTCCGGTGAACGATCCAACCAACACTTGTGGACCGACAAAGAGTTGTCTGTTGGTAAACAAGACCGGGGTGTACACGGTGACCGTCACGGATAGCAAGAGTTGCAGCGGTTCGCAAACCGCGCAATTGTGTTTTTCACTGACGTCTCCAGCACCTCAGGCGCAAGCGATCGTGGAGCCTCCGGCGAAAGACTCAGCTCCGGCAACTAAGGTTGCTGCGAAAGAGACTTTCCTGGCCAAAGTTACGAGAATCGCATTTCTCTGGGCCTTTTAGATTCGGTCCTTAGAGGAGTTAACGACGAAGGGTGAGTGACGCTACGTCATTCACCCTTCTTTTCATTTGATAACGGTAATGGGTTCAGATGTGCCGGCATTCCCCGCCGCGTCGAACGCCTTTGATTTTAAGACGTGCTGACCTGACTTCAGTTTCCTGGTATTCCACTTCAGCGTGAATGGAGCAGTGGTTGACGAAACAACCAGTACGTTATCGACGTAAAGTTGGCTTTTGACCACGCCGACATTGTCGCTGACACTTACTTCAACGTTTATAGTTCCCGTTACCGTGTCTCCCTGACCTGGCGAAGTGATCGTTATAGACGGAGACACACCGTCTCTGGTGTTGATGATTTGAGCCGCCGCCGCAACAGCTCTCGCCGCGTTTACCCGACCTTCACCGTAGAACGGATCCCAGCCAGCGACACCGAGATCATCCGCGTTCAGCTTTAGAATATTTTCCACCTGCGGTCCTGTGAGAGATGGATTCAGCGAAAGAACCAACGCGGCAACGCCGGCGACAGTCGGGGAAGCATAAGACGTTCCACCACCGACGCCGTACATTCCGAATCTCGCTGTTGTGTAGACTGAACCGGGAGCAACGAGGTCGAGATTGTTACCCCGGTTGGACCATGAATAGAGAACGTCCGACTGATCGGTTGCTCCAACCGTGACCACGTACTGATCGTTGGAAACAGTTTCCGACACTCCATAGTTCCCAGCGGCGGCTACTACGAGCCCACCTCGATTCTGAAAATTTTT
>DATNCH010000037.1:0-21773 GCA_035571655.1 Pyrinomonadaceae bacterium
ATTGTTGAAGCGCGAGTGCCGCAGTCAAACCACCGATACCGCCACCGATAATTGCAATCCGAGCCATTCAGCACAGATTGCCATATCTTTTGTAACTTTTGTGCCTTTTTGTGGCTAAGCAGCGTGACGCTCTTGCCACTCTATGAATCGCGCACCGAGGCAGTGATGCTCCACGTGGCTGAAACCCGTCTCGCGGATCAATCTTTGTGTTGGGGCAGTCAGTCGGGCGACCAGGAAAATTACCCAGGCGAGTAGAAACGCACTCCCGATTCCAAAAACATAAGGAAATGCTTCGGTGTAAAAATATGATCCGGGTTTGATTTTGAATGCGAAGTAGGTGACGACGCTGACTGGTAAATTCAGCAGAATCCCACTCACCAGTAGAAGTACCCGGTGAGGCGACCTGAAAGTCACGTACGTCGTGCACAAAAGGTATATGAAAGGAAATGCCACGAAAGGGCCGATCATGCGCGCGACGGGGTGGAACCTACACGCACAAGCCAGTATCCAAACACCCAAAGCAATTAAACTTAAGAATCGGAGCGGCAGCGTGCCGACGGTTGCCGCAATGCTCCTGGAGCCGACACGTCCGCCGGTGCGACTGTCGCCCACCGCAATGCTTCCGAACGTGAACAGCTCCCATGGTTTCACGCTTGATCCCACCAGGACTGCGGTCGGTAGTCCACCGAGTAACATCGTAAGCACCCATGCCGCCGTATCACTCGGTGACTCGAACCCATAACCGAATTTCAGAGCCAGCAGGAGAGCACCTGCGCCGGTACAAATACTCGTGATCGCCACTCTTGTCACAGGATGAACTTGAATCCTGGTCAAACGATAGGGAAGCCACATTATTATCGATTTGATTACACCGGCGACGCTTCCCAGGACAAGAAAGAAAGGCGAAATAAAAATCGCCTCGATGAACATAAAAGGTGGGTTCCAGAAACAGATAGCGGCCGTGTATACAAGGCCGGCCACAAGCCCCGCGAACGCCCCCTGGAGGAGAAAAATGCTGGGCATCGTCTGCTCGAGTTGAAATGACAGATTTTTGGTTCTCATGTGAACCTCTTAATCTCACGCCGCGTCGCCCGGTTCATCGTCGTCGAGCGATTCAGCGGCATCGCGCAGCTCGTCGACCAGTCGCAACGCCTGCTTGCGCAACGGTCGCATAAACGGATTGCTGGCGAGATGAATCATTCGATCGAGCAGCTCGACCGTGTTGTTGACCAGGCGATACGTGCGGCGGTGCTTTGGCGATGGATCGTGAATCCAAAACAGCACTATCCCCATGTGGTAGACCCACAGCAGGTAAGGCAACTCTGCGCGAAGGTCTTTTGGAATGCGCGCCTTTGTTCCTTCGATCACCCTTGCGAACAGTTGAATACTCGCGTCGCGCACCGGGTCCGATTCATCGGAGAACGGATTCAAAGGACTCTGTGGATGTGCCGCAGTCTTGAAAAGCACGCCCGCGAACTGGTGATACGGTTTGAGAACGTCGATCCTCAAACGCATCACCGTGAGCAGGCGTGCTTTCAGTGTGTCGTGTTTCTCGAGCGCGGGTTCGGCGACGGCGAGGTGATCGTCGTGGATGCGCTGATAGATCGCCTGGATGAGATATTCCTTCGAGCTGAAGTAGTAGTAGGCATTACCGAGCGACACGCCTGCTTTTTGTGCAATGGCGCGCATCGTGGTTTCCTCGTACCCGCGCTCGCGAAACATCTCCAGGGCAGTCTCGAGGATCAGCGCCTTGGTCTGATCGCCTTTAACGGTTTTTGTCGTCGTCTTCTTTTTGCGGGTCGCACTCATCCCGGTCACCTGTTGAGTCCCGTGGCTTTCGAGATCTGGTATCGATTCTGCGAAATCATCGACACCACACGTTTCGTAGTGGGCAAGAGTTCCGGCGCCGCCAGTCGATAGGACCAGTCGCGATACCGTACCAGCGCCCAGAGGACCATCAACCAGCCCTTTGGACCGAAGTAGACTCTACCTAGATCGTCCACCACCGTCAGATCCTTCTTCGTCAGATCGTGATCGAGCTGTGGATAGCGCTTGCGCGCCTCATCGGAAGCGCAGGGCATGAATTTGAGCTCGACTATCTTTGACTGTTCAGCCAGCCACTCGTGCGCGCGTCTACATAGGCCACAGTCCGGGTCGTAAAGCACGGTTAGGGCTTGCATGGCTCAGGCCTCCTGATTGACGGCAGTGAAAGTGTCGGGGGTCACCGGAGGGTAATTATTCGGATGCACGTGTGACCTGCGGCGCATGCGGCTGAAGATAAAGAGGTTGAAGAAGTGCATCCCGCCGAGGACGAGGAGCACCATGCCTACCTTGACGGACAGGGCTTCAATACTTTGCTCTGCGGAGGTGACTGCGTAGCCGAGTTTGAGGGCGAGGGTGACGTAGCCGAAGTTGATGAGGTAGAAGCCGACGACGAGCAGGTGATTGACCGAATCGGCGAGGGCCTCGTTTCCGTGGAAGACGTCGACGAGGAAAACGCGGCCGTTTTTGTGTAGTGTGCGGGCGACCCAGATAGTCAGCGCGATGCTGATGCTCAGGTAAATCAGGTATGTGCTTATTCCGATTGTCATGGTCAGCCTCCTTTAGCTGATTTGAACACGTTCAACTAACCGCAGCCTACGCCTGATCCGGGTGGGTGTCAAGAAGTTTTTTGAACCTGTTCAATTAAGTGGGTTTAGCCGCTGATTGATGCGGATGAACACCTTTACGTCTTTAGGGGGCGAGTGTGTTATTGTGGGCGGTCCGAAAACCCACTCCCAAGGAGAAACTAATTGGCAGCAGAAGATCTAATCCCGGCGGAGGGCACCATCATCGACAAACAGCCCAACGCCTTTTTCAAAGTCCGCCTCGACAACAGCGAGCACGTGGTGTTAGCAGCTATTTCCGGAAAGATGCGAAAGAATCGCATCCGGATTCTGGTTGGCGATCGCGTGAGTGTTGAGATGTCGCCCTACGACTTGTCGCGCGGACGAATTACCTATCGCTATAAATAGGTCCTATTACCTGAACTCGAACGACCGTAGATAGCTCAAGAACGACTCGTTCCACTGCGTCACAGTCTTTTCGGGTCCCACGAGTTTCACGAAGTAAGATCCCTTCGGAGTTTCCACCACAGCCGCCCGGAGCCTGTAGCCGGGCTTGTTGTGGAATGTGCCGCTACCCGGTGCTGTCTCCGCAACGTAGGTCCCCGACACGTCCACCGTTGTGACTTTCAATCCGTGCGCCTCGAGGCTGTCCTCTTTAGACTTGTCTTTCGTAGAACTGCCGTCCGCCTGTTGAATCTGACCAATCCAGCGTTCGACGTTTGCTGCCGTCGAACCTCCCTGGCCCTGCCCGAAGTAATAAAGGACCAGAGACGCATCTTCCGCATCGCCAGTCGCCTTCGGCAACCGGTACTGCGCGATGCGCATACTTGAAGTTCTCTCCTCTTCAACCCAACCGGCGGGAACAGTAAACTTCAGCGAGCTTTGCTGCGTGGCGCAGACGAGTGCCATGGCAAGAATTAGAATTGGTTTACTCATGCCGCTAGTTTAAGCGTAAAAAGGGCTTAGATGCCAAGGATTACGTGGCGCTGCGGATATTTGGCGTGGTAGTATGCGTTTGTGATGCGTGCCGATGTCGTCTTAATACGGCTTATATTTACAGCAATTCTGGTGGTCGCGGGTTACAAACTGGTACCTCTGGGCGACGATCCATGGATTTCTGCGGGCGCCGGTGCGCTCATCGCTGTCTGCATCATCGTTTTCGAGATGCGGATCCGTCGCGCGACTTTGAAGACGCTGATTGGCGCCGCTGTTGGTTCAATCCTCGGAATCATCGGTGCCTATTTGATCGGCACGTTGATCAGTCACCAGGAAACACGCGCGCTTGAACCGGGCATGAAGACGTTCTTAACGCTGGCGCTGACGTTTTTCATGGCCTACGTCGGATTGATGGTCGGTGCTGCGAAGGGTGACTATCTCGATCTCTCCGCGTTGGGTGGAATTTTTAGCGACAAGGTCGCGCGTCGCGATCTGAAGATTCTCGACACCTCCGTGATCATCGACGGCCGTATCGCCGACGTCGCCGAAACCGGATTTCTGACAGGCTCGTTGATCATCCCGCAGTTCATCCTCCGTGAATTGCAACAGGTGGCAGATTCACCTGACTCGTCAAAACGCCAACGCGGGCGCCGTGGTCTGGACATGCTCAACCGGCTCCAGAACAACAGTTCGCTCGATATTCAAATCGTTGAGACTGACTTTCCTTCAGTGCGCGAAGTTGACCTGAAGTTGATCGAGCTCGGCAAACAGCTTGATGCCGTAATCGTCACGAACGATTTCAACTTGAACAAGGTCTCCCAGTTGCGCGGAGTCAGCGTGCTCAACATCAACGAGTTGGCAAATGCGCTCAAGCCAGTCGTACTCCCAGGCGAGGCAATGAGGGTTTTCATCCTGAAGGAAGGCAAGGAATACAATCAGGGCGTGGCCTATCTCGACGATGGCACGATGGTGGTGGTCGACAATGCGCGACGCTTGATCGGCAAGAACGCCGACATCGCAGTGACCAGCGTGTTGCAGACTACTGCCGGCAAGATGATCTTCGGCCGTCTCTGGGAAGAAGCGGAAAATGGCGGACACAGCGACATTCATCGCACCAACGGCGCTTCGCGCCGTCAGATGCGAGATTCGCGCAGCACTCCGGCTCCAGTGCGTATTTCTGAAAGCGAGCCGATCACGGAGAGCTGACGCCGCACGCCACTGCGACGAATTCCTAACTTCTTCATGAACATCGCGATTATTGCCGCCGCCGGCGCCGGCACCCGGATGGCGAGCAGCGCGCGCACGCGCCATCGACCTAAGCAGTTTCTGCTGTTAGCAGGAACGCCGGTGATTTTTCACACGCTCAAGCCGTTCCAGGAGTGCGACAGCATTCATGAGGTAATAGTGGTGTTGCCCGCGGAGGAGTCTGCGGGCTTCCTTTCAATGGCCGGGAAATACGGCCTGGGGAAAGTCGCGCGCATCGTGCCGGGTGGTGCAACGCGCGCTGATTCGGTAAAGCGCGGCTTGATGTCGATCCGGTCTGCAACGGCTGAGATCGTCGCGGTGCACGATGGTGTTCGTCCCTTTGTAACCGTCGACGAGATCGCGAGCACTGTTGCGGCTGCAAAGGTGGATGGCGCCGCGATTCTGGTCGCGCCGGTGACGGATACGATCAAGCAGGTTAGCGCGCACGCGGTTGTGAAGACGTTGGATCGAACCGCGTTGCGCCGCGCGCTGACGCCGCAGTGCTTTCGCTACGAGTTGTTGCTACAGGCGTACCAGCGAGCTGATGTTAACGATCCGTCGTTGACCGACGAAAGCGCGCTGGTCGAACAACTGGGCCAACGCGTGAGCATTGTCGAAGGCAGTGCGAGGAATATTAAGATTACGACTGCCGAGGACCTCCTGATTGCGGAAGCGTTGTTGAAAGCGGGTTAGCCACAAAAAGGCACAAAGAAGCACACAAGGACCTCCTAGTCGCTGAAGCGTTGTTAAGGCAGTTCACAGATCACACAGATTAATGCTAAGAATCGGCATCGGCACTGATACTCATCGACTCGTCGAGGGACGGGCGCTGGTGCTGGGCGGTGTGCATATCGCGTCGGATCGCGGGGCGGACGGTCACTCGGATGCGGATGCATTGAGTCATGCGATTGCCGATGCGATTCTCGGTGCGCTGTGTGAGGGCGATATCGGAGTTCATTTCCCGGACAAGGATCCACAGTGGAGTGGTGCGAATAGTCTTGAATTACTTTCGCGGGTGATGTGGTTGGCCCGCGAACGCAGTCTCCACGTAGTCAATGTTGATTCGACCATCTTGCTTGAAACGCCAAAGCTCAGGTCGTACGTCGATTCCATGCGCGAAAACATCGCCGGGGTATTGGGAATCGATTCCGACTGCGTGAACGTGAAGGCGAAGACGGGCGAAGGGCTCGATGCGGTGGGGCAGGGGCTCGCTGTGACCGCTCAGGCCGCTGTTCTTATGGAGAGCAACTAAGGAAAGCTGCTTGAGACCACAGGACGTCATCAGAAAAAAGAGAGATGGGCTGAGCCTCTCGCGTGAAGAGATCGATTTCTTCGTCGCGGGCGTTACCAGTGGCCGCATTGCAGACTACCAGGTCAGCGCACTGCTCATGGCCATTTATCTCAATGGCATGAACCCGGACGAGCAACAAGCGTTGACGGAGGCAATGCTCAACTCCGGCAACATCCTCGACTTTACCGACATTCCCAAACCAAAAGCTGACAAACATTCAACCGGTGGCGTTGGTGATAAGACTTCGATCATCATCGCCCCGCTGGTAGCTGCGTGTGATGTGTCTGTGCCGATGATTTCCGGTCGTGGCCTGGGCCATACAGGCGGGACGCTCGACAAGCTCGAGGCGATTCCGGGTTATCGCGTAAATCTGAGTTTGACTGAGTTCAAGCAGGTTACCGCCCAGGTGGGCTATGCGATGGCAGGACAGACTGGCGAAATCGCGCCCGCAGACAAAAAGATGTACGCACTGCGAGATGCGACTGCAACCGTCGAAGCCATACCTTTGATCGTCGCGTCGATCATCTCGAAGAAAGGCGCTGCCGGTCTCGATGCGATGATCATCGATGTGAAGGTGGGCAACGGCGCCTTCATGCGCGAAGAAGCGCGTGCGCGTGCGTTGGCCCATGCGCTGGTGAGCACTGGAAATTCGTGTGGTATCAAGACGCGGGCTTTGTTGACGGACATGAACCAACCGCTTGGCGGTGCGGTCGGAAACTCTCTCGAGGTCGAAGAGTGCGTGCTGCTTCTGCGTGGCGAAGCAAACAAAGCTGCGCAGCCTGTGCTCGAGTTGTCGCTGCAACTCTCAGCACATATGCTGGTACTCGCAAATGTCGATCAAACCATCGAAGCGGCCCGCCAGCGACTGGAGCAGGTTTTACGCTCAGGCAAGGCACTCGAGTGTTTGCGAAGCAACATTGCCGCGCAGGGCGGCGACCCGCGCGTTTGCGACGATCCCGGCCGTTTTCTGCCTTTGGTGAGCGAAACGGTTAAGGTAGAATCCCCGCGCTCCGGCTTCATTGCAAAGATCGACACCACGGATATTGGTCACGCAATCGCAGCAATCGGCGGCGGGCGCGTCCGCATCGAAGACACAGTCGATCCCACGGTTGGCTTTACTTGCGAGTTGAAACTAGGCGATCAGGTTAGCGCCGGCCAGACAATCGGAACCGTTTACTGCGCGGACGCTTCGGCTGCGGCTGACGCTGCACATCGTATTCAGGCGGCGTATCACATCGGAGATGAACCTGCTGCACAGCCGTTGAAGTTAGTTAAGGAAATCATCAACGAATGAAATACAAAGTTTTTCCAGCTCTTGCACTACTCTTCGCGGCGACACTGTTGATGCCCGGTTGCCAGGACTCTTTCGCTCGCGACCCATCGAAGATCTACGTCGGAATCGTTTTCGACATCGGCGGAAAGGACGACCGATCTTTCAATGCCGCGGCGTGGGAAGGTGTGCAACGTGCCGCAAAGGATCTTCCGATAGTCTTGCGCGATATCGAACCCGGTACACCAAACGCCATCGAACCCGCGATGCGCGCTTTCGCCGAGCGAAATTTCGATCTCATCATCGGTGTTGGTTTTGCACAGGCGCCGATCATGGAGAGCGTCGCGAAAGACTATCCGAACATTCAGTTCGCCATTATCGACGGCGTCAGCCAACTGCCAAACGTTGCTTCTCTGATCTTCAAGGAGCATGAAGGCTCGTATCTGGTCGGAATACTCGCTGCTAAGGCTTCACGCACCGGCACGATCGGTTTTCTCGGCGGTATGGACATCGGTCTGATTCATCGTTTCGCCAAAGGGTATGAGCAAGGCGCGAAGTCTGTAAATCCCAACATTCGCGTCATCGAAAACTACGTCGGTGTAACTGACGGTGCGTGGAACAATCCCGGCAAAGGCAAAGAACTCTCGCTCGCTCAGATCGGGAAGGGCGCCGACGTGATCTTCACTGCGGCGGGCAATTCCGGACTCGGAGCTTTCGATGCCGTCGAGCAACAGGGCACACAGAACGGGCGCGCCACGCATTTCGTGATCGGCGTCGATTCTAATCAGAACATGGTCAAACCCGGTTTTGTTCTAACAAGCATGGTCAAGCGCGTCGACAACGCCGTCTACGACATTGTTCGGGACGCCGTCAACCATCGCTTCTCACCCGGCCTGCACGTCTTTGGTCTGGACAAGGACGGCGTAGGTTACGCGATGGACGACTACAACAAGGACCTCGTTTCTCCGGAGGCGATCCAGGAAGCGGAAGACGCGAAGAAAAAGATCATCGCAGGAGAGATTAAAGTCACTGACGCAATGGGTAGTTAGCCACCGATTACACGGAAAAAACGGATTAAATCTGTATCTATCCGTGTCATCCGTGGCTCAAACTTTCTGATGCTCGAACTCCGACAGATAACTAAGAGATTTGGCGACGTCCTCGCGAACGATCACGTAGATATCGTCGTCAAGCCCGGGACTATTCACGCGATCGTGGGAGAGAACGGCGCCGGGAAGTCGACGGCGATGAGGATCGCGTACGGCTTCTACACGGCTGACAGCGGCGAGATTCTTGTCGACGGCCAGGTGCGCGACATCAAGTCGCCTCACGATGCAATTGCACTCGGAATCGGGATGGTCCACCAGCACTTCATGCTGGTTGAGACGATGACGGTGGCCGAGAACATCGTGCTCGGCGCTGAACCTGGCAGCGCGCTTGCCCTCGATCTCAAAAGCGCCGCGTCTCAGATCAGACAACTCTCCGAAGAATTCAAACTCGCCGTTAATCCGAATGAGCCCGTAGAACATCTGTCAGTGGGCCAACAACAGCGGGTCGAATTGCTGAAGGCTCTCTATCGACATGCGCGATTGCTCATTCTCGACGAACCGACAGCTGTGCTCACGCCGCTCGAAGTGGAAGAGTTTTTCGCGATCCTGCGGCGCATGCGTGAGCAGGGAAAGACCGTCATCATCATCACTCACAAACTCTCCGAAGTGCTCGCGATCTCCGATGAAGTTACTGTCATGCGCGATGGCAAAGTCGTCGGACGCGTGCAGACAAAAGACACGAACGCAGCGGAACTCGCGCGGCTCATGGTGGGGCGCGAAGTGTTGTTGCGAGTCGAGAAAAGCGATCCGGAAGTTGGCCGCTCGGAGTTGGAGGTCAGAAACCTTTCAGTCTCCGACATCAACGGCACGAAACGCGTCAACAATGTCAGTTTCGAAGTTCGTAGCGGTGAGATCGTCGGTATTGCCGGCGTAGAAGGCAATGGCCAGACCGAGTTGATCGAAGCGCTCGCCGGCCTGGTTGAACCGGCGCGGCTCAGCGGAGAGATCAACTTCGAAGGACGGAACATCAACGCGATGAGTGCGCGCGTGAGGCGCGAGCTCGGCATCGCTCACATACCCGAAGATCGTCACCGACGTGGACTGTTGCTGGATTTCAGTCTCGCAGAGAATTCGATTTTAGGTGTGCACTATCGTCCACCGGTTGCGGCTTTTGCCGGTGGCATTTTTCTCGATGAGAATGCCATACAGCGTCGTGCCAGTGAGATCATTCGCGAGTTTGACGTTCGTCCACCGAACGCGGCTCTCCCGGCGCGTGCGCTCTCGGGCGGTAACCAGCAGAAGCTGATCATTGGTCGCGAGTATCACCTCGATCCGAAGCTGTTGCTGGTATCGCAGCCGACGCGCGGTGTTGACATCGGTGCCATCGAGTTTATTCACCGCCAGTTGGTGTCTTTGCGTGATTCGGGTTGCGCGATTTTGCTTGTGTCCGCGGAGCTTGAAGAGGTGACGAGTCTTTCCGATCGGTTGCTGGTTATTCACGAAGGTCGAATCGCGGGTGAAGTCGATCCGAAAGTCGGGACGTTGGAGGAGATTGGATTGTTGATGACCCGCGGCCATTAAGCCACCAAAGGCACAAAAAAGGTTAGCCACAAAAAGGCACAAAAATCACAAAAGATGCCTAAATTTGCGCGTGAGCTTCTGTTCCCCCTGATCGCCGTGTTGGCCGCATTTATAGTTGGCGGCATTCTGATACTGCTCGTCGGCGATAATCCTTTCGTGGCGTATCGTCTGTTGTTGGGTAGCGCGCTCTCCTGGCCGGACGGAATCGGTTACACACTCTTTCACGCGACGCCGTTGATCTTCACAGGGCTCGCCGTCCTCGTTGGATTCCGTTGTGGCTTATTCAACATCGGCGCCGAGGGCCAACTCTACATCGCCGCGTTCGCGACCGCGTGGGTCGGCATCACTTTTGCGAATCTGACTCCCTGGCTTCTTATTCCTTTTTGTTTCCTGGCAGCGATACTCACCGGCGCGTTCTGGGGGGCAATTCCCGGCGTGTTGAAAGCTCGATTCGGATCGCACGAAGTCATCAACACGATCATGTTGAACTTCATCGCGCTCGCGCTCGTCAGCTACTTCACACAGTATCACTACAAAATTCCGGGCGATCCGATCATGCAGACCTCGATGATCGGCGAAGGCGCACACATCGCACGTTTCGGTAAGTTCGTTCCGGGTTTTCCGGAGCGCATCCCTTTGAACGTCGCTTTTCTGCTTGCGTTACTCTGCTGTTTGCTGGTCTATCTGTTTCTCTGGCGAACAAAGTGGGGTTATGAGATACGCGCGACCGGCAGCAACCCTTCGGCGGCAGAGTATGGTGGTATTTCGATACGCACACAGATCGTTCTCGCGATGGCTGTGTCGGGCGCGCTTGCAGGCATGGTGGGAATCAACGAAGTGCTCGGCTATCGTTATCGTTATTACGACGGTTTCTCTGACAACTACGGCTTCACGGGCATCGCAGTTGCACTGCTGGGCCGCAATCATCCAGTGGGTGTGATCCTTGCGGCGTTGTTGTTTGCTGCGTTACAGCACGGCGGGATCTACGTCGACGGGTTTTCGGAGCACGTGACGAAAGATATCGTCCAGGTGCTGCAAGGCATCATCATTCTTTTCATCGCGGCTGAGGCGTTCTTCAAGTGGCTTTTGGGTGGAAGGTTTTCGATGCATCGCTTGAGGGCATAACTGATGAGAGATATTTTAACGATTTCACTCATAGCATCGACGATTCGACTCGCGACTCCACTCGTGCTCGCGGCGCTTGGTGGTCTGTTCTCCGAACGTTCCGGCGTCATCAACATCGCACTCGAAGGAAAAATGCTCGCCGGCGCCTTTACCGCGGCTGCGGTCACGTGGGCCGCCGACGTGAAATTGGGAATGGGTACCGCGAGTCCCTGGATTGGTTTGTTGGGTGGCATGCTTGCGGGTCTCTTTATTGCCGTGATCTACGCGGTTACTTGTATCAGGTTCAAAGCCGATCAAGTCGTGAGTGGAGCTGCGATTAACATCCTGATGTTGGGCGTGCCTGGATTTTTGAGTGGCGCTTTCTTCTTATCTTCGGGCTCGACTCCGCAACTCCCGAAAGATCATTTGTTGCCACAGTCGCCGGTCGTAATCGCGATTGCCATCATCGTGCTCGTGGCTGCAATCTGGTACGTCGTTTACAAGACGCCATTTGGACTGCGACTGCGATCCACGGGCGAGAATCCGGAAGCTGCGGATGCTGCGGGTGTCAGCGTGAGTCGCATCAGGTATTCTGGTGTGTTGCTTGCCGGTGTGCTGGCGGGAATTGGCGGCGCGTATCTTTCGATCGGTCAATCGTCTTTGTTCACGAGAAACATGACTGCGGGCCGTGGTTTCATCGCGCTGGCGGCTTTGATTTTTGGCAAGTGGCGACCGGTTCAGACTATGCTTGCGTGTCTTCTGTTTGGATTTACCGAAGCGGTTTCGATTCAGATGCAGGGCGTGTTCAAGCTACCATCGGGTGATGATATTCCGGTGCAATTCATACAAATGGTTCCGTACGTCTTGACCATTGTGGTGCTGGCGGGCTTTATTGGATCGTCCCGGCCACCGCGCGCACTGGGTATTCCCTATCAGAAAGAGAAGTAGACGAGGGGTTTCGAAATGGTTGAGCGAATGGCAAGCACGAGTCTTTACGAACGCGCCGAACACGCCACGAGGATCATTCGAGCTCGAATGAACGTCGAGCCGCGCATAGCGATCGTGCTGGGCAGTGGTCTCGGTGGTTTCGCCGACGATTTTGATGAAGCTGTCGGTATACCGTATGAAGAGATACCGGGATTCATGCGTTCGACAGCGCAGGGCCACGCGGGACGGTTGGTAGTTGGGAAAGTCGACGGCGTTCCGGTCGTGGCGATGCAGGGCCGCGTACATTACTACGAAGGCTACTCGCTTGAAGAAGTCACGTTCCCGATACGGGTTTTCAACTTACTCGGTATCAAGACTCTCATTCTGACTAACGCCGCCGGCGGAATAAATGTCGAGTTGCAACAAGGTGCGTTGATGGTGATCAGCGATCACCTGAACCTGATGGGCGACAATCCGCTGCGCGGGCCCAACGACGAACGGTTTGGACCACGCTTCCCGGATATGTCGGCGGTTTACTCACCGGAATTGCAGGCGATGGTTGTGGATGAAGCGAAGGCCGCGGGCGTGGAAGTACGTCGCGGGATCTACGGCGCTCTTTCTGGTCCGAGTTATGAAACTCCGGCGGAGATCGTGTTGTTGCGGAATCTTGGTGCTGATGCTGTCGGGATGAGCACGGTTCCGGAGGCGATCGTGGCGCGTCATATGGGCCTTGAAGTGCTTGGCATCTCGTGCATCACCAACATGGCCGCGGGTGTCAGCGACGCGCCGATCAATCACGAGGAAGTCATGGAGACGGGCGAACGCGTCCGCGCCACGTTTACGGAGTTGCTGCGAAGAGTGATTAGCGGGATTAGTAAAAGGATCTAAGAGTTTTTCTCGCGCAAAGACGCAAGCCGCAAAAGAAGAGAGCGCACTTTCCTTTGCGCCTTTGCGTCTTTGCGCGAGAAAACTTAAATTTGGCGCCTTGTATGAGCATGATTATCGGCATTTCGGGTGGGACGGGCTCAGGGAAGACCACAGTTGCGAATCGCATCCTCGAATCAGTCAGCGCCGACGAAGTCGTCTTCATTCAGCAGGACTCCTATTACAGAAACCTCACCGATCTTCCGCTGGATTACCGAGGTATTGCGAATTTCGATCATCCGGACGCGCTCGACAACGAGCTGCTCGTGAATCACGTGCGACGGTTGCGGGCGGGCGAACCGATTGAACTGCCGCTCTACGACTTCAAGACGCATTCGCGTTTGAAAGAAACGCGCATCGTCGAGCCAAAACCCATCGTGATCGTCGAGGGTATCTTGATCTTCGCCGACCCGCGTTTGCTGGAGCAGATGGATATCAAGGTATTCGTCGATACGCCTGACGATATTCGATTCATACGCAGGCTGCGACGAGATATTGCCGAGCGCGATCGCACGGTGGAATCCGTCATCGAACAGTACCTCGCGACGGTCAGGCCCATGCACATGCAGTTCGTCGAACCGTCGAAGCGCCATGCAGACGTCATCATTCCTGAGGGCGGTCATAATCTCGTAAGCATCGATTTATTGAGTGGAAAGATTCGCGAGAGGCTGGCCCATGTTTTAGTAAAGCTTGGAGGTTAACACTTGGAGGAGAACTGGAAACGTTTGGTTGAGGCCGCAACCGCGGCACGTTTGCGTTCCGTTGCGCCGTTTTCGAATTTTCTTGTCGGCGCTGCGGTAGAGACTAAGTCGGGCAAAATTTATACGGGCTGCAATATTGAGAGCGCGAGTTATGGTCTAACTGTTTGCGCGGAACGCGTTGCGATCTGGAAAGCTGTTTCAGAAGGCGAGCGGGAGCTGACGAACCTGGCAGTCGTGGTCGACACTGAGCCGTTGACACCACCTTGCGGCACGTGTCGACAGATCATCTGGGAGTTTTGCAACGACGGTTATATCGTGCTAGCTAATCTGGACGGCCATTTCGAGCAAGTAGACATCAAGGATCTACAACCCCGAGCGTTTGATGCACGCTTCCTCGAGTTGAACCGGAAGTAACGTCGCGAGGAGTTGCAGCATTTAACACTTCGGGGTTCTCCTGGCGCTTCAGGAAATTATTCCAGAAACCTTGTGCCCAGCCGACAGTACAGAACACGTTCAAGATGAACATGCCGAACTGTACATTCCCGTCCTTGAGGGAAAGATAAAACCATATCCCTTGTCCTAAAAGCGCCAGCAGAAATCCCCAGCGCCGCCTAGGCCATGATTCAGGCCGATTCACGAGGAAAATTCCTAAACCCGTGAAAAAAAGCAAACCTAATTGTGTGAGCACCGCACCGAAACTCAGATCGATAGTCATGGGGACCTCCAGAGGTAGAGGCTATCCGCCGCAAGGCGGAGCACTGATCATTGAACTAACCTCAGGCTTTATTTAATTCCTGAAAGTTGTAAACCCAGCAGCATCAGCAGAGGAGCTCGGTCCGGGCCAAAACGGAGAGTAACTCGTAGAGATGGTTGGCTCCGCAGAGTATGACGCATCCGAGGGGTTTCGCGCAAGGAATTGTTTGCCGGATGCCCTCCCGCCTTTACAGGCGCCGCCGAAGCGCGTTAACTTCGGTCACCTGTTCAGAAATCTTTTGACAGTTTGTCTCACCTTTCTTGTCGAAAGGAGTTGAACCATGCAGTCAGTACCTAAGGTATTTGTCGCCTCCTCAGGGGAAGCCGTAAGGCTGGCCCAGGCCATTGAACAGAACCTCAAGATTGCAGAGGTGCGCCTGTGGAGTACGCCGGACGTCTTGTACCCAGGGAGCAACTTGATTGATGAGTTGAATCGAATCTTGAAACATTCTGATTTCGGAGTCTTTATCTTTTCCGGCGACGACGAAGTTAAAATCAAAGGGCAAAGACAGCAAGCGGTTCGAGATAATGTGATTCTCGAACTCGGTATGTTTATGGGGCACCTTGGTAAAGAGCGTAGTTTCATAGTCCAGCCGAGAGGCATAAACCTGCGCCTGCCGACCGACCTTCTCGGCATTTTGACTCTCAATTATGATAAGGATCGCGCCAAAGAGGAACCGGCATCTGCCCTTCGCTCAGCTTGTACGCAAATCGAGGATGCAATCAAGCGCCAGCACAAACGTAGAAGCAAGGAGTTGAGCAAAGCAATTTCCGAGTCTCTGGAAACCATTTGTTGGTCCATGAGTGCGCCTTTAACTCCTGAACGCGCAACCCTCCGGGCATTCATTTTCAAAAAAGAAAATAACGAGCTCGTGTGCATTGGCTTTTGGGATCCGTATGAATCCGTGGAACAAGTCGGGTTAAGTTTTCCCATAGACGAAAGGACGGCATCGCAGGTTGCAGTTGTGCGATGTTTACTGGACAACGCGACAAGGCGAACCTCGGAGGCCGGCGGCTGTAACGTCAAACCGTTGCCTGCAAACTTTGGAGCGAAGGGAAAAGGAGTGGTGAGCGACAAGGTACGGTATGTTCTTGCGGCGCCAATCAGGAATGAGAATGATACGATTTGGGGGGTTGTAGATTTCGACGCTTCGAATAGCATCGGCATACGACTTTTGCAGAAACAGCCGACCGCCAACGCGGTGATTCAGCGCCTGGCCCGCGATCTCTCGAAGATATTGGCCAATTAGTTAACGACGCTCGTTTGTTTACCCCCTAGCAGCATGCCAAAGTTTCTAACTCTACTTACATTAATGACCATCGTCACCAGTTCACTCCCGCAAGCTGTTTCACGGAATAGGCTGCCAAGGTCGGAACGGGTGGATATGTTGATCCTCGGCGGCACCATCGTCACGATGGACCAGACGCGCAGAGTAATCGACAACGGCGGGATCGCGATCTCGCAGGGCCGTATCGTTGCCGTCGGCGCTCGTGCAGACATCGAGCGCGACTACACGTCGCGCCAGAAAATCAGCGCGGTGGATAAAGTCATCACGCCTGGTTTGGTCAACGGCCACTCGCACATTCCGATGGTCCTGTTTCGCGGTCTCGCCGACGATCTCGACTTACAAGAGTGGTTGACGAAGTACATCTTTCCCGCTGAAGCCAAGAACGTCACTGAAGAATTCGTGCGCGTGGGCACGCGGCTCGGGTTGGCCGAGATGATTCGCGGTGGGACCACCACCTACTGCGACATGTACTACTTCGAAGACGCGATCGCCGATGAAACTGCGAAGGCAGGTGTTCGTGGTGTGCTCGGCGAGACGCTCATCGACTTTCCTGTCGCCGACAACAAAACGTACGCGGAAGGGATGGCGTACGTCGAGAAGTTTGTCGCGCGCTGGAAAGGGCACGAATTGATCGTCCCCGCAATTGCGCCGCACGCGCCTTACACAGTTTCCGAGCAACACCTTAAAGCGGTGCGCGCGTTTTCCGATCGCACTGGTGTGCCGATCGTCACGCACATCGCAGAAACGAAGAGGGAACTTGACGACAGCCTAAGAGATAAAGGCGCGAGTCCCGTCGCGTATCTCGACCGCATCGGGTTTCTAAACGAACGCGTGATCGCGGCCCACATGGTCTGGCCGCAGGAAAGTGATATCGCGATCCTGAAGCGTCGCGGAGTCGGTGTGGTTCACAATCCACAGTCAAACATGAAGCTTGCTGCGGGCGTGGCGCCCGTTCCGAAGATGTTGGCGGAAGGGCTGCTGATCGGGCTCGGAACAGACGGTGCGGCTTCGAACAACGATTTGAACATGTGGGAAGAGATGGACACGGTCGCCAAGTTGCACAAAGTCTTCACGGGCGATCCGAAAGTGATCTCGGCGCAACAGGCATTTGAGTTTGCAACCATCCGCGGCGCAGAGGCCGTTCATCTCGAGAAGGAGATTGGCTCGCTGGAAAAGGGAAAGCGTGCCGACATCCTCGTCATCGACCGCGACACGCTCAACCAGATACCGCTCTACAACCTCTACTCGGATCTCGTCTACGCCACAAAAGCGTCGGACGTGGAAACCGTAATCATCAACGGCCGTCTCGTGATGCGAAATCGTCGTCTCTTGACCCTGAACGAAGCGGCAGTCAAGAACGACGCCCGCTCCTTCCGCGACAAGATCATCAAGAGCCTCGGAACCACCGGAACGCCGTAATTGAGCCACAAAAAGGCACATAAGCACACAAATATTTGTGCGTCTTTGTGGTCCCTCTTGCCTCATCGTCGCTATGTGGTCATAATAGGGTCGACAAAATGATAAACAACGAAAGCGAGCGTTGGCCTCGCTTTTGTATTTCAGGAGTCAGTGATTTGAGGTCTTTTTCTTTTTTTCACCCCTACATCGATGCCATCCTCCCGACACTTCTTGTTCTAATCACCGCCGTAGCCGCGGCCGGCCAGTCTACCGGTTCGCCGGAAGATGCCACGGCAAATCCTGTTTTGCGCCGGATCGAGCGTGCACGTGCGCTCGGCGCCGTCCACCAGCTTCAGGCCGCCGCCGCCGAACTGGAAAACATTCGTGCGTCAGTTAACGACATGACGTTGCGCAATGCGGCGACGTTGATGTTGCTCGGCATTTACCTGGAAGAGGGAAACTACGGCCGCTCGCAGGCACTGCTGGACGAGGCATTCCAGGCGCGCGCGGCGCAGAAGGATGAATCGCTTCGCACGTACTTTGCAGCGGCGGGACAGACCGTCAACGGCATTCGTTCGCACCTCGCTCGATATCGTAGTTACGGTCTGAATCCGGCTGATGGAGCTTTGCCGGTCGAGGCAAACGCCGACCTCGAACGCGTGCGAACGTTGCTCGAGCGTCTAGTAGCGCAGGCAAAGGAGATCTCGACGGAAGCAGGTCGATCTTACGACTCATTGGCTTTGCTGGAAGACGTGCTCGGCATTCGATTGTCGCTCGCGAGAAACGACGAAGATCGCGCCAGGTGGCAGACGGAGTATTTAGCGTCGCGCGAGAAGATGGCGTCGTCGCAGATTCAGGTCGCGTCGCTTGGACGATCGCCCGCACTCGACGCAGTCAGCAGCAGGATACCCAACCCATTCGCCCCGAAACCTCCGGCCGCGAACTCAGATCCCGCACCAAGTCCGACGCCAGCGGCCGCCGCAATCCTTCCTGCGGGCAGTCCGGCTTCCGAGCCGCAACTTGTCAGTACAGGCTCGCTCAGCGGCAGGGAGACGAAACGTGTGACGCCGGTCTACCCGTCGATTGCCAGGACACGTGGGGTCTTTGGAACCGTCAGGGTTTTTGCCATCGTCGATGAGAATGGAAAGGTTTGGGTCACCAACTCCGAAGGGCCGACACTGCTGCGGCAGGCGGCGGAAGACGCTGCAAAAGCCTGGACTTTCCCACCGCCGCTAGTCAATAACAAGCCCGTCCGCTTCGCCGGGTACCTCGATTTCGAATTCAGACTTTAGGGAGGGAATTTTAGCCGCAGATTACGCGGATAAACGCAGATTAGATCTGCGTTTATCCGCGTAATCTGCGGCTAAATCCCGCAATCTTGACTTTAAAGTAAGGTTTTGCGTAAGATGCGTCAGGTTAATAATTTAGACCTGCAATGAAGATATCCGCTCAAGAGGAATACGGACTCCGCTGCCTGTTGCAATTAGCGCGCGCCGAAACCATCGGCGAATCGCTGACGCTCTCGCAGCTCGCGCGGCTCGAGGGAATATCTTCGGCGAACGCAGGCAAGCTGATGTGGATTTTGAGCAAGGCGGGACTCGTTCAGTCGACACGCGGGACGAAGGGCGGTTACAACCTTTCACGGCCTGCCTCCGAGATCCGTCTGAACCAGGTGATACGGGTGTTGGAAGGCGAACCCGCCGAGTCGCATTGCAAGAGTTACGCAGGAGTCCTGGACGCGTGCGTTCATACCGGCGACTGCGGCATCCGGCCGGTAATCGTCGAGTTGCACCAGATTGTCGACAATGCGCTCGCAGACATCACGCTCTCGCAACTCCTGGGAACGGAAGCAAACGTCGACGCGGCTTTGCACCATATTCAGGGCATCAAGCCCAGACACGATCAAGTTTAGGACCGATGAGCACAGCAGAACTTTTAAGTAAACAGGAATACAAATACGGCTTCGTAACCGATATCGAGTCGGACGTAATTCCGCGCGGGTTAAGCGAGGACACTGTCCGTCTGATCGTCGAGAAGAAGAACGAACCCGAATGGATGTTGGAATTCCGCCTGAAGGCGTTCCGGCATTGGCTGACGATGACGGAGCCGAAGCACTGGCCCAATATCAAGTATCCGTCGATCGACTACCAGAACATCATCTATTACAGCGCGCCCAAACAGAAGGTGACGAAGGCGAGTCTCGACGAAGTCGATCCCGAACTGCTCCGGACGTTCGAGAAGCTCGGCATTCCTTTGAGCGAACAGAAACAGTTGGCCGGAGTTGCGGTCGATGCCGTGTTCGACTCGGTTTCAGTCGCGACAACTTACAAAGAGAAACTGAAGAAGCACGGAGTCATTTTCTGTTCGTTCACAGAAGCGATCAGAGATTATCCGGACCTCGTCAGAAAGTATCTCGGCTCAGTCGTACCGACAAACGACAACTTCTTC
This sequence comes from Pyrinomonadaceae bacterium, assembly GCA_035571655.1. Lineage (GTDB taxonomy): Bacteria > Acidobacteriota > Blastocatellia > Pyrinomonadales > Pyrinomonadaceae > PSRF01. Next base: position 19,523 of record DATNCH010000037.1, read on the forward strand.
GCTGCGTTGAATAGCGCTGTCTTCTCGGACGGAAGTTTCTGCTTCATTCCGAAGGGCGTGCGCTGCCCGATGGAGTTGTCGACTTACTTCCGCATCAACAACGCGGAGTCAGGACAGTTCGAGCGCACGTTGATCGTTGCTGAAGAGGGTTCGCACGTTTCATACCTCGAAGGCTGTACGGCGCCGAAGTTTGACCGAAACCAGCTTCACGCCGCGGTGGTTGAGCTGGTCGCTCTCGACGACGCGCAAATCAAATATTCGACGGTTCAGAACTGGTACGCCGGCGACGAAGAGGGACGCGGCGGTATCTACAACTTCGTCACCAAGCGTGGCAAGTGCGCGGGGAAGAATTCGAAGATCTCGTGGACGCAGGTTGAAACCGGATCCGCCATCACGTGGAAATATCCGTCGTGCATTCTCGCCGGAGATAACTCGATCGGCGAGTTTTACTCGGTCGCGTTAACGAATCACGCGCAACAGGCTGACACCGGCACGAAGATGATTCACCTGGGCAAGAACACGCGCTCGACGATCATCTCGAAAGGTATTGCGGCCGGGAAGTCAAACAACAGCTATCGCGGACTCGTCAAGGTGATGCCGAAAGCCGAGGGCGCGCGCAACTACACGCAGTGTGACTCGATGCTGATCGGATCGGAGTGTGGTGCGAACACGTTCCCGTACATCGAGGTGATGAACCACAGTTCGAGCGTTGAGCACGAGGCGTCGACTTCGAAGATCAGCGAAGAGCAACTGTTTTACTTGCAGCAGCGCGGTATTTCTCAGGAAGACGCGGTGTCGTTGATCATCAACGGTTTCTGCAAGGACGTTTTCCTGCAGTTGCCGATGGAGTTTGCGGTCGAAGCGCAGCGACTGCTCGGATTGAAATTGGAAGGTAGTGTTGGGTAAAAGTTTTCTCTGTGGCCCTCTGCGTATCTCTGCGCCCTCTGCGTTGAGAAAGTCTTCAACGCAGAGAACGCAGAGATACGCAGAGGGCCACAGAGATCGGTTTGAGGAGAAATGGATACGTGTTAGAGATTAAAAACTTACACGCGGGGATTGACGGCAAGGAAATACTCAAGGGCATCAACCTCACAATCAACAAAGGCGAGATTCACGCCATCATGGGACCAAACGGTTCCGGCAAATCGACGCTGGCGAAGGTGCTCGCCGGACATCCGCAATACGAAGTTACGCAGGGCGAGATCCTTTACGAGGGTCGCAATCTGCTCGAGATGGCGCCTGACGAACGAGCGCGCGAAGGTGTGTTCATGGCGTTTCAGTATCCGATCGAGGTTCCGGGTGTCTCGAACGCGCAGTTCCTGCGTCTCGCCTACAACGAGAAGCAGAAGCATCTCGGCCAGGAAGAGCTCGATCCGCTCGAGTTCAAAGACTTGTTGAAGGAGCGCGCGAAAGTCGTGGAGATGGAAGCAAGCTTCATGACTCGTTCCGTCAACGAAGGTTTTTCGGGCGGTGAAAAGAAGCGCAATGAGATCCTTCAGATGGCCGTGCTCGAACCGAAACTCGCGGTGCTGGACGAAACTGATTCGGGATTGGACATCGATGCGTTACGCGTGGTTGCGAACGGCGTGAATCAACTGCACACACCGAACGACGCGATCATCCTGGTCACACACTACCAGCGCTTATTGAATTACATCGTTCCCGACTTTGTTCACGTGCTTGCGGACGGGCGAATCGCTCGCGAAGGCGGCAAGGAGTTGGCGCTCGAGCTCGAAGCGAAGGGCTACGATTGGATCAAGACGCCTAACGAGAACGGAAAAGGAGCGCTGGCGGCGAAGTAAGGATGGTTACTGAACTCGTTAAATCAGAAAACAGTTATCAAGCAGCGTTTCGCACGCTTTCGCCGACGGTCGCATGGCTCGAACTCGTGCGCGGCAGCGCGATGGATCGTTTTGAACAGCTAGGTTTCCCTTCAGTATCGGACGAGGAATGGAAATACACGAACCTGGCTTCGCTGGCCCGGGAGAGTTGTGTACCGGCAACTGACGGCAATCACAGGCTGACTGCGATTCGATTCGCGTACCCGGAGACCGCAACCACTCACCTCGTCGTCGTGAATGGTTTTTTACGTGAAGACTTGTCGGTGACCACCGGACTCGAGAGCGTCGTCGCAGTCGACCTTTTTCATGCGGGCGCCGACGCGAGATACAACAAGATCGTTCGCAAATACCTGGCGCGCAACGCCGGTTATCACAACAACGGTTTGACTGCGCTCAATACAGCGTTTCTA
>DATNCH010000038.1:0-7733 GCA_035571655.1 Pyrinomonadaceae bacterium
TGCAACCTCGGTTCGATCGATCTCGCCAAGTTTTACGATCCGGAGCAGCGGATCGATTGGGATCGCCTCCGTGACGTGACGCATCTGTGCACTCGTTTTCTCGACAACGTGATCGACACTTGTGCCTGGCCTCTGCCGGAGATCAACGATGTGGTCCATCGGACGCGGCCTGTGGGTCTGGGCATCATGGGGTTTGCCGATCTCTGTCTTAACCTGAAGGTCACTTACGGCTCGCCGGCGTCGATCGATCTGATGGACGAGGTGATGGGGTTTGTGCGTCGCGAGTCATGGATGGAGAGCAACCGGCTCGGAGCAGAGAAGGGTGTTTTCCCCGAGTTTGAACCGAATCGCGAGGCCTACACCGATTTTCTTTATAACCAGATTGGGATTCCGAAAGACATTCCGCTAACGCCGCGTAACTACGAAGTGACAACCATCGCGCCGACCGGCACGATCTCGCTGGTTGCAGAAACGTCTTCCGGTATCGAACCAAACTTCTCCTGGGCATACATTCGCAAGGACACGCTGGGCACGCGCACTTACGTGCACACGCTTGCGGCGCAGGCGCTTGGTATTGACGTGGACCAATCCGATCAGGAATCGATAGATGCGGCTGCGGCTTACGTCGTGGAACACGAGCAGGAGTTGCCTCCGCATTTTATCTCGGCGATGAACATAAGCGCTGAGCAGCACGTTCATGTGCTCGCGGCTGCTCAGCGCAACGTCGACAATAGTGTGTCGAAGACGTGCAACGGCGCGGTTAACGATACGGTAGAATCAGTCGACGCGCTTTATCGCCTCGGCCGTCAGCTTGGTTGCAAGGCGGTCAGCTATTATCGTGACGGTTCGCGTGAGAATCAGGTGTTGAATTCGATGAAGGCACAGGAGCCGAAGGGCGAAATTGCCTGCAACCCGGAAGCCGTGGTTGAGCCGCTGGAAGAAGGAGTGAGTGCAGCGGAAGCGACAGCGGCGTCCGATGCGTCTGCTCGCCAGGAAGCAATTGCGCGCGAACACTCGGAAACGATCAAGGTGCCGACTGTGACTGCGATCCGTATCGAGCGTCCACGCGAGTTGCGCGGTGCGACGTGGCAGATTCCTTTCGACGGTCAAAACCTTTACGTGACCGTTAACCACGACGGCAAGATGATCCAGGAAGTGTTTGCTACTGGTCCAATCAGCGGTGGTGTGGGTCTGCTTGCTTCGAAGATGCTGCGTGGTGGGTTCGACGCAGCGGAAGTTGCTTACAGTCTGAATAAAGTAACCGGCACGCACGCCGTGTGGTTCAACGAGCGTCTCCTGACCTCACCGGAGCAGGCGGTCGCCGAGTGCATCATGATCACCGTGCGGCGCGTCCAGGATCTTCCTGACTCCGCCCGCGCGGTCAGCAAACAGCAATCCCAACTTCACCCACAGCAAAAGCCCGTCACGGGCGCCATCATGTCCAACATGATCGGCATCTGCCCCGAATGCCACGGCCAGCTCGAGCACGCGAGCGGCTGCGATTTCTGCCGGGACTGCGGCTACAGCAAGTGTAAGTAAGTTCAGCCACAAAAAGGCACAAAGAGCACAAAGGCGCAACGTGAGTGCTTCTTTTGTGCTTTTTTGTGGCCAACCTCTGTTGACGCGTTGAATCATCGCATCAGATATTGAGCGAGCTTCTTGAGGAGACGCTTGTGCCGTGCAGATGAAATCGCTCCGATTGAACCAATTACGGCACTTCGGGGCAGCACTGCAAGGAATCCGAGTCGAATGAGTGAAGCCGAACGCAGCCCGGTTCCCGAATAGTCTGGGTCCGTCGGTCGGATAACTTCATCAAAACCTTTCACTTCTCGATGCAGTTTCGTGCTGACACCACACACAAGCACATCACGGTACGGCGGCATCTCGCGGAGAAATATGGCTGGACGGTTCTTTATGACCCCGTCGGCTTGAGGAACGGGAGTGAGGATCACATCACCTTGATTCATATTTTATGGTTTTGTTTTCTTGATTGAATCTACAGAATACTCTTCCTCATCGTTGTCATATGCGCCTTGCAATCGTGAGGCAGACAGATTGAGCCATTCATCACGCTCGACATCCTTTGGCAGCACAGTTACGAGCAACTTTGTGTTTGGCTCGAGCTCGACAGGTTCGTCAAGCAAAATGTGCTCGCCATCAAAGTGGGCTGGAATTGTTTGACTCATATTTACCACTGCATTCTACACATTTTGAGATATACAGAGCCAGCCCACTAAACAATTCTCAGTTGACGCCGCATATGCATCTGAATAATATATCGCTATGCCATATAAAACTTCGAGTGTGCTGGATAGGGAGTTGAAGAAGGGAAGTGCGGAGTTGCTGATTCTGTCGCTGGTCGAGGATCAGCCGCGGCATGGGTACGACATTGGCAACTTGATAGAACGGCGTTCGCAGGGAAACCTCAAATTCAATGTCGCTTCCCTTTACCCGCTGCTCTATCGACTCGAGCGCCGCGGTTGGATTCAGGGGCGCTGGGTCGAGAAAGCGGGCCAGCGCCGGCGCCGTTATTACCGCCTCACCGCGGAAGGTAAGAAGGTTTTGGCCGCGCAGCGTAACAGTTGGCGCGAGTTTGTCGAGGCGATCAATCGCATCACCGGAATTGAACATGCCTGACTGGAAAGACGAAGTTAGAAAACGCCTGTCAGGGCTCAACCTGGCGCCCGCGCACGAGGCCGAGATCGTCGAAGAACTGGCCCAACACGTCGAGGATGTCTACGAACGATCGATAAAAACCGGCGCACCCGCGCCGGAAGCAAAACGCATCGCGCTGCTTGAACTCGACGACGACAAGTTACGCAAAGAAATACAACGTTCTCAAAAGCCTTTTCGCGAACAGCCCGTTCCCGGATCAGGGAGGTCAAACGTGCTAGCAGATCTCTTGCACGACCTGCGCTATGCCGCACGAACACAGTTAAAGAATCCAGCTTTCACGATGGTTGCCGTGATCGCGCTGGCTTTGGGCATCGGCGCCAACACCGCCATCTTCAGTGTCGTGAACACTGTGCTGTTGCGTCCGCTGCCCTACAAAGATCCCGACCGGCTCGTACTGGTGTGGGAAGACAACACTAAGCAAGGTTATCCGCGCGACACACCCACCGCGGCGAACTTTATTGATTGGCGTGATCAGAATCAGGTCTTTGAAGGTATGGCCGCTTTCACGCCCGATAATTTTAATTTAACCGGCATCGGCGATCCCGAACGGCTCCAGGGCAGACGAATTTCAGCCAGCGTCTTTCAACTGTTGGGAGTTGATCCACAGATCGGCCGCGTCTTTACGAGTGCTGAAGATCAACCGGGTTCGGAGCGTGTGGTCCTTTTGAGTTACGGCTTATGGCAACGCAGGTTTGGCGGCGATCCGAGCATTGTCGGTAAAGCTTTAAGTCTCAACGGCAGAAGCTACACGGTAGTCGGTGTGATGCCCGCGGGTTTTCAGTTTCCCTCCAGCGCCGATCAGGTATGGGTGCCAATCGCGTTCACTCCTGAAGAGGCAGCCGACCGAACCACACACTATCTAAAAGTACTTGCACGACTAAAACCCGGCGTGATGTTGTCGCAGGCGCAGACCGACATGAGTACCATCGCGACGCGTCTGCAACAACAGTACCCGCAATCGAATACTGATGTCGGTGCTGTGGTCACCCCATTGCAAGAGTACTTTGTCGGCGACATAAAACCCGCGCTCTTAATTTTACTGGGCGCAGTCGCGTTGGTGTTGTTAATAGCCTGCGCTAACGTTGCAAATCTTCTCCTCGCACGTGCGGCTGTGCGACAAAAAGAGATCGCAGTGCGCGTCGCACTCGGTGCGCGACGCTGGCGCCTCATCCGGCAGTTTTTGACAGAGAGCGTTATGCTCTCCACGATGGGTGGTGTCGTCGGGTTGGTGATCGCCTACGGCGGATTGATTCTGCTAAGGAGTTTCATTCCCGAAAACATTTCTCAAGCCCGCCAGATCTCGATCGATTTCAAAGTACTCGGTTTCACACTTTTCGTTTCCGTCGCCACAGGTGTGATTTTTGGTCTCGCCCCGGCGATCCAGGCTGTGCGCTTCAATCAGAGCGAAACATTGAAAGAAGGCGGACGCGATGCCGCAACTGGCGGCAGCGGTAAGCGGTTACGAAGTTTGCTCGTGACGGTGGAAGTGGCGATCTCGCTCGTTCTTCTGATTGGCGCGGGTCTGTTGATAAACAGTTTCCTGCGGTTGCGCAATGTCGATCCCGGATTTCGTGTCGACCATCTGTTGACAATGAAGATCGTGCTGCCGATGCCGAAGTATGAAGACGCGGAACGCCGTTCGGCGTTTTATCAGGAGTTGGTCCAGCGTGTTGAGGCACTTGCGGGCGTCAGGTCGGCGGCGGTTACATATTCTGAGGGAAGCTCCATTGTCATTCATATAGAAGGCAGACCAGAACCTGCGCCCGGCGAACAGCAACCAATCGTTGTGACGACAATCATCAGTCCTGAATATTTCGACACGATGGGTATTCCTCTCCTGAAAGGAAGGCAACTTACCGAACAAGACACGCGCACAGGCCCAAACGTTGTAGTGATTAGTGAGACGATGGCCCGTCGTTATTGGCCCAATGAGGACGCTGTCGGCAAACGCATTGCTCTCGGACCGATCAAAACACCCAGGGATTGGTTTCAGGTTGTCGGCGTGGTGAAAGACATACGGCAATACGGGCTAACCATAGATCCGGAGCCGCGGATGTATTTCAGTCACAAGCAAACAGATTTCTTTCCTCCGCAAGATCTGTTGGTCCGGACTGACGTGGATCCGGCAAGCGTGGCGTCGACGGTCCGTAACGCAGTTTGGGCGATCGACAAGGACCAGCCCGTTTCAAACATTGAAACGATGGAAGAGGTTCTCACGGACTCGATTGCGCGACAACGCTTCAGCATGCTGCTGCTGGCCATCTTCGCGGCAGTTGCGTTGGTGCTCGCTGCCGTGGGAATTTACGGTGTGATGAGCTACTCGGTGGCGCAACGCACACACGAGATCGGGATTCGCATGGCGCTCGGCGCACAGACTGGCGCTGTACTAAAACTCGCGGTCGGCTACGGTATGAAGCTCGTGATCATTGGCATCGTCGTGGGTCTCGTTGCAGCGTTTGCATTGACTCGAGTGATGTCGACGTTGTTGTTTGGCATCACCGCAACTGATCCGACGACGTTCACACTGATCTCACTGTTACTTGTTCTTGTCGCCGCACTCGCCAGCTACATTCCCGCACGACGGGCCACAAAAGTTGATCCGATCATTGCTCTGCGATGCGAGTGAGCTGCCTGAGACGTCATCTCATTAACCGTTGTTGGATACAGTCAGTACCGTAACGCGGTAGCGTCGGGTCGCCCGTGAGCCTTTGTATGTTTGAGACCGACCCGACGCTACCGCGTTGCGGTACTGACCTCCTCCAAGTGTGAATCCTGACTTTTGAGGCAAAGCCCGGTGTGAATGAGAGTTTGAAGCAAAGCGGTACGAGAGACTAGACCCTGTCTAGCTTCAGCAGCGTGTGAAGCAGGACGTTTGCGCCGTTGGCGATGTCTTCCGGGTGTGAGAATTCGCGTGGCGAGTGACTGATGCCGCCGACACTCGGAACGAAGATCATTCCGACCGGACCGAGTCGCGCCATGTCCTGCGCATCGTGACCGGCGCCGGACGGCATTGCCTTAGTTGATAGACCAAGCTCGCGCGCAGCTTCCGATATTAGCGATCGAATTCGAGGATCGGTGGGCGCTGGAATGTTGACGTTGATCTCTTTGAAGTCGAATTTCGTCTTACTGGCGGCTGCAATCTGTTGTGCTTCAGCGTAGATCTTATCGAAGAGCATCTTGATCTTTGCGGCATCGAGATCGCGTAACTCGAGGCTCAGAACAACTTTCCCCGGAATCACGTTTGGCGCCCCGGGAAGTGCGTTGATTCTGCCAACGGTTCCGACCTGTCTGCCGGGAACACTGGTCACAATACGATTTACTGCTTCGATGAACTTTGCGGCAGCCAACAACGCGTCCTGGCGATTGTTCATCGCCGTCGTGCCCGCATGATTCGCAAAACCTTCAATCGTCACGTCCCACCAGTTGATGCCGACAATCCCTTCGACCACTCCGATCTTGATCTTTTCAGTGTCGAGAATGTTGCCCTGTTCGATATGCAGCTCGAGATAAGCGGCGATATCACCTTTCTTGCGACGTACATCTGCGAGCTTTGAAGGATCTCCGCCAATAAACTTGATCCCGTCGCGGATCGTCTTGCCACTGCGACTGACGAGGTCGAGCTCTTTCTCAGTCAACTCGCCGTCCATTGCACGGCTACCGATGAGCCCGCCTTCTTCGTTCTGAAAGATCACGACTTCGAGCGGATGGCGCGTGGTGATGTTGTTGTCGGCGAGCGTATGAGCGGCTTCGATCGCGCCCATTGATCCGACGACACCGTCGTAATTTCCGCCTTCGGGAACAGAGTCGACGTGTGAACCGATAAGCAACGGCGCGAGCGTGTTCACACTTCCTGCTCGCCGGCCAATCAGGTTGCCAGCGGCGTCGATGGTGACGTCAAGCTTCGCCTCGCGCAGCAACTGGCGCACGTATTCGCGACCTTGTTTGTCCGCATCGCTGTATGCGACGCGGCTCACGCCGCCCTGCGGATTCTTGCCAAACTCCGCGAGCGCGTGAATGTGGTCCATGATCCGTTTGCCGTCTACACGCAGTTGAGATTGTGACGAGAAGCGTGGTAACGCGAACGCTCCGACACTCAGAGCGAGACCATGACTGAATTGGCGGCGATTGAACTTCATAGCGGCTAAATAAGCGGACGTGCAGCCTATCGCAACGCGGTGAGTTGAGGCAACTCGTGCCTTGAGACACTCAGCCCGGAGATGTAGAATCTCCGCACCTGACAAACCCCGCTAACCTTTCATAAAGGAGATTTCCGAAAATGAAACGACTCATCTGCTTCTTTGCTATCGCTCTGAGCTTAGTAGTTGGATCGTTGTTGCTTGTTTCACCCAGAGCCTCTGCTATTACTTACGGGTTCGTAGATTCGAACAACACATTCCGCAACACTGGCGCATTTATCGTGAAGACGACTGACGGTCAGATTTTTCCCATCTGCTCGGGCACTATGATCACTCCGAACGTGTTTCTGACTGCGGCCCACTGCACGTCTTTCTACACTCAGGAACTCGCGCCTGAAGGCGATGTTGCCTACGTTAGTCTCGATCAGTCGATACCATTCGGAGCATTAACAAGCAGCAAGACAGAGCTGCTGTCGGTGGCGCACGTCGTCAGCAATCCTAACTACAACCAGGCACAAAGCGATTCCGGCGACATTGGTGTGCTGATTCTCGACAGAAACGTGCGCGGAGTTACGCCGGCGACTTTGCCCTCCTGCGGCTTGCTGGACCAACTGGCGGCCCAGAATGGTTTGAAGACTGCCACGTTCACGAACGCCGGCTATGGCGTACAGAATCGCGTTGTCGGTGGCGGCGTGCCATTCTTCCAGGATTTGAATCCGGTACCGCGCATGTTCTCTTTCTCGAGCTTCAATTCGCTCAATGGAGGCTACATGCGTCTCTCGCAAAACAATTCCACCGGAAATGGCGGAACGTGTTTTGGAGACTCAGGTGGACCAAACTTCCTGACGCTTAACGGTCAGCAACTGATTGTCTCGATCACGATCACGGGCGACACAGCCTGCCGTTCGACGAATGTTGTTT
>DATNCH010000039.1:0-17867 GCA_035571655.1 Pyrinomonadaceae bacterium
TAAAGCGACTGCCGCGATCGTCAGCAGTCCACACAATGCTGGGCCAAGTCGTGCCGCCCACTCGCTCACTCCAAACACTTTGAAACCCGCGACAATCATCCAGTAAAGCAGCGCCGGTTTCTCGAACCACGTGAAACCACCAAGCCTCGGCGTGATCAAATCGCCGCTGAGAAACATCTCGCGCGCTACCTGCGCGTAGCGCGGCTCGTCCGGTCCAAGCAGCGGCAACCGGCCTAAACCGAAAAGGTAAAATGCAATGATGATTAAGAAGATGAAAACGTAGACTCGCTTGGCAAGCGCTGAAGGATGCAAGTATATTCGGCTCCGAATTCGTGTTACAGGATTCACAAGATTTATCAGGATTAACATATAAATCATTTCTAATGCTACGCACAGCCGTCATCGGAGCCGGTAGTCTGGGCCGCCAACATGCGCGCATCCACGCCGCTCTCGCCGCCGAGGGTTTAAGTGAATTTGTCTCCGTCTGCGATCTCAACGAAGAGACTGCCCGCGCGATCAGCAGTGAGCGAAACACGGCGTGGGCCACTGACTGGCGCGCGCTTGTGGGCCAGATAGACGCCGCCAGTATCGCAGCGCCGACCGAGGCGCACTGCGAGATTGCATGCGGATTGCTCGAGGCCGGCATTCACGTTCTCGTCGAAAAGCCGATCTCGAGAACACTCGAAGAAGCGGATCAAATGATTCGCGCTGCCGAGAAAGGCAATGCAATTCTCCAGGTGGGCCACCTCGAGCGTTTCAATCCGGCGCTCGTTGCATTGCGACCTCACGTTCGCAAGCCCGTCTATTTCGAGATTCATCGCGTCGGCCAGTTCACCGCACGCTCTTTGGACATCGACGTCGTGCTCGACCTGATGATTCACGATCTCGACATCGTGCAGTGGCTCGTGGGCGAAGACGTCGCAGTCACGAACATTCACGCAGTCGGCATTCCGATACTGACAACGAGAGTCGACGCGGCAAACGCGCGTCTCGAATTCTCCACGGGTGCGGTGGCGAATATCACTGCGTCGCGAGTCGGCACCGAAAAGATCCGGAAGATGCGTTTCTTCCAGCCGCACGACTACATCGCTATCGATTACACAACGAAACGCGCGTCTGTGAGCAGTCTCGACCCGCCGACAGCAAGTGGCATGTGGCCTGGCGTTCATGTAAAACATCTGGACATCATCGACGTCGAACCATTGCGCGCGGAGATCGTGTCGTTCCTGGAGTCGGCGAGAGACGGAGCACCGCCCGCCGTGTCCGGCATTGAAGGTCGAAACGCACTGAGCCTGGCGTTAAGAACGCTCGAAAGGATTCGTCAGCACGCAGAACATCCCGGCGTGAGTGAATTCAGTGCTAACGTTCGCTGACAATGGGTACGCGAAATGAACAGTTATCCGCTCTCCTGCAAGAGCACATCGACGCAGGTGAGTTTCCTGCCGCGGTTTATCTCGTCGCCGATCACGATGAAATCGTCTTCACCGACGCGCTCGGTTTTTCTGTCGTCGAGCCTTATCGCATCGCGAATAAGTTCGACACAATCTACGACCTCGCATCACTGACAAAGCCTTTAATCACTGGTCTGCTGTGTGCACGCCGGATCGAACTCGGCGAACTGACTCTCGACAGTTCTGTTTCTCATTATCTTCCCGAGTTTGATCGGACTGACAAGCAGATGATCACCGTACGCGAGCTGCTGACGCACACGTCAGGTCTTCCCGCGTGGCGGCCGCTTTATGTGCTCACGGAAGATCAACCGGATCGCGCCGCTGGTGCAATCGCGAGTCTCGATCTCGAGTACAAACCCGGCACACGCGTGATCTACAGCGATTTGGGATTCATCGCGCTAGGGATCTTGTTGGAACGTTTGACTGGTCAGCGACTGGCGGGCCTGGCGCAGCACGAGATCTTCGAGCCGTTACAACTCAAACAGACGTTCTTCAACCCCGAGCTCGCTTTGCAGACGGGCATTGCCGCGTGCGAAACGGGTAATGCATACGAGGTCGATATGTCTAAACAACTCGGCCAGGCGGAGTATGCGAATTCGAGACAGCGGTTGATCTGGGGTGAAGTACACGATGGCAACGCTTATTTTCTCGGCGGCGCGGCAGGCCATGCGGGATTATTCTCAACTGCGAGCGAGACGTTTTTATTAGCACAACAATTCCTGCGCGAGACAACTACGCTGCTCGCGCCAGACACGTGCAGGCTGTTTCGTGAAAACATGACACCGGGGTTGAACGAAGCGCGATCGATTGGCTGGCAACTGGCAGCAACGAAAGATTCGACGGGTGGCGTTCAACTGCCTCCGGACAGTTTCGGACACAATGGCTTCACCGGGACATCCGTCTGGATCGATCCAGAGCACGCGCGCGTCTTCATCCTCCTGACAAATCGCACCCACGCCCACACATTGCCCTTCGCAAACATCAATGCAGTGAGGAGGGAGTTTCACAATAGGGCACAAAAAGCAGCACAAAATGAATAAATCATTTGTGTGCCTTTTGTGCTTTTTTGTGGCCTAAAGTCTGAATCTCAGCGATGTGCCGATGACATTCAGATCACCGGGGATGCTCACGCCGTCATTCTGTCGCAGGTAATAAAAATCCTCAGTGAAGTGTTTGTTGAAGACCTTGCTCGCGCCGACTGTGAACCGATTTCGCACCCAACGATCCACGGTCCAGTCGTAGAAAACCTCATCGGCAACATACAACGACAAGCCCAGGTCGTCAGGACCGACAGGATGTTCGACCTGGAATCGATTTCGATATCGAGTCGCGCGCGCACCTGAATTTCGAAAGCGACGCTCAATCAAATTTCGATCGCTGAGTCTGAATTTATCCACGTTGAAGCGCACCGTAACCGGAAGCGAAAGCCGGTTCTCCCAAATGCGCCTGCGCGGAACCGGCTGCATACCGATGCCCAGGTAATTCGGCGCAACGCTCAGATACTTCCCGAACCGAAACGTGAATCCGACGCCGACACGTTCATCGACCGGATGACTAAAGTCACGCCCAATGCGCAGCGTCCCAAGAAAATTCAAGTCAACTGTTTTGGTGACGGGAACGGCGAGTTGAACGTCACTCCAGAATTGATTGTCCGTCCGATCGATCGATTGTGCTGATGCGAAACTAACAAACACGAGCACAAGGCCCGCACACGCAACGATTCTCAATTTGCGCCTCTTGTACCTTGTAGCGGTAGGACTGTGAAGGACGTCAGCGCCACGACAACTCGTTCGCCGACGTGCAAACGCGTGGTGCTCGCTTCGGGCTTGGGTCGGGTTGCAATGATCCACTTTGTTGGCTCCCGATCAGGAGTTTCAGTCGTGAGATAGTACGGACTCTCCTGAGTTTTACACTCCTCGCCGCCGCGCTCCAGACGCAAACGCAGACGTTCATACGCGCCGATAAAAGTCACCTCATCGATGACGGCGGTCGAGAGTCGCGCGTATCCGGGTCGCAGAAAATCGTTTCTGCTTAAAGCAACGTCTTCCGGTCTGAAGACTATCTTCACGCAGTCGCCCGGCTTGAACTCGTCCTTCTCGAACGTCTTCGGGATCTGCGCGGACCCAACCTCTATGAAGTCTTTTTTGACGACCGCGTCGAGAACGTTGGCTGCTCCCAAAAACGACGCCACATACTCCGTGGCGGGATGATTGTAGATCTGGAAAGGAGTTCCGATCTGTTCGATATGGCCCACGTTGAGCACGGCGACGCGGTCGCCGAGTTCGAGCGCTTCTTCCTGATCGTGCGTGATGAAGATAGCAGGGACGTTCACCTTCTTGAGCAGCGCGCGGATCTCGCGACGCAGATGCACGCGCGTTTGCGTGTCGAGCGCGCCGAACGGTTCATCGAAGAGCAGCACCTCGGGTTTGTACGCCAATGTTCTCGCGATCGCGACGCGCTGTTGTTGTCCGCCCGAAAGTTGTGATGGATACTTCTTGCGGTGTTCGTCGAGTTGGACCAGCGACAACAACTCATCAACCGTTTGTTTGATCTCTTTGCGTTTGCGCTTGCGGATACGAAGACCATAGCCGATGTTTTTCTCGACCGTCATCTTTGGAAACAGCGCGTACGATTGGAAGATGACTCCGACACCTCTTTCCCGCGCGGGCAGTTCAGTAACGTCTTTACCGTGAAGTATTACTTTTCCCGTGTAAGGCATTTCGAGTCCGGCGATGATGCGCAGGATCGTCGTCTTTCCGCTGCCCGATGCACCGAGCAAAACGAGAACCTCGCCCTCGGCGACGTCGAAACTGATGTTTTCGAGCACGCTGGTCTTGCCAAAGCGTTTGCTGAGTCCAATCACACTTGCCGCAGCCGGCGGCGCCACCGTGTGGTTAACAGGCTCTTCACGTCTTGGAATCAGTGTTTCTTTGGCTTTCACAACAATGCCTTAATCAACATCCAGCCAATCACGCGCGAAAAACAGCACGCTGAAAATGAGAAACGAAAACAAGGCCAGCACGATCGCGATCGCATTTGCCGCTTCGATCTGGCCTTCGTTGAATTTTGCGAAGATATAGAGTGGCGCAGTCTGTGTTCGCCCGGCAAGGTTCCCCGAAACAAGAATCGTTGAGCCGAATTCTCCAACGGCGCGTGCGAACGTCAGCAGCGCGCCGGAGACGATCGCACCGCGCAACGATGGTAACGTCACATGCCAGAAGGTTTGCCACCGCGTCGCGCCAATCGTCGCCGACGCCTCCTCGAGCGATCGGCTCATAGTGTCGAAGACGGGTTTGATCACGCCGAACGCCAGCGGGAAGGTGACGAAAATATTCGCGAGTATGATCGCGCCCGCGGTGAACATGATTTGAACACCCTGCGGTGCGAGCAGGCGACCGAGAGTTCCGTATGGTCCCCAAAGCAGCAGCAACGCAAAGCCGGCAACTGCTGTTGGAATTGCCGTCGGAAGAGAGATGGTGACGATGAGCGCGTTGCGCCCCCAGAAGTTGTGACGCGACAGCACGTACGCGGCGAACAGGCCGAAGATGACGTTGAACACTGTCGCCCAAAAGCTCGTGGCCATCGAGAGTTTGAGCGCGAAGATGGCTTCGGGCGCCATCAACGCCGCCCAGAACTTGTCGAGTCCGGTTCTTGTACCAAAGATGAAGATCGAAGCGAGCGGAAGAAACACCAGCGGCATCATCATGAACACAAGCATGAAGATGCTCAGCGGTCGGGCGATGTCGAACCCGCGCACATGTCGCATTGCTGGAACTATCGTGCTCATTACTTCTTCTGCACCTGGTCCTTAAAAATCTTCTCGATCACTTCCGGATACGCCTTGTCCCAGCCACCGAAGTATTCAATCGTGAACGGGAGTTCGATGTGTCCGAAGTCTTTGTTCGCCTGGTTAAACGTGTCGTTCGTGGTTGAATAAAAGTGAAACTTGACGAACGCTTGTTGCGCCTCGTCGCTCCACAAATACTGCATGAACGCATCTACGATCGTTCGTTTCGCTGTCGACACATTCTTATCAATCACGACAGCCGGATGCTCGCTAAAGATCGTTGCCTTGGGAACAACGACCTCGATCGGAGCATTCGCTTCCTTCATCAGCAATCCTTCGAGCTCGTAGGTAATCAGTGCGTCACCATTACCGAGTTCAAAAGTCGTGCGAGCCTCACGCGCCGAACCAGGCGTCGAGATCACGTGTCCCCAGATCGATCGAAGCATTTGCAGCGCACGGGGTTTATCCTGTTCGTTGTTTTCCTGTTCCGACTTCTTCAACTCCGATCCATAGATCGCGAGTATCGACCATTGTGCGCCGCCGGAACTCACCGGATCCGGATGGATGAGGCGTATACCCGGTTTCGCGAGATCCGAGAAGTCGCTGATCCCCTTCGGATTTCCCTTCCGCACGATGATCACGAACGGCGTTTTGTTCACGACTCCGCCCGCCGGGAGCGAATGCCAGTCAGCAGTGACGAATCCACCATTCTTCAATCGCTGCGCGTCACGTTCGATCGAGAGGATCGCTATCTCCGCCGGCGCACCCTGCAAAATTTGATTGGTAACTGTTTCTGAACCCGCATACGACGACTGAAACTGCACGACCTGGCCGTGTTCCTGTTTCCATTTTTGAGTGAAGCCTGGGAAGATCGCCTTCTCGAGCGACTCTTTCAGTATCGAGAATCCGTAAAGCGTGATCGTGATATCGCCGCTTTCACCGGGTGGTTTGGGCAGACAACTAGCAGCGACGAGCCCCAAGGCAAGGGCGGCGATGGTAAGGAACGGAACGCTTTGGGAAGTAGTCTTCCTCATGAGGACATCAGGTCTCCTCATTCGTCTGGACAGACCAAAAAGCTGCTGCCGCTTGATCCTGGTTACCGGGGGTTGCTCGTCTATACCACAGAGCAGGCGTCCTGATCCATGATAATCTGCGTAAATTCGCGGACGGTTTTGTAGTAATATCCGCACGATGCGCAGAGTTATCGCTTTACTTCTGGTGCACTCGCTCTTACTCCCCATAGCATTTGCCCAAGAACAGAGTCGCGAGGATACAAGGCCCAGACGGACGCAACCGGCCTGGCCCGCGCCCTCTGCGTCGACGCCAGTCATCACGCCTCCGGCTCTGACGCCGCTGAGCGGTCCCGAACCGACAATTCGCGTCGCGCTGACCACCGATGCGCGTTCGGCAATTATTTCCACCACCGGACATCTAATGAACGCGAGTGGGACCAGCAAGACGTTGCTCGCGCTCGAGAGCTCACGCGTGCGCGTCGAACCCAGGCTGTTGTCACCGGCTTCAGCGACGAACAACGACGCGCTTTACACGGTGATGGTTGGTGCAGCGCCGACACGTGAGGAAATGGAAGAGTCCGAGAAGGAGATTCAGAAACTCGCGAACGAAGACGCGCACGTCGCGTTCGACACGGAGACAAAAACCTGGAGATTCGCCATCGGGTCGAAGCGTTCGCTCGTCGAGGCGGAAGAGCTTCGCGCGCGTTTCGAAGCGGCGGGATTTGATGCGACTATCGATGGACCACCCGTGACTGCTTCCACTCCACCGTCCACGGCGCCGGCAAACAGCGGTGCGATTAAATTAACCTCGCGAGCAGGGTTGCCGTCACGCGAAGTCGTTGCGTCGCCAACGGGCGGACAAACCT
The DNA here is from genome assembly GCA_035571655.1 of Pyrinomonadaceae bacterium. GTDB lineage: Bacteria > Acidobacteriota > Blastocatellia > Pyrinomonadales > Pyrinomonadaceae > PSRF01. The sequence goes on from DATNCH010000039.1 coordinate 7,118, forward strand.
TCAGATCGAGTGCGCCAGTCGCGTTTGCTTCTGACGATGAGACGAACTCACCTGTGCGTTACAACGAACGTCCTTATCGCGGACGCATTGAAGTATTCACAAACTTGCGCGGAAATCTCACGGTCGTAAACGAGCTGGGACTCGAGGATTACGTGAAGGGTGTGGTCGCCAACGAGCTTTCTCCGGGCGGTTATCCCGCCATCGAGGCGTTGAAAGCGCAGGCAATCGCGGCACGCACGTACGCGCTGAAAAATCGCGGACAGTTCATGTCGCAGGGTTTCGACATTCTGCCCACGACCCGATCGCAAGTGTATCGAGGACTGACGTCTGAGAATGCGCTGTCGAGTCGCGCCGTTGACGAAACGCGCGGACTCATCGCCACTTACAACGGCGAACCAATCAATGCGCTCTACACGTCGACGTGTGGCGGGCGCACGGAGGATTCGGAAAACATCTTCAACGACGCGATTCCGTACTTGCGCGCGCGTGAATGCGCCGCGGAAGGTGCGACGTTCGATCGGTTCGTGATCAGAACAACGCGCGAGCCGGCAGAGTTGCGCGATGAAAGTAATGTGACCCTGGCGCGAGACGTCAGCCTGTTGCTGACGCAGAACTTCGGAACGTTGCACGAGCGTGTATCGGATTCGTGGCTATCGGGAAATGCGACTGCTGGTGAGGTGCGGAATTGGCTCGCGAACGTGGCGCGCGTGGCGCGGCAGAGCTCGCCTGTTGCCGGCGATGACGTAAATCGCCCTCCAGCGTTTGCCACCGCGCTCTCGATGGCAGTGTTTGGCGAAAGCAGAACGAGCACGCTCTTGAATAATGCGGATGCTGATTACCTTCTCGCCGTGAATGACGCGCGCGATATTCCGTTAGCGAATCGCGCCGACCTGGCAATGCTTCTGCGTGATGGATACTTGTCGGCTTATCCTGATGCAACGCTGCGACCACGAGTACCGTTGTCGCGAGCGCGCGTGTTGCACGCGATCGCGCGTATTCTCGAAGCACGTAATCTCTTGCAACTCCAGAAAGCAAACGCGCGGCCCACGAGCGATGGGCAACTGATTCTCCGCTCGAGCAAAGGCAAAGATCAGCCGATCCGAGTGAATGCGGATGCATTTCTGTTTCGACAACTTGGTGAGCGGCCCTACCCGGTCGCGTCTGTAGCTCTCGTGGGTGGCGAGCCGGTGACATTCCACTTGGCGCCAAACGGACAGATCGATTTTCTCGAAGTCAAACCTGCGCCGAACGGCGCTGCCGCGGATCGCATGTCGCCATTCGCGAATTGGACCAGGAACATGTCTGTCGGGCAGGTCCAGGGCCATCTGGCGCGATGGGCCAGAGGAATCGGGCCGATCATCGATCTTCGTGTGGCGTCGCGAGGTAACTCACACCGCGTGACGGATCTCGAGATCGTAGGCTCCGAAGGCACGGCGCACGTCCGCGGCGGTCGGATTCGTTCAGCGCTGGGCTTGCGAGAGCAACTGTTTGTCATCGACCGTGAATATGACGACAATGGGCGCGTATCGGAATTTATCTTCATCGGCCGTGGTTGGGGTCATGGCGTCGGCATGTGCCAAGTGGGCGCCTACGGCCTCGCCAGGCAAGGTTGGACCAGCGAACAAATCCTCAAAGCTTACTACTCCGGCATCGAACTCACGCGGATGTACTAAGAGCCACAATAATGCACAAAATAAATGAATTACTGTCTTGTGCCTTTTGTGCATTATTGTGGCAATAAATCAATGCGGTTCTCACGTAACCAAATAATTGGCGGGTTGCTGGTGCTTCTCCTCATCTGGGTCGTTATACTCGCTCGTATGCTCGCGATTGTTGGTCCGACTGCGTCAGGGAAAAGTACTCTTGGGATTGGGGTCGCCCTTCAAATCAACGGCGAGATCATCAATTGCGATTCGGTCCAGGTTTACAGAGAGATTCAGGTTGCAACCGCCAAGGTACCCTTCGAGGAACGCAAGGGAGTCCCGCATCACCTGATCGATTTCGTCTCGCCTGATACGAACTACACCGCCGGCGAATGGGCGCGCGAGGCTGCCGCAAAGATTGAGGAGATCGAGTCGCGTGGCCGCGTGCCGCTACTCGTCGGCGGCACCGGCTTTTACCTGCGAGCGCTGCGACAACCGCTGTTCGTCAGTCCACCAACCGATGAATCGCTGCGAGAGCGTCTCAACCGCATTCGCGAAAAACACGGCGCCGAACATCTTCATCGAGTCTTGCAGCGGATCGATCCAGCAGCCGCCGAACAGTTTTACCCGCGCGACTGGCCGCGCGTGACACGCGCCATCGAAGTCTATTTACAAACGGGCCAATCGATCGTGGACCAAAAATCAGATCGTCCCGAGCCGCACGAAAGCTCGCGGCGGCTCAGAATCCTGGCCCTCAATCCACCCCGCGACGAGCTTTACAAACGCATCAACGAACGCACCGAAGCACACTTTCGCGCCGGGCTGGTTGAGGAAGTGCAAGACCTGCTGGCCCGCGGTTTTTCTTCCACTTCGAACGCGCTCGGCGCACACGGCTACCGCCGCGTCGTCGAGTATCTTCAGGGCCTGCGCGACCTCGACAGCGCCATCGAACAGACCAGGCTCGATGTGCGCCACTACGCGAAACGCCAATTGACATGGTTTCGCCATGAAGCCGATGTCGAGTGGTTTCACGGTTTTGGTGAGGAAAACCGCATTTTGCGATCGGTTCTGGAATCCATCGCCGCTGCTCCGCGGTCCAAATAATCATGTTTCTCTCACATCTCCCGCTATCTCTTGTCAGGCAAAGATCGGTGTTGTAATCTCATTGCAACCGCGCGATCTAAAATTCCACCCCCGGGTTTCAGCATGTCGGACGGCAAACAGGCACCACAAAACATTCAGGACGCATTTCTCAATACGGTGCGCCGTGAGAAAACGCCGGTCATCGTCTACCTTTTGAATGGCGCTAAACTGACCGGCCGCATCCGCAGTTTCGACAAGTTTTCGGTCCTGCTAGAGTCCGGTGCCCAGGAACAACTGATCTTCAAACACGCCATCTCGACCATCTCTCAATCGAGACGCGCCACCGGCGAGCTTCATTCACAACCCACCGCCGAAACTACCCCGCGCGACGTCCGCAGCCAGGATGCCAACTCGCCTGAGGCGTGACATTCGATTAAACTCTCGCGAGCATTTCACTAGACAAAGAGGACTCGTGCCTGGAACTTTCATTACCTTCGAGGGTATCGACGGCAGTGGGAAGTCAACTCAGTTGCGTTTGCTGGGCAACTTCCTGAAGGCCAATGGTTGCGATGCCGTGCTGACTCGCGAACCCGGCGGGACTGGTATCGGTCTGCGATTGCGAGCAGCCTTGCTCGACGCGATGGAAGAGGTCGATCCCTTGACTGAGCTGCTTGTATTTGCTGCCGACCGCGCGCAGCACGTGCGTCGAGTGGTTCGTCCCGCACTCGCAGCGGACAGAGTCGTGATTTCGGATCGTTATGCGGATGCGACCGTTGCTTACCAGGGCGCGGGACGCGGCTTCTCGCCAGAACTGATCGCGCAGATCGTTCAGCTCGCCACGGAAGGACTAAAGCCTGATTTGACCTTGCTGTTCGACGTCTCGATCACTGAATCGACGTACCGCACGACACGTCGTTCGACCAACAGGACTGCGACGCGCGATCGGCTCGATATCGAGCACGCAGACTTTCACACACGCGTGCGCGATGCGTACTTGCAGATCGCGCTCGCAGAACCGGAGCGAGTAAAACTCATCGACACCAGTGGACCAGTCGAAGGCACTCATGCACGCGTGAAAGAGATCATCATTCCCTATCTCCAAAGCCGCGGACATCTCGCGATGAATTATGTTTGATCAGCTTACTGGAAACGCACGAGTCAAAGCAGTTTTGAAGCGAATGCTGGTGAACGACCGGCTTCCCGGTGCTCTGCTGTTTGCAGGTGAAGAAGGCGTCGGCAAGAAACTGTTTGCGCTCGAAGTCGCGCGCGCGTTGAACTGCCGCACTCCAAAGGACCATGAGGCGTGTGGCGTCTGCCCGTCATGCGTGCGGATCGCGACGTTGAATTATCCGCAACGCGCCGACGCCGACGAGTGGACGCAGATCATTTGGACGGACCATCCGGACGTTGGGCTCGTGGTCGCGCCGAAGCGCGTGTTGCGCGTCGAGCAGATGCGGCAGATTGAAAAGGAAGCGAACTTCAGGCCATTCGAAGGCAAGGCGCGCGTGTTCTTGATCGACGAGGCAGACAAGCTGAACGACGCCTCAGCAAACGCGCTGCTGAAGGTTTTAGAAGAGCCTCCAAAGACGTCACACCTCATCTTGATAACGGCACGTCCCGCGATGCTGCTGCCGACGATCTTGTCGCGCTGCCAGATGATCCGGTTCTCACCTCTGACACCCGCTGAGATTGAAAGTCATTTGATCAACAACAATCTTGTCGACAGCAAGACCGCGCGACTACGCGCTCGAGCGGCAGGCGGGAGCATCGGTCGCGCGTTGTCGGGTGACCTCGTGACGTTTACGTCGCAGCGAAAGGCGATGCTCAAAGTACTGAATGCTTTGGTTGTCAGTAATGATCGCACACAGCTTTTACGGTCGGCGGAACAACTGAACGAAGCGGAGTACAGAGACGAGTTCGAGCAGAGACTCGACGTGCTCGAGACGCTGATTCGTGATGCGTGGATGTTGTCGCTGGGTGTCGAGCCGTCGCAATTGGTAAATGAGGATCTGGCGGCGGAGTTAAAAGAGATCAGTAAGAACCTCGACTCGAGTCGCGCCGGCGATTGGATACTTCAGATCGAAGACCTGCGCGAACAACTGATCGTGAACGTGAATCGGAAAGTGACGACTGATGCGTTGTTTCTGGTGATGGCGGGAGATGTCGCGGCGACGAAGAGACCGAAAGTCCGTTAGACAGGATTTACAAGATTTTTCAGGATTGAATCTTGCAAATCATGAAACATCTTGTAAATCCTGTCTCACTTGGTGATCGAAACCAGTTCCGGTTCGGTAGGTTTGGCTGCACCGCCTTCTGCGAGCAGCTTTTCGGTCTCCATCACGAACGCTTCGACAATATCCTCGCCCGCGACTTTGCGCATCGGCACGCCATCCTTGAAGATCATCCCAACGCCGCGACCAAACGTAATTCCCAGTTGCGAATCGTGAGCTTCGCCTGGACCATTCACCGCGCAGCCCATGATCGAGAGGTGTAGCGGTTCTTCAATGTGCGCAAGGCGTCGCTCTATCTCGGTCACAATCCCGACAAAGTTATCCACATCGAGCCGGCCGCAGGTCGGACAAGCAACCACCGTAACTCCACGTGTTCGCAGTCCCAGCGACTTCACAATCTCCCACGCCACGCGAACTTCTTCCTGTGGCTCCGCTGCGAGCGAGACTCGAATCGTATCGCCGATGCCCTCGTGCAGCAGAATCCCAAGTCCGATCGACGACTTCACCGTGCCGCTGAACGACGTGCCGGCTTCCGTCACCCCGAGATGGAACGGGTAATCAACCTTCTCCGCGAGCAAGCGATACGCTGCAACCGTGCGGTGCACATCCGAGGCTTTCAACGAGATGATGATGTCAGTGAAGTCCAGGTCTTCGAGGATCTGGATGTGTCGCAACGCTGACTCAACCATCGCTTCCGGCGTCGCGGTTCCATACTTCTTGAGTAGATCTTTCTCGAGCGAACCTCCGTTGACGCCGATACGGATCGGCACCTTCTGCGCTTGCGCTGCACGCACCACCTGACGAACGCGTTCGTGAGCGCCGATGTTGCCCGGATTGAGTCGCAGCTTGTCGATGCCCGCTTCGAGCGCCATCAACGCGAGTTTGTAGTGGAAATGAATGTCGGCGACGATCGGGACGTCAGGTACGCGTTTCCGAATCTCTTTCAAAGCGACAGCGGCGTCGTTGTCGGGCACGGCGAGGCGCACGATCTCGCAACCCGCGCGCACCATCTCCTCGATCTGGGCCACGGTGGCGCCGACGTCGGCAGTGTCAGTCTTCGTCATGGACTGGATCGCGACGGGCGCGCCACCACCGATTTGAATGTGTTTGACTTGAACTGGTCGCGACTTGCGCATGCGAACTATTTTGCGGGGGAGGCAGCGGCCGGCGGATTCTCCTGCTCGCGATTTCCTCCAATCAACTTGATCAGATCGTTGCTGATTACAAAAACCATCAACAGCAACACCATCACGAATCCGACCTGCTGAATGCGGTCGCGAACGGCGGCCGAGATTGACAGGCCGACGAGCGCAAGCAGACCTTCGATCAAGAGGAGGAAGATTGCGCCGCCGTCGAGCACTGGTATTGGCAGAAGGTTAAAAATACCGAGATTCAAGCTCAGGAAACCGAGCATCCCAAAAACTCCGTCCCAGCCGAGTCGCTCAACTGACTTTTGTGCAGCCTTGTAGATCCCGATCGGACCTGACAGGGTGTTTCGAACTGATCTTTCTCCAGTGAAGACCTGCCACAGCGCTTTGCCGGTAAGACGCAGGATCTGAATGTTTGAATCGTACGCATACTTCGCTGCGGATCTGACACCCGCTTGATGCAGTGGATACAGTTCAGTGACACTGAATCCCAACCTGCCTTGTATACGACGCTCATCAGTCATCAGTTGCGTCTGGGCGCCGTTGCGCTCGACCGTGATCGGAATCTTTTGCCCATCATGATTCCGAACGTACTCAGTAACCTGCGCTGAGCTTTTTACCTCTTCACCGCCGATGGAGACAAAACGATCGTTCTCTTTCAAACCAGCAGCAGCGGCCGGCGAACCAGGCATTACGTCTGCTACGACGACGGGTAATCCACCGTAATCGGGAATGAAATCCAGGAAGCCGGCAGTTTCACCATTTTCAGTTCGAGCCGTGGGCGTAATCGTCAGCGGAATTTCCGATCCGTTTCGATTCACGACGATGGGCAACGGTCGGTCTGGCGAGAGCAAAGCATCACCACTGATGCTTTCCCAGCTCGGATGCTCCGTGCCGTTGAAGGAAACGATTCGGTCACCCTGTTGCAGCCCGGCTTTATACGCCGCGCCATCGCGTTGAATGTAATAAACAACGGGCGACGGAGTCGCGGGAACTCCGTACATCATCGCACCTGCAAAAGGGATAGCCAGCGCGGTAAGGATATTCATAATCGGTCCGGCAAGGGCCACAAGCACGCGCTGCCACCGCGGACGCAGGTTGAACATCTCTTCGGGCGGAATGTCCTGCGAGCTAACGCCCTCGAGCGGCGCGTTTGAGTCGTCGCCACCGAGCTTTACGTAACCCCCCAGAGGAATTAATGACACACGGTAATCCGTGTGTCCCCACTTTTTGCCAAACAAACGAGGACCAAAACCGACCGAAAAGGTCTCAACGCGAATCCTAAAAAGCTTGGCGACGATAAAATGGCCGAACTCGTGCAGGACGACAGCCGAGCCGAGGATAAATATGAAAGCCAGTGGAACGATTAGGGATTCCATTCAGTGCCTTTTCTTAAAGTTCTATTCAAACAATCACGTTTAGACTCGACGATTCCGAGTCAGGTTGCACAAGCGAGTTTACGGTCCGGTTACGATAACGTCAAACAATTCGACTTTTTTAGCCGCAGATCTGCGGCTTAATTCCCAATAGCCGCAACGGCCGCCAGGCGCGCCTGGTGGTCGGCTTCGAGGATGGTTTGAATGTCTTTTGCGGGCTGATTTGAATGAGCGTTCATGACCGTTTCGATAACCTGAGGAATTTCCGTCAAACAGATTCGCCCGCCGATAAACGCGCTGACCGCCTCCTCGTTTGCAGCGTTCATCGCTGCCGGCAGCGTCCCGCCTTCAGACAACGCGCGATACGCGAGCTGTATACACGGAAATCGATCGTGGTCAGGCTTCTCAAAATGAAGACCCGAAACCGCCGTCAGATCCAACGGCGGCAATTGGCACGAGTGTCGCTCGGGATACGTGAGTGCATACTGGATCGCATGACGCATGTCCGTCACCCCCATTTGCGCGATCACGGAGCCGTCGACCATTTCGATCATCGAATGAACCACTGATTCCGGATGGACGACGATGTCGATCTCTTCGGGTCCGAATCCGAAGAGCCAATGAGCTTCGATCACCTCGAGCCCTTTGTTCATCAACGTCGCCGAATCGATCGTGATCTTCGCACCCATGTTCCACGTCGGGTGCCGCATCGCTTCCGACACGCTCGCCAGCTTCATTTCGGCTTTGTTCTTCGTGCGGAATGGTCCTCCCGAGGCGGTCAAAATGATCCTGCGCACCTCTTCGCGTCGTTCACCTCGCAAACACTGATGCAGTGCGTTGTGTTCGGAGTCGACGGGTAACAACTCGGCGCCCGATTTCTTCGCCGCCTGCGTCATCAACTCGCCCGCCATGACGAGCGTTTCCTTGTTGGCCAACGCGACGCGCTTGCCCATCTCGAGTGCTTTGAGTGTCGGTAAAAAACCGACGGCGCCGACTGTCGCCGAGATGACGCAATCGGCGTCTTTGTGAGTGGCGACTTCAACCAGTCCTGCTTCTCCCGTGACGATGCGCGGGAGATCGATATCCCGTGCGAACAACATCGCGCGCAGATCCTGTGCGGCAGCTTCCGTGTCTACTGACACTAATTCGGGCAGGTGTGCCGCGATCTGGTCCGCCAATCGTTCGACGTTTGTGCCTGCGGCAAGCGCTACGATGCGCATGCGTGTCGTCGTCAACGACTCGATCACGCGAAGACTATTGCACCCGATGGACCCGGTTGAGCCGAGTATTGCAACGCCGGCGGTTTGGTTTGATGACTCACTCATGCAATCAAGCGGGGGATGAGCAATTTGGAATCATAGGGGTCAAGTAGATTGATGGTTTGGCCTTGCGCGTTCACGTATGAGGCCGAATTTACACGCCAGTCGCCGCCTTGAACTAGTGAGAGGTAGACGGTGACATTGACCGTCTTTTTCTCACCTATCACCTTTATTTTCAATATTGCCTCACTGTTACCGTCTCGCGGCCAGCCGCTTCCGCTAACAAATCTCCCAAAGTCTTTGATTTCGCCGGTCTCCTGCTTCAGCTTCTCGCTCTTGCTCAGAAAATCTTTCGCCCTTGCTGCCGCCGCGCTCTTTCCAAAAGAATACATTGCAAAGCCGACGATTCCGCCAACGAAGACAGCTACGAGCAAACCAAGCACAGCGACCACTCCGGTAATCACCAAAATGATCTTCTTCGTGGTCATAAGAGCCGATCAGCTTGGGAAGTAGAAGCGTGCAAAATAGTAGATGAGTGGCGCGTTGAAGAGCAAGCTATCGAGTCTGTCGAGTATGCCGCCATGACCGGGCAGAATGTTTGCGGCGTCCTTCGCACCGGCGCCACGCTTGAGTGCGCTTTCGGCGAGGTCGCCGAGTACTCCGACAACCGTCATCACTGCCGCGAGAGGAAGGATGTACTTCAGCGGTAGTTCACGGAAGAACCAGAAATGCGCGAGCGCAGCCATCGCCAGGGCTGCTAACAAGCCACCGACGCCGCCTTCCCACGTCTTGCCGGGACTGATCGAAGGCGCGAGTTTGCGCTTTCCGAAAGCACGCCCGATGTAGTACGCGCCGGTGTCTGCACCCATGAGCACGAGGAAGAAGAAAGAGAGCAGGTGTCTTGACAGTGCTGGATTAAAACCTGTGCGGATCGAAATCAAATGACTGCCTAAGAATGCGACGTACAACACGCCGAGGATTGTCGCGCCCGTCGAGGCGATCATCTTGTCGAATGGCGCGCCACGGAGTGTTGCGGCGATCAGCGTGCCGATGATGAGTGCGATGATCACGAACTGGACCAGCAGGATTGCTGCTGGATCGTTATAAAGTGAGATTGTTACGAGTGCCGCTCCAGCGATGTAGCCGGCCGTGGAATCGGGTTTTAGTTGCAGTCGTTTCGCAAGCAGGTAAAACTCCCACAACCCCAAGACCATCGCGGCCACCGCGAGCAAGACAAACACCCACCATAAAGAATCGATGAGAATTGAAGCGATCAGGAAAGGTAGAACTACAACGGCGGTTAGGATTCGTTTCATTTAAGGCATGTACACAAAGGCACAAAAATATTCAGGGCCTGATTTGTCCTCTTTGTGCCTTTTTGTGGCATCATTTTGTGCCTTTTTGTGGCTATTTTTTACTCACGACCAACTTCAAACCTCCAAAACGTCGATCGCGGCCTTGGTAGTCGACTATGGCTTCGAGCAGGTGAACGCGGCGGAAGTCGGGCCATAGAGTTTCGGTGACGTAGATTTCGCTGTACGCACTCTGCCAGAGAAGAAAGTTTGAGATTCTCAGCTCACCACTCGTGCGCACCAGCAGATCGAGTTCGGGCAGGTTCCTTGTGTAGAGCTCGCTGGCGATGCGTTCGTCAGTCAGTTCATCGGGCCGGCTGCCTTCGTCGACTAGTCGCCTGACTGCCGCACGTGCGGCGTCGACGATCTCTGCTCGTCCGCCGTAGTTGAGCGCCACGCTCAGGACCATGCCCTTGTTGCGCGCCGTTTGTTCGGTCGCGCGCTGGATCTCTTCTCGTACGTTTTCAGCCAAAGCACCGATGCGGCCGATAGCCTGAAACCTGATGCCCTGCCGATCGATCTCGTCGAGTTCGATACGAAGATAACGACGCAGCATGCGCATCAGCGCATCGACTTCATAGCGCGGGCGCTTCCAGTTCTCGGTTGAGAACGCGTACAGCGTCAGCGCGCCCAGACCAAGCCGCGCGCCTGTATCGAC
>DATNCH010000040.1:0-8834 GCA_035571655.1 Pyrinomonadaceae bacterium
GTGGTTCGCTCCGGACTGTATTTGATCGCGTTGTTGAGGAGGTTTTTCACCGCCTGCGTGATGAGACTTCGGTCTGCGGCGACCGGAGGAATACGATGCGCGGGTTGCTCGATCAAGCGAATGCGTTTCTTCTTTGCAACCGGCGTTAATGAGGCGATCGTTTCGCGCACCACCTCGTCGAGCCGCAGTGGAATCTTCAAGACTTCCTGCTTGTCTTTACGTTCCAACTGCGTCACGGAGAGAAACGTATTGATCATCCGCGACATACGTTGCGACTCGTTCGCTATGATCGAAACAAACTCGCGCGCCTGCGGAGGAACCGTTGCATCCGCGGTCAACAATTCTGCGAAACCGTTGATACTCGTGAGCGGTGTGCGAAGCTCGTGAGACATGAGCGAGATCATGTCGCTCTTCAGCTTTTCATATTCCTTCGTCGAGGTCAGGTCTTTGACGTAAACAGCGATGCCTATCGGCTCTTCACGATCGCGAAGCAGCGAGATGCGAAGGCTGAGAATCTGTTCCTTCTGCTCGAAGTTGAGCTCGCCTTCATAGGCGACGCCCGTCTGCAACACTCGTCGCACGGCGATCTCTGGTTCGTCGAAGACGTCAGTCCGGAACTTGTTCAGTAGATCAAAGAGATCGAGTTTGACAGCTTGAGCAGGAGTCAATCCGGCAAAACGCAAGACGCCTGGATTCACGAGCGCAAGTGTCCCGTCGAGGTACGCTATCGCTACGCCATCGTCGATGTGCGCGAGAGTGCTCGCTTCACATCGCTGTTCGACGGTCAATGCTTTCAGGACGTTTAGAGCGTCGAGCTTGCGCTTGTTTCCGGTTTGCGAGAAGTAGCTGAGAGATTGCGTGCGCGCGGGGTTGTTGGAGAAGCTTTCTCGCTTGAGGTTGCGGGCGAACTGTGAACCGACAGCTTCCAGCAAAGGTATGTCGTCGTCGGAGAACTCCGAGCCGGGTCGAATCAGCAGCACGCCGGCAGTCTCGCCTTCGTGAAGCAACGGCACCGCGACGGTCGCTGTGTCTCCGGTTGTTTCGCTCATGAGCTTTCCGGTGGACGCGGCGCGTTGGCACAGCGTGACGCCCTCACGCCAGACGGCGTTGCGGCGAGGATCCTGTGGATTGGGAGCCGGGCTCTTGAAGCGGACTACAGGTTCGAGAGTGTTTGACTCGGCGCACTGGAAGACGACGGCCTCGTTCAGTGGCAGCACTGTGTTGAGGAGTTTTAGACCGCTCGCGAGACGTTCGTTCGCGGCGACGATCGAATCGGCATTTGTGACGGGAGAGTTGAGTAATGTTTTGGCGAACTGACGGTCGATAGACCAAAGCCGGTTCACCTGAGTGAACAGCAGCGACAAGCTGCCGGCCAGGAGCAGCGGCAGGAGCAAAAGATCGACGCCGAAGAATTGGGATCCAACAATCCACGCGGCAGCTAAAAGTACGACGCTGCCGGCGAGGTAGCGCCAACAGTTGCGCAGGCCCAGTCGATTGACGGTGATACTGAGCGCGAGGGAATATCCAAGTAGAACTGCGCCCGCAACCGGCACATCGGGAGCAGAGCCAGTGGACGGGTCAGGAAGCAGACCCACCCGCCAGCAGAAATGACCTAAGACGCCAGCCACGAAACCGAGACCAGTTGCAGTGAGATAAGAAGTTAGGGTTCTTGTTCGGATCAAAGCGGAGAGAAAGGGTCAGCTCGTTGCGGAAGGACTCACCAAAGCCGGCGAGGATTATACAATGCCAAGCACTGTTAAATCTACGAAATCTTCACGTTTTCTCTGCGTCCCTCTGCGTATCTCTGCGTTCTCTGCGTTCAATCAGCAGCTCTAACGCAGAGGACGCAGAGATACGCAGAGAACCGCAGAGAAATACTCAAAAGAGCTTCAAGGCCGCGCACAACGCTTCCAACTGGTCCGCGAAGACGGTTCGCAGATCCAGCAGCACTTTGCCTTCAGAGATGCGGGCGATGATGGGCGGTGAGGCAGTTCGAAGCTGGCGTTCGATCTCCTGGGCTGTTCTGTTCGGATGACTGACGGCGATGAGCATCGTCGGCAAATTTGAGGTCGGACCCGCCCCACCTCCAACCGCCGACTCGCCGGCCAATAGCTCCAGCACAACGCCTGTTTGCGGAATTCTTTCGATGAGGCTACGGGCGCGCTGCTCCAGTTCCTCGCCAGTCACGGCCAGCATCTGAACCACCGGCACCTCGCCCTCCGCCACGTCTCTTTGGTGAGAAACAAGCGTAGCCTCCAGCGCAGCGAGCCTGAGCTTGTCGCTGCGTAGTGCACGGTAGAGCGGGTGTTTTCGCAGTCGAGACACAATCGCGCGCCTACCCACGATCAAACCAGCCTGCGCAGATCCGAGCAGTTTGTCACCACTAAACGACACGACATCAGCGCCGCTCTCCACAATCTCGCGCACAATCGGCTCGTCAATCACTCCGTACTTCCGCAGATCATTCAGTTGTCCGGATCCTGCATCTTCGTACAGCGGAAGTCCCGCTTCGTGCGCGAGCGACGCGAGCTCCGCAACACCCGGTGAACCCGCAAAACCGACGATGCGGTAATTCGAGGGATGCACACGCATGATCAGACGTGTGCCGGCATTGATCGCATTTCGATAATCTTCCAAATGCGTGCGATTCGTTGTGCCAACTTCGATCATCCGCGTACCCGAACTCGCCATCACCTCCGGCACACGAAAGTCGCCGCCGATCTCCACGAGCTCACCTCGCGAAACGATCGTCTCACCATCCCCTGCGAGCACCGTCAAAATCAACAGCGCCGCAGCCGCACAGTTGTTAACGACGAGAGCATCCTCAGCTCCGGTCAGGTCTTTTAACAGCGACTCTACTCTCGCGCCGCGACCGCCTCTCGCACCACTCTCAACGTCGTATTCAACGGTGCAGTAACGAGCAGCTTCATCGATCGCCGCCCGCGCTGCTTCCGACAACGGCGCGCGCCCGAGATTTGTGTGCAGGAGTACGCCAGTCGCATTGACTACACTTCTGATTCCCGCGTCGCCTTCGGAACGAGCGCTTATCTGCATCCGCCTGACCGCTTCAGCGAGCAGGCCCGCAGCGTAGTCACCGTTAGCCGTCGTAAACGAATTACTCCGGACCAGCGATCGGATCTCTGCGGTGACGGAACGCGCGATGTTTGTCAGCCTGCGAATACCCACCAACTCGCGCAGTTCCCGCGCGGCGTCAGTACGAAGCAGTTGGTCCACTGACGGCACATGACGCAGATTAGGGCGCGTTGTTTTTTCAGTTTTTGCCATGACAGGATTTACAGGATTTTACAGGATTAGCTCTGAATCCTGTAATTCCTAATAAAATCTTGAAAATCCTGTTAAACAAGTATTGACACATTGCTTTTCGACCTCCTAGACTCGATCCGTGGCAATTCGCGATAACAGACTGCTCAGATCGAAACAGCAGGCACAGGCAAAGAACAAATACGCTGTCGGTGAGAATCAACCGACACCTGACGAACAACTCACGCGCCTGGAAGACGACATCCGGCGCGTAAGAATCGAGTTTGATATTTTCTTCAATGGCGGTGCCAAGCGCGCGCCTTACGACACAAAAGGCCGTGTGGAAACCCTGCTCAAACGTCTCGGCGACGATCGCACGCTGACCTACGCACAAAGGTATCGCTACAACTCCCTGGCTGCTCGCTACAACGCATTTCGCGATCTCTGGCGTCGCACGATGCAGGGTCGTGAAGAAGGTCGCGATCAGGTATCCGCTGCGCGTGCGCAGGTGAAGAGTGAAACGAACACTCAGCCAATCGAAGCGGTTTCTTTCGTCTGCCTCGATGCACACCGGGAAATCGAGGTGGTCAAGAACCTGTACACATCTCTGCTCGAGGCGAAGCGTCGTTGTGGTGAACCGACCGAGAATCTTTCGTTTCCCAAGTTTCATCGCTTGATCGCGTCGAAAGCGGATGCACTGAAGGAGCAAGGCGGATGCGATAGCGTGCGATTTTCAGTTGCGGTCGAGGGCGGGCACGTGAGCTTCAAGGCTCGAGCAGAAGACTGAACGTGCTACCAGGAGGCAAAAAACAAAGGCGACCACATGGTCGCCTTTATTATTGTGTGAGCTTACCGGACCCGTGACCGGAAGCAAGTCAGTGGCTTTGCGAAGGCAAGCCGGGGAGACACTACATCTTCGTAACCTTTTCAGCCTGAGGTCCCTTTGGGCCTTGTGTAACCTCAAACTCGACTTCCTGACCCTCTTCAAGCGTCTTGAAGCCATCGCCCTGGATAGCGCTATAGTGAACAAAGATGTCCGAAGAGCCTGGCTGCTCGATAAAACCATAACCCTTCGAATTGTTAAACCACTTGACCTTACCGGTTATTCTAGACATAACAACGAATCCTCCTAACGATTCGGTAAAACGGACGTGAAGCCGGGGAAGGCTTTCACATCTAGGTTAATGCTTGTGAGCCGGGTCGCACCTTGAAGTGGCGCTCGACGGAAACACACAACCAACAAAAAATGCATGATGAAAAGCGCGGGGAGCGCTATTTCAGCATGCACAGACTTACGGGGGCAAAACTAACAAAACTCATTGACGTAAAGCTTTTGGTTCGGGAATGCAAGGTCTGGACTACTACCCTGCATTAAAACGACGGCGCATACTAAGCCAAATGTGTCAAACCTGTCAAGCAAGAAAGTTTGGATTTTTCAAGCGTAAGTTAAAGTAAAAGCTTAGGTTAAACAGCCCGCCTGTTTTATCTCCCCAGTTCGAACCCCCTCAACGCCCTCTAGTTGGTGTTCAGAAGCAGGTACGGTCGTGGATTCACCGGCTGATCGTTTATGCGAACCTCGTAGTGAAGATGTGGTCCAGTGGAACGGCCGGTGGAGCCCACTTTGCCCAGTAATTCGGCGCGCTTGACGGTCTGACCGAGTTCGACGTCGATCTCCGAGAGGTGGCCGTAACGCGTCGTGAGGCCCCCGCCATGGTCCACTACGACGAGTTGTCCATAACCGTTTTGCCAACCGACGAACGTGACTTTGCCGCTCGCGCCTGCGACCACGGGAGTTCCCCACGCGGCCTCGATGTCCTGTCCCGAGTGGAATTCCCAGCCACTACCGCCAAACGGATTTCGGCGCCCGCCAAACCCCGCCTCGAGTTTCCCGTCGACAGGCCAGGCGGTTGGCGTGTATCCGCGTAGGCGCAGAATGGCTTCGTAAGCCTTCATATCCTCTTCCAGACGGCCCATTTTGGCTGCCACTGTGTCGAGTGCCATCTCATCCAGGGGTAGGGCCGGACCGCCGGTTCCGGACAAGCTGGGAGTGGTTTCTACGACGCCCGACTTCTCAGCGAGTTTGCGGGAAGTATCTTCGACCTTCTCGACGCGGTTATTGAGTTTTTCCAGTTCCTGTCGCTGGCGCTCGTTTTCCGCACGCAAACGTTGATTTTCGAATTCGGTACGCAGATGAGCGGCGTGCTGAGTCAGTCCATAGAGTCCATAAAACAATCCGACGGCGAGCAATAGGAGAATTGCGCAGAAAATACTGACTGATCGTTTTTCGATTCGGATTCTTTGGACTCGAGCGCGTGAACGCGAAGTGTGGGCAATGATAAAGGCGTAGAATCGTTCTTCTCTGGCCATTGAATAGTGCTCCTGTTATTGCGCAAACAGACGGGTGCGCAACAACCGAAAGGCACAACTCGCCAAAGGGCGATTTGCGCGAAACGGGGAAAGTTGTAGTTTTATTACCTACGTAAGATTTGCAGCGAACGGATTAAAACCCCAAGGTCCCTCCGGGGTGAAACCCATCCGGCCGGTTCTGCAAGGCCCCAGACCCTATCACATGGCGCTAAACTGTTGCAACTTTGGAGGAAGAATATAAGAAAGGCGCAGGGAAAAGAGAAGAATAGGTCCTATAGGACTTATAGGACCTATGGTGTCCGAAGTGTTTAGATCTCCGTCTCGCGCCGCTTGCGCGAACGGTCGCGGAAGATTGCAAGCACAATCATTGCCAACACTGCCACGAAGATCACGACGATCGCGATCTTCACGAAGAACAAAAGAAAACTGACGAGCCCAATCAATTGCTTGAGCAGAGCCACAATGAGCAGAATCAACGCGATGATGGCTCCGAGGCCACCGGCTGTTTTAAGAGCGCATACCATAAAATTGAACCCCGTAAGAAAAGTCTGACCTAAGATCTCCGCTCAAACGGCAGCGGTGTCACGTCCCGGCGCCCGAGCTGCGTCGTCTCACCAGTGCGAAACGCCGCCGTGTCTGCCGGCCTCGTCGTCGCCACCACTGACGGTGGCGGTCGTCGAGCATCGAATCGAACAATCCGATCCGAGCCCTTGCCGCGACGAACGTAATCAAACAGCATGTAAGCACCAAGCGCTACCAATGCCACCGGAAGCAATTCCTTGATCGGCAGCGTGACCCGCAACAACGTGTGAAGCAGGAAGAGCGTTCCGATAATAACCAGCGTCGTTCCCCATGCAAGCGGATTGCCGTAAAGACGTCGCGTAATCACATCGTCTTCAGTGTCCGGCGCCAATCCGGAGCGCATCAACTGCGCCGTTCTGCACGCATCAACCGCAGCAAACAACCACGTCGCAAACACTCCAAGCAGGAAGAACGGAACGCCCTGCGTCAACACCGCCATCTGAAAGAAGCTCGCGAAAATTGCGAAGTGTACTATGGCTTTCGAAGTTTGTCCGTTGTACGCCGCACCTAGTCCGGGAACAAACGAAAGCAGCGTCGCGATGAACGGCGAACTCTTTCGTCGAATGATGCTGGTGGGACTTGCGTTCGAATGATGCCGCAGCAGTTCAACTCCAGCGACGATGCAGTCCTGGCAGAACGGGAATCCACGCACGCGATGATCGCAGGCAGGACACAACCAGCGCGCACACTGATTGCACTGAACGACCGCCGGATTCTTAGCATGGTACCCACAGTACATCATTTCTTAAAACCTATCTCCTACCTTTTATTCTGGCCGTCGCCGTCACGCTTCGTGCCGGAGGAGTCCTTCTGCTGTTGATCCTTCGGCGCGGGCGGTGCTGGTTTCTGTGTTTCCAGTTGCATAACCGGATATTCAGCAATTGACTTGGACCGTGCGCCTGTTTTCTCCGCGAGTTGCAAACCCGCTGCATACACCCCGCTGATCGATCCGTCGGCCGAAACTGTATTCGTAAGCACAACAGTCGCCGCGAGAATCATCGTGGCGACAGTCGCCAGTTGCGGCGAGATGATCGGGTCCAGCCACGAACGGAACCGAGACGCGGCGCGCGACGTCCAGGGAGCTTTGATCTCCTGAGGAGTCACGGTGCCGATGGTCGCCTGCAGAATACGCGCATTCAGACCTTCGGGCAGCGGTTTCTCTTCGGAGATGTACGTGTAGCACGCTCCGATCGCCCGCACGACTTCGCCTGGAAGTTCGGTGCACCGATCGCAGAGCGCCGCATGGCGCTCCCAACGGTGATACAGATGCGCCGGCAGGAAGCCGTCGAGGTAATCGGTCAGACACTCCTCGAATTCCTCGCATCCCATCGCCGTGTCAGGCATGGTCTTTTGCAGAATACGAGCTTCAAGCTCTCTCGAAGGCGGAGGCACCGTGCCTGTTCGGCAAGCCTCAACTGAGCTTCGAACCGCCAGAAGAGTCTCATGACACACCGGGCACTTCATCGCGTGCTCGGCCATGAGCCGATTAGTTTCGGGACCAACTACGCCCTCAATGTAGTCGGTCAAAAGACTTTCGAAATCCACACAAAGCATCGTTTTTTTCGCTTCCTGCCGCTTTTTGTTCTTGCTCGTTCCTTAAGCCTGCCCGCTATCGGAAGGAGCGTTGTTTCTATGCCTCACTCATTGCCACGACTTTCATCCGCCTGAGAATCTTTGCCAATTCGATACGCCCCCGGTTGATTCTCGACTTGACGGTGCCTTCCGGAATCTTCAACAGATCCACGATCTCGGCGTAACTAAGCTCTTCGATATCTCTCAATATCACGCACGTACGTAAATCAGGTGAAAGCTTGTCTATGCCCGCCTGCACCTGGGCTCCAAGCTCGCGGCGCTCCATCTCTTTTTGTACTGAGTTTGACCTGGTGTGAAGGTGATAGCTGTGGTCGGCGAGATCATCGGCGAGGTTATCGTGCGGAGTGCGTTGGCGCTTCCGGTAATCGTCGATGATAAGGTTGCGAGCCAGCCTCATCAGCCAGTTTTGGAGATCGCCCTGCTTGGGGTCGTATTGATCCAAAGAACGGTAAACCCTGACGAAAACTTCCTGAGTCAAATCTTCTGCTGTGTCGGAACGCGAGGTGAAACGGTAGGCGAGGTTATAAATGCGACGGGAATAACTCTGAACAATCTCTTCCCACGCCGCGCCGTCGCCCGCGCGACACCTGCGAACCAATTCGGCTCCTTCGTTTGTTGCCAAAGCCTTAACAGCTCCCACCGTATCTATCTCCAGGTACCTGTGGTCGGAAATCGTCAAAGGCGGCCAAACCCTTGTCCTGAGGCGATTACGACGGGTACCAATGTAAAGTTCACAAAGTTTGCCATAAAGAGGCGTTGGAAGATAGGGAGACGCGGAGACACGGAGACGCGGTGACACGGAGACGCGGAGACACGGAGACGCGGAGACACGGGGCCATCTCCGCGTCCCCGCGTCTCCGTGTCTCCGCGTCTCCGTGTCTCCGCGTCTCCGCGTCCCCGCGTCGTTTCTTGCCCTCACTGCTGACATGTAGTAGCCTTGGCGACCGGCCCAACATGTTGTGGTTCCGGCCAGACTCTGACTCAGATGCCCAGCAAGCCGAGCTATCGCAAATACGTCGAATTCGGAGTTC
>DATNCH010000041.1:0-16934 GCA_035571655.1 Pyrinomonadaceae bacterium
CGTGACGTGGCAGGCCCGTGACAGCAGCACAGTCTGGGCCAAAGTGCATCAACCTGATGGCATGCTGACCGTCAACCAAAATGCAGTTGCGTGGCTCCTGCTCGATGTGGTTGGAACCCAGGCCGGACCCACAGGTGGTCGCACGTTGACCGACACGACTTTCATTCAGAGGGTAAACACAACTGGAGGTCTCGCACCGTTGGCCGGTTGTACATCTTTAACGGACGTCGGTAATCAGGCGTTTGTGCCTTATACCGCTGACTACGTCTTTTACAAGAAACAGCATGGCAAAAATTGAGATTGCGTCGTCAAGCGGGTTGGAGGAATCGGACGGCACACCCGTCCGGTTCTCTTCAATCGACGTTTTTGTTGTTGACCAGGTAAGTCGTGCAAAGGAAATGGCGGAGGGGACAGGACTCGAACCTGTATAGCCTTTCGGCCGGCGGTTTTCAAGACCGCAAAGTGGGCTTGAACCTGATCCGACCTCCACGGATTTACCAATATAAACCGAGTGCGCAGCCATCAAAGTGATCTAGGTAACGGTAGGTTCATTTCCATCAGCGCGCCATCTTAGCGCCAACTTCCGTTTGCACAATTCTTCTATGAAGCTTTGATTGTCGGCCGCACACGCGCAAGCGCGTGTCTAGGTACCGCATATAAACTCGCTTAATAAAGCCGGGGGCTTCAACTTCTTTATTGTACCCAGTTTGAACTTGAACCAACCGATTATGAGGCTAGTTAAAGGGCACTAATCGTCTTGTTCGTTTGGGAGTGAGTCCTGTTCCAAAGCACCCAAGAGCGTCTTGGCATGCTGAAGCGCTGGGGTTTTCTGAAGGACCGTACGCAGAAGCGAAGCGGCTTTAACTCGCAAGGTTGGATCCCCCGCCGCCAACGCTACCAATCCCATTGTGTATCCATAAGGGTACTGAAGCTTGGGGTCAATGCTATCCTCGGGCAACTCAAGAAAGAGTTGGCGAGCGTAATCGGATTTGCCCAACCGGAGTTGCACGTCAACAGCCAGCAGATGCGCGACGATATCACCGAGTTCTAGCGGTTTCTGAAGCACGTCATTAGCACCGTCATAATCACCATGCTCTATTAGTAATCTCGCTAGTGGCTCCCAATGTTGCTGAGGGTCAAGCGACTCCAAGATCGTTTTTGCCTCCCAAAAATGTTCGTCCTCTCCGGTTATATCCCACCTCATAGTCAGCGCTTCAGCGAGCATCAATCGGTTGGCTGCGTTGGCACTAGCATCCGCGATTGTAGAATCTACCTCTCGAAGGGCTGATTCTGTATCGCCGAAACCGAGTAGATGCTTAGTTAGCCCCAGTCTCGAAGATAGTCGCTCAAACTCAGAGTAGGCGACTTGAATTGCTCGGCGAAGAAGGCTCAAAACCTCATCTTGCGACAAATCCATCAGCTCTGTTGCGAGTTGCAAAGCCATAGCGTCATTTACCTTGTAAAGATTGCCTAGTGCTTCCAATTTGGTTGCAGCCCCTGGAGCATCTCCCGATTCAGCAAGTGATTGAGCTACAATTGCTATCAATCTAACTGAGATTTCAGGCACGTCGACGGTTTTGCTGAGACGGTCAAGTGTCGGAATAAATAGATCGGCGTGGTTGTTCGCTTTGAGCGTCTTATCTAGCTGGTGCACATGCGCCTGTAGTGCAAGAACGTCAATACTGACTAGAGTTCGATGTAATGACTCGGCCACCGTGCGAGTTGGCGCTGTATGTTGCTTTATCCAAATGACGTATTGTGCAAGAGACGCTCTTGCGAGTTGCTCAGCGGTTGCGGTGTCTCCGCTCTCGAGAGCAGTTTGTATATCCTGCTGGATCGAATCTGAGGCGCGAACCCGATCCATCATCGGTTTGCAGCATTCGATAAATCGCTTCGAACTCCCGCAAAAACAAGCATCTAGAGAATCTGGTTCCCAAACTTTTCGAATTTGGCGACCATCACCAAGAGTTCGGGTCCACTGACGTTTCCACACTTCGAAAACTGGTGCCAAATAACGTAGTGACTTAGCGTCCAATTCCTCCGTATCTTTCAACTCAATTTCACCAGAAGGTTGTCTTACAAACGGGGTAACATACGTGCGTCGAATTCCTTCTCTTGTCACAATCAATACTTGCAGGACTTCGAAGCGACTTGGTGCGTCCTGTATTTCATGAACCTCCAGTTCATGCGATGCTGTTGACGGCAACATCCAAGACTCAGAAACTTCTATGAGCATATCGGCCCCCACCCTCTCGACAAATGACGCTGTTACTCGCATTAGAATGTGCTTTTCGGTGCGATCCGCGGCATTCACCACTGTTTGGTGCCAATGGCCGTAACCATCGCGTATGAACATAATGCGTAAATGGTATTTGTCCTTCTTCAGGATCTCTTTTGCCCGCGCGAGGATGTTTTCTGCAATCACCACTGGGTCGCTACTCTGCCAAACCGAGGGGTAATGATCCTCGCCGAGCTTGTAGCGTTTCGGAGCTTGCTTTAGATCGTCCTCAGAAACAGCTGCTGCCTCGGTTACAACGTCATAGCGTTCGCCACTCGCCAGTTTCATTCGTTGCGTTCTCGCCTCGCGCCCCATTGCCATACATTCGAGTGTACCGGTCAAATGATAGGCGGATCTGAAATCAGCATGTGATGGATCGATCGGTATGCATTCCAGTTGGTTCAATTGCGCATGCGCATCGAGCACTACGTCACCTAATAGACCATAAACACCTGCAAGCGTCTCGAGTATCTCTTTGCCGTTGAGCTCAGCAACGCTCCATCTACGCTCGATCTCAAGTGCAGCGTCTTTTAGGTCAGGCATGGGTGTTTCCGCGCCTTGCAGCAGGTCAAGAAAGGGGATGCTATCCAATATTACCGACGTATCCGCCCCGGGCGGAACTTGAGATTCTGCTAGTACTTCATCCTTCCAAGTCAGAATTTTTACTAATGCAGTGCTGGTGATTTCGAGATCTCCCTTTTTGACAACTATGTTACGAGCATTTATGAGCCACTTTGCGTCCGGCTCCGAGGCCAACCTTGCCTGCCACCCGCCGTACCAGTTGTCAAAATCCGAAATAATGTGCTTCTCACTCTGAAGTGTAAAGGTAATGTTTCGGAGTGCTTGTATCGTTGCGTTCAAATTCGCTCGGAAAAGATCCACCTCTTGATAATTTGACAGGGCTTGGTGCCATAGCAAGTGCGCCTCCACCAAACGCCGGTGAGTAGCCGGAAGGGGGCATCGATTATAGTCGGGACGAGTATCTTTCATCGCTATTGAATTGTTTATCCGACTATTGATGCTCTCACTCACATTCGTCTGACAGCTCGTCCTGAATAAATGCTTGCGCCTCGATTCTTAAGCCTCAAGCAAAATCTCAGGATGCTTTTTAGCGATGGTTAACAGCTTAAGCGCTGCGTCACCGGGTTCTCTCGAACCCTGCTCCCAAGCTTGGACTGTTTTGGTGCTAATGTTCAGCATCATCGCGAATACCGACTGAGAGCAATTGAGTTTTTGTCGTATCTGAGCAATATCCTTGGGTGACATTGCCTTAGGCGGACGCGGAGCTTGAATTCTCGTTACCTTTAAATCGCGGCGCTTGCCACGCTCAAAGGCAAGTGCGCCTTCCATAGCGTCCTTGAGATCGGCAAATGCCTCGTCACTCATATAGTTCGTTTTATTTATCTGCACCTTCCGAGTCTTTCCTGTCTTCATGACTCACTTTCCCTTCTAATCTGCTGGCTCAGCGCGCCAACGATGCGCGTTTGATCCGGTGATAAGTCGGCTTGGTCACCTTTGCTGAATAGATATAGCAAATGAATTCTGCCGGCGTGTTCGAGGTAGAGATACAAATATCGGTAGCTACCGCTCTTGCCTCGCGACGAGCCGGGTCAGCCACTCGTGCCTTCCGAACGCCATGAGTTCCCTTTACAATATCGCCACGCTGGGGATTTTGGACAAGGTCGGATTGAATGTTAATCAAGACCTCGGCCGGCAATGCACCGGTTTGTTTGGAAAAGACCTTCGATTCAACGAATTCAAACCAGACAATATCATCTGCTCTCTCCATGCATTGTGAATATACTACTGAGTAGTATAGCAGTCAAAGGGGCTCGAAAGGCATCGAACACAGCATCGGACGGGCATCCGATAATGTTGCATTCAAGAATCACTGACGTCCTTGAATGCGCGTCGAAGGAAATCATCGCGTTAGTTGAGGCGCACCGAGATGTCGAAAGGAGCTCGCCCGAACCATTGCCGACTGGATGACGGCGGCACAGCTCGCTCGTTACTGGCAGCTCATTAATGCGAGTGGTGAGCCGATCACCGCTGGGATAATGAAGTGGGCCAAGCGCGCGGAGAATGAACATCCTCTGCCTCACGCATGCATGGGTGACCTATTGAGATTCAAACGCGACGAGGTCGATAGGTGGGCGCAGGAAGAAGCTGCGTTTCGCAGAGCTGAAAAGAATCGAAAGAAACTGCATCTTGCGAGTTAAAACGACGACCGGATTCAAGCTCCTGATAGAATGGCGGCGATCACTTGAAGATGGCTGCCACTCTTCGAAAGGAGAAAATGAATGGCAGTCTGGAAGCGTTACAACGGAAAGCGCGTTAGGGGAGAAGGGCCAAAGGGCAAGGGTACTTGGATCGTAGAGTTCAGATTACGAGGATACTACGTCAAGCAAGCCATCCCCGAAGCGCAGACCAGGGCAGAAGCAGAACAAGCGCAAATCAAACTCAAGCGGGATATCTTCGATGACAAATACAATCGCGCCGCCGGCAAGAGAGATTTCACTGAGTTTGTTGATGAAGTGTTTGTGCCGTGGGCGAAGGCGTCGAAGAGGAGTTGGCAGGATGACGAGGAGCGTGCAAGACCGTTGAAGGAATTCTTCGCTGGTAAGCGGCTTCGCGACATCACGCCGATGCTGATTGAGCAATTCAAACAAGGACGTTTGAAGACGAAGACATTACACAAACGGGACCGCTCGCCTGGAACGGTAAATCGGGAGTTACAAGTCCTGTCGAAGGTGTTCTCAATGGCTTACGACAATGGACTGGTAGAGACGAATCCGATGCGGCGGGTGCACAAGCTACGCGAGGCGCCGGCACGTGAGCGTTATCTAACGGACGAGGAGGAGAAGCGACTTTTCGCAGTTCTCGTCGGACGACGCGCTCACATCCGCCCGATCGTCGTCGTAGCTTTGCAAACGGGAATGCGACAAGGAGAAATCCTGGGTTTGAGATGGGAGCACATCGACTTTGAGCAGAAGACGATCTATATCGCCCATACCAAGACCGGGAAACCGCGGCGGATTCCGATGAGCAAGCCCGTTGAAGTGGAACTCAGATCGTTGAAGCAGGATACCTCGTTAGATGAGCATGTTTTCAGCTATGCCCGCACGGGTTTGAAGCTGACAACCTTCAGGCACGCGTGGGAAGGAGCATGTAAGCAGGCGGGGATCTCTGGCTTGCGGTTTCACGATCTGCGGCACACGTTTGCGACTCGTCTGAGGGCCAAGGGAGTGCACGAGATGGACATTATGACATTGCTGGGTCATACCACCTTGCAGATGACTTCTCGCTACACTCACGCGATGCCGCAGAACCTACGCACGGCAGTTGATTCGTTGAACAAAGAACCATTGCCGTTTCGTCCAAAAGGCTCCAGCGCCAAAAGCGCGCCAAGATCGCGCCAAGTCGCTACAGGTACAAATGGAATGTGGTCTGATGAACTGCGGTAAGTCTTTGAAAAGAAGTGGCGGAGGGGACAGGACTCGAACCTGCATAGCCTTTCGGCCGGCGGTTTTCAAGACCGCTGCACTACCATTATGCGACCCCTCCGCAGGGCGGGCCAGGTGAATATAACGTAAGCCGCGTTCGTTTGCTATCCGTCAAAGAAACGTGCACGATCTCTCGTGATGCGCGTTACCATCGGCCAGATCAATACCACTAACGGCGACTTCGAAGCCAATACCACACGCATCATCAGCGCAATCGAACACGCAAAACACGAACACTCAGACCTCATCGTGTTCCCCGAAACCTGCATCCAGGGCTACACTTCGCTCGACTGGTTTCTCGACCGCGACGTCCAACGCTGCGCACTCGCCCCGCTCAAAAAAATCATCGATGCCACCAACGGGATCACCGCGATTGTTGGAACCGTCCGCCCGTCAGATTTGAATACGGGCCGCCGCCTCTACAACTCCGCTGCCGTGATTCGCAACCGCGAGCTACTCGGCTTTGCAGACAAAACGCTTTTGCCCGAGTACGACGTCTTCGACGATCCGCGCTACTTCCAACCCGGCCAGGAAAGACATCTCTTTTCACTCGCGGATCAGAAACTCGGCGTCGCCGTTTGTGAAGACTTCTGGAACGACAAAACATTCTGGCGCGAACGACTCTACACACACGATCCCGCCGACGAGTTGATCGACCTGGGCGCCCAACTTCTCGTCTCGATCAACGCTTCGCCTTTCAACAAAGGCAAGATGGGCCAACGCTGCAAGATGGTCTCGCATCGCGCGATGATGGCGAAGATACCGATCGTCTTCGTCAATCTCGTCGGCGGAAACGACGGCGTCATCTTCGACGGCGCGAGCATCGTCTCCGACGCGCGCGGCAAGATCATCCTTCAAGCGCCGCCGTTCGAGGAGTTCATCGGCACTGTCGATCTCGATAGCGACGTCGCCGACGATCGCTGCCTGCCGGGTGACGACGTCGAAACGATTCATGCGGCACTCGTGCTCGGCATCCGCGACTATGCGCGCAAGAATGGATTCAAACGCGCGGTGCTCGGACTGTCAGGCGGAATCGATTCAGCGGTAGTTGCAACGTTGGCGTGCCAGGCAATCGGCGCGGAAAACGTTCTGAGCGTAATGATGCCGTCGCCATATTCGTCGCGTTCGAGTGTCGACGACTCTGTCGAACTCGGCCGCCGGCTGGGAATGCCTTTGATCGAACATCCCATCTCCGATGCTTACGAAGTGTTGCGCACGCAGTTGAATCTGGCTGCACCGTCAGTCGAAGCCCGTTCGACGGCGTCAGAAAATCTTCAGTCGCGACTCCGCGGCAACATCCTGATGACGATCTCCAACTCCGAAGGTCGACTGCTGCTTTCAACCGGAAACAAGTCCGAACTGGCGCTCGGCTATTGCACGTTGTATGGCGACACGAACGGCGGACTCGCGGTGATCGGCGACGTGTTGAAGACCGAGGTTTATGCGCTGGCAAATTATTTGAACAAGAATGAGGAACTGATCCCAGAGTCGATCATCTCCAAGCGCCCTTCTGCTGAACTCGCGCCCGGACAGTTTGACGATCAATCGCTTCCGCCTTACGACCAACTCGACCGCGTGTTACGCCTGTACTTCGAGCAGAAGGCGACGCCGGAAGAGATCGTTGCGACTGGTTTCGAGCCTGCTTTTGTTTACGACATCCTCAATCGCGTCGAGTCGCCGGCGAACGAGTTCAAACGCCGGCAACTGCCGCCGACACTGATCATCTCGCGAAACGCGATCGGTATCGGACGCCGTCGACCAGTGACGCACCACTATCATCGCGAGCGTTTGAACTGCTAATCACGCGTAGCTGGCGTAGACGGATTTGACTTTGTCGATGAACTCACGGCGGTCGACGAGGTAGTAGAGTTTTAATTGACCGGAGCCGGCGACTTCGTCGAGGAGCTTCTCGAAGATCTCAAACTGATCTGTGGCTTCGATATTGTGCGTGCTCAGGTAACCGCCTTTGCGCATGCGGCGGATCAGATCCATCAACGTGAGCCGTCCTTCCAGCGTGCGCCCGCCATGTTCGTGCGAGCGGCTCACGAGGTATTGGACCAACAAGCTCTCATTGTAAAACGCGGGCGTGAGAAACAGCCGCGCGCCCTCACGGTCCCAACTCTCTTCCAAACGCGACGACGGGCGGATGGTCCGCAATCCGTCAAAAACTTCGGTCCATTTCTGCTTTGGTTCTTTTCGCTCGAGGTACGCCTTCGTTGCTTCCAACAGCCATGCGGGGTCGTTGAGGTCCAAAGAGATTCGTAGTGTATCGAGCCAATCGAAGAAGGCACTGCGACGATCGGATTTCAGCTCGATCGTCGCAAACTGGTCCTTCTTCTTTTCAACGCTCTTCACGAGCTTTCGGCGCGGCGCGTCGGTGGTCTTACCGCCTTCGATCGCGTACGTGTCCAGACGCGCGTGCCAGCGTTTCGCCGCGTCGCAATACGGACATCGCGGATGTTTCTCGTCGCTATCGAAAAATGGACGCACAGCTTTTCGCGACGTCAACTCTTCGACAGTCGGGCTGTAACGTTTGATCTCGGAATAAGCGGAGCGAGGTGCGAGGCCGATCTGTTTTGTGAAGATGTCGAAGATACACGCGAGACAGACCAGCGTCGTGTATTCAGTGACGGTGCCCGGCGGAAACTCGCTGAAATCAAGTTCTTTCATAAGCCACAAAAAGGCACAAACAAAGACACAAAAGGATCAGCCGAGCGATACCAGAGTTGGACTAAGATCCGTATCCGTGTGGCCCATCGCGAGATCAAGTTCGGCCTCGACGTCTCCGGTTGCGGCGCTGAGCTTTTTGAAGTCGAAGAGTTCGTGATCGAGGAGATGCGAGGGAACAGTATTGCCCAGCGCATTCAGCATCGAGGCGCGGATGTGAGGAATCTCCTTTTCGAGCTGCGCGATCAGAGTCTTGATTCGCACGCGTTTCAGGTTGGTCTGAGATCCGCAAAGATCGCACGGAATGATCGGGAATTGGCGTTCCGCGGCATATTCAGCGATGTCGCGTTCGGAGCAGTAAGCCAGCGGCCTGATGATCGTGTTGCGCCCGTCAATTGAGCGAAGCTTCGGCGGCATCGACTTCAAAGAGCCGACGTAAAACAGATTCAGTAAGAGCGTCGTGATTATGTCGTCAGCGTGGTGCCCGAGAGCGATCTTGTTGCAACCTTCCTCGACGGCGATGTTGTAAAGAATCCCTCGGCGCAGCCGCGAACAGACGGAACAGTAAGTTTTGCCTTCGGGAACGAGTCGTTTGACGATGGAATACGTATCCTGCTCGACGATGCGGTACGGAACATCGAGCTTGCCGAGGTAAGCAGGCAACACTTCTGCGGGAAATCCGGGCTGTTTTTGGTCCAAATTGACGGCCAGCACATCGAAGCGCACGGGCGCGCGCTGTCGAATATCGAGCAAAAGGTCGAGCAACGTGTGACTATCTTTGCCGCCGGAAAGACAGACCATCACGCGATCGCCGTCTTCAATCATGCCGAAATCGGCGATTGCTTCGCCGATTCGGCGTAGTAACCTGGTTTTGATCCTGCTCTCGGTCTTCATATTCTGTGTTCAGGATGCCACGAATTATAAAATTGTTACAAAGCTAGACACCGGGAGCGCGTTTTGTCTATCATAGTTAGCCCGCTTCTGTGCGGCGTCATTCGTACTAGCGTTCCAGTGCTAGGATCAATCCACACAAAAGGCAAGCGCGTCGTTTCGTTGCTTTCATGCTCCCGGCCGGTGACTAAACTTCCGCGCCCCCATATTTAACGGAGGTATATGATGCTCAGGATAGGAAAGAACGCCAAAGATCAGGAAGAAAACGATCACTCCAGCCACAAACCGGAGGTTCCTGATTACTCAACACCAAAAACCTACCAGTCCTACCAGGGAACAAGTGTTGATACCAAACCGGCAGCCGACCCGACACCCAGCGGCTCACGCGCAATGACCGAGAGTGAAACGCTGGCTAAAGACATCAAAGAAGGGACGCTTAGCGGTTTCGTGGGCGGCGGTACTGTGGTCACCGGCGAAGCTAATTTTAAGGCCATGATGAGAGTAGACGGCCACTTGTCGGGCCGCGTCAGCTCCTCGAGCGGCACGCTCATCGTCGGCGCAAATGGAAAAGTTGACGCAAATATCGAAGTCGCAGTGGCCGTAATTCATGGGACCATCAACGGCGACATCATTGCGACGCAGCGGTTGGAGCTCGGCCGGGCGGCCAAGGTGAACGGCAACATTCAAACTCCGTCGCTGATCATCGAGCAGGGCGCGATGTTTGAAGGCACTTGCAAGATGATGCAAATGGCGACGGCAGCCGACAAGGCCAAAAAAGAGACACCCAAAGAAACGAAAGTCGAAGAGAAGCCACTCGACACGTCGAAGATGGCAACTTTGCGAGTTGACGCAGCTAAAGCGACAGAGGTTCCGGCAATGGCGAATGTCGTGAGCTAGGGCGTAAACGAAGGTTTTATTTGTAGGGGTGGTCCTCTGTGGCCACCCCTTTTTGTTTTGACAGGATTACAGGATTTATCAGGATTGATATGATTCAGGTCCCATGTCTAACAAAATTGCGCCCCTGATCCTGGTCTGTATTCTTGCGCTGTCGTCGGTCGCTTCTGCTCAGAAGCGCGTCAAGCGGACTGCTCGGCAATCGATCCCGCCCGCGACGCTTTTGCTCATCACCAAAGTAGAAGATGAGCGGCGTTGGGACGACGACCTCCGCAACCTGCTGTCGAGTCCGAATGCCGCTGTACGCCGGCGCGCGGCACTCGCTGCTGGACGAATCGGAAACGAAGGCGCGGTAGTCGCTCTGGCAAACCTCCTTGAAACGGACGCGGACGCAAACGTTCGTTCAATGGCAGCGTTCGCGCTCGGCGAGATTGAATCCGCAGCGGGCGCAAACGTGCTCGTCACAACGCTAAAGAACACAAGCACAGCAGGCGAACTCCGCGCCAGAACGATCGAAGCGCTCGGCAAAATCGCGGGCGCACTGCCAGCCGATCAGCAAGCGCGCAAGCGTGAGCTCGGCGCCCCGATCGTCGACGCACTCAAGTTCGAATTGCAGCGACGCGGAACTGCCGATCCGCAAACGATCCTCTTCGGTTTAACGGCAGCGCTGCGTTCCAGCGCGCCAGACGCTGGTCCAACTATCGCGAAGTTTTTGACTCATTCAAATCCGCGCGTACGCTCCGACGCCGCAAACGCACTCGCACGTCTGCGATTGAAAGACGGCAACGAAGAGTTACGAAGATTAGTCGCCGCAGACATCGACCCAAACGTTCGCGCGAACGCCGCACGCGTGCTCGGAATAACCGAAGATAAACAATCGTTCGACGCACTTGTGGCGCGCGCAACCGGCGATCCGGATTCACGCGTCAGAGTCAGCGCCATTCGCGCACTCGCTTCACTGAAAGATCCACGAGCCGCTGACGCACTGCTGAAACGCGGCGACGTACTTAGCCAACGAATAACGACCCACGGCTTGGCGCCGGAAAACAACGAAGTGCTCGAGATTTCGACGACGCTCGGTCGCCTCCTGGCTCAAAAAGAAGATCCGACGGCCGTCACCTGGCTGCGCAAACTGAGCGAAGCCTTCAACCACAGCGCGCCTGAAGTTGACGTCGCATTCGCACGTATCGCTCCAACTGCTTACGTCGCGAGCTTCGGAACGGGTGACCAGGCAAGACGCAAGGTTCAGGAAACAATTCTTCTCGACTGGCGCGCCGCATCAGGTGTCGCGGCTGGCCTCGGCGAGATCGCAGCTTTGCCGGAAACAGTCAGGAACAAAGCTGATGTCGCTGCGCAGGCACAAGCACTGCTGCGCGCAATGCTCGATTACCGCAACTCGGGTCTCACGATAAACACGCTCGTCGCAGTTCATTCTGAATATGCAATCCCGGACGTGCTGCGTGCACTCGCGGCTTTCAAACCTCAAGACCTCGCGACAGTCGCACAGGCACAACTCAAAGAAAGTGACGTATCGATTAAAGAATCGGCCGCCAGTATTCTCGGTGATCTTCCTCCTTCTGAAGAAAACACTCGCGCGCTTGCCGCTGCATGGCCGGAAGCGTCGAACAACCCCTCAACCGATGCCGCTCTCTCAATCCTCGGCGCGCTCGCAAAACAAAAGACGGCAGCCGCGAACGAGCAAATAAAGGCAGGTCTCAAATCGGGCGACTATCTCATTCGCCAGCGTGCGGCTGATTTGCTGAAAGCCAACGGCGCCGGTGATTTCAGCTCCGAAGTCGGGACCGTGCAAACGCGGAACACAGACGCCGACTACAAACGCGCACTCGCGCGAATCGGCAGAAGCGTTCGCGCCGTCGTGACTACGAGCAAAGGTTCGTTTACTATTGAGCTTCTCCCCGAAGCGGCCCCACTAACGGTTGATAACTTCGTTCAGCTTGCCCAAAAAGATTACTTTCGCAACGTCACCTTTCATCGTGTGGTAGCGAATTTCGTGATTCAGGGTGGCGACCCACGTGGGGATGGCAACGGAGGTCCGGGATATACGATCCGCTGCGAAATCAACCAGGTACTTTACGATCGCGCGGCGGTGGGAATGGCTCTGTCAGGCAAGGACACGGGTGGTTCGCAGTGGTTTGTGACACACGCGCCGCAACCGCATCTAGACGGCGGCTACACGGTCTTTGGTCGCGTTGTAACGGGAATGGAGACAGTCGATAAAATCGTGCGCGGCGACGTGATTCAGTCGATTGTAATCAAATGATGAGGCCACAAAGGGACACAATAATATTCGGAGCACTTTTTGTGCTTCTGTGTGGCATCTCTCTTAATGCGCAAGAGCGACACTCGTACAAGATCGATCTGAAGATCGACTTCGATAAGCTCACTTACACCGGGGTCGAAAGAATTCGTTGGATAAACCAGGGTGAAAAACCTACGTCGCTCGTTTATTTTCACCTCTATCCAAACCTCAAGACCGGCGACCAACAGTTGGATTCCGATGAACCGCGAATCGACATTCTCGAAGTGCGCGCCGGCGCAGACGATACACCACTCTTCTCTTCACTCGACGATCAGGGCACGACGCTCCGAGTAAACCTGCACGAGTCTGTTGCACCTGAAGCCTCGACGGAAATCGTCATTAAGTTCAAAGGTTCAGTGCCCGAAATCGATCGCGACGAAACCAGCCTTACAACTCACGTCGTCAAACAAGTCAGCGCCGCGCTGCGCAGCGATCGAGAAACGCGACGCGCGCGCGACATCAACTTTATGTGTCGCGGCGTGATGCTTCTCGGCGCCGCGTATCCGGTGCTCGCAGTGCGCGACGGCGACGACTGGCGACGCAAAGTCGAACCTTCAGTCGGCGACTTCGTCTTCAACGAAGCTGCGGATTACGAAGTCAACGTTGCGACGAATGCCGGCGTGGAAGTGTTCACTTCAGGCACTGAGACGGAAACGAAAACCGAAAAGGGTCAAACGTTCACCGCCCCAGCCTTGCGCGACTTCGCGATCCTCGCCGGACGCGGTCTGCGCAGCGAACACACCGAGGTCAACGGCGTCAACGTCAGATCGATTTATCTAGTCGAGCATGAACGAGTCGGTAAACGCGCGTTAGTGGTCGCGGCAAATGCGCTGCGAGTGTTCACGTCATTATTTGGACCACTGCCGTTCAAGACGATCAGCGTCGCGGAAGCACCGCTGGTTGCGGGCCTCGGGAGTGTTGAGTTTTCAGGGCTCAACGTCATCGCGAGCGCGTATTTTGTCGACTTCGATTCGCCCGCAGTACGGAATCTTCCGGAGATCATTCGCGAGCAACGTCCGTCGGTTGAGGAAAGTCTTGAATGGACCGTAGCGCATCTCGTTGCACACCAATGGTGGGGCGCAGCCGTCGGCAACGATCCCGCGCGTGAGCCTCTGCTCGACGAAGCACTCGCGTCATGGTCGTCGTTGCTCTACTACAAACGCACCTACGGCGAGGAGAAGGCGGCGGCTGTTTTGAACGATCAGGTTCGCGGTGTCTACCGTCTGTACCGGACTTTTGGTGGCGACGACATGGACGCAAACCGTCCCTCGCGCGACTACCGCAACACGTTTCAATACGCGGCGATCGTCAGTGCCAAGGGCGCGCTGATGTTTGTCGACCTGCAAAGCACGCTCGGCGAAGAGAAGATGTTTTCCGCCCTCCGAAACTACTATCAGGCCAATGTCTACGAGATCGCCCAACTCGAGGACTTGCGGATCGCGCTCGTCGCCGAAGCTCCAGTTGAACAAAGGCGAATGATTGGACGTACATTTACCCGCTGGCTAACCGCGAAGCGAGGCGACGAAGACATCGCACCCCCAGATCAGGAGTTGGCAACAACGCTGGGCATCGCCTCCGGAAAACAAACTCCCCAAAAATCGGGCGACAACCCGTTCAACGCAGTCGCCAAAGTTGGAAAGTTTTTTTGGCAGCAGGTAACACGTATTAGATGAAAGCGCTTAATTTTGACGATCTCGCACACCGGCGGAACTCGGCTCCTCGATCAACAAACCTGGATAAAAGTCTGGAGCGGTTGGGATGGATCATGGACGATCTGTTCCGAGTGCCCGTGCTTGGCTGGCGTTTTGGACTGGATGCTTTGATCGGACTCATTCCCGGTCTCGGCGACACGACGACCTCGCTGGTTTCGTTTTACATCCTCGCCGCAGCGGTTCGCTACCGAGTTCCAAAGATCACATTGCTCAGGATGGGTCTGAACATCGGGATTGACTACCTGGTCGGTTCATTACCGGTTGTCGGCGACGTCGTCGATGCGTGGTGGAAGTCGAACCAGATGAATCTCGATTTGCTACGAAGGCGAGCGACTGTCTCGGCGGAAGAAGCTCGAGAAGGACGAACGAGCGACTGGCTCTTCGTCGGAGGAATTATCGTGGGATTAGTGGCACTGGCGATCGCCAGTGCCTTCGTAAGTCTTTATCTGTTATTTCAGTTCGGACAGTTATTAGGGGCCGTTACTAACTGACTTCTGCACTGACCCGGTCGCTACCGCTCCCGGTACTGACCTCATCCTTAATGACGGCTTGCTGAGGCAAAATGCGTTCGATTGCGGCCACTACCATATCAAATCCTCGTCCGCCCGCGGCAAAGCTTCTGAGTTTGCCTTCCGCGTCGAAGAAATAATACGCCGGCACGTAGCCTTCGTCGTTCAGAAATGCGTCTCGCAATTTAGCCTTGTGATCCACCGCAACAGGCTCGGTCATTCCGTGAATGCCGATTTGATCGCGCACTCGTTCGACGTCCAGGTCTGCCTTGTACATTGGCATGTGAACCGCGATCACACGCAAACCCTGAGCGCGCTTCGCATCGCGCAACTGTGCCACGCGCGGCAGGTTCTCTTTGCAAATCCCACAGCTCACTGACCAGAAGTGGATCAGCGTCGGACGTCCTAAAGATTCCGCTTCGGCATGAGCCTGCGTACCATTAAACCATTCCGTTGCCCCTTCAAGGCTCGGCATCGGTGCTCCAATTTTCATTCCCATCTTCTTTAATCCCAGGTTTGAACCAGCCACAGATTACACAGATCAATCTGTGCAATCTGCGGCTAGATTGAATTAGTTAAGCGTCTTGTCGCCCGGCTTCCACTCAGCCTGGCAAAGACCACCCGTTTGCAACGCCTTGATTACGCGCAGCGTCTCTTCAGCCGAACGGCCGACGTTCAGATCGTGTACGACCTTGTAACGAAGAATGCCTTCCGGATCGATCACGAACAGACCGCGCAGCGCGATGCCGCGATCTTCAATCAACACGCCGTAGTCGCGCGCAACGGTCTTCGTTGCGTCCGCTGCCAACGGGTAGCTCAAACCCTGAACGCCACCATTGTCGCGCGGCGTGTTCAACCAGGCGCGGTGCGAATAGACCGAGTCAGTCGAAATACCGATAACGTCTGCGCCGATGTCTGTGAAATCCTCGTAGCGATCGCTGAAGGTCGTCAATTCAGTCGGGCAAACAAAAGTGAAATCCAATGGATAAAAAACAAGAACGAGCCACTTGCCTCTGTAATCGGAGAGTTTCACTGGTTCGTTGAGTTTCTCGATGTTCTTCGTCGAGGCCATCTCAAAATCCGGCGCCGGCTGGCCCACCTGCGCTTTTTCTGTTGCTACTGCTGCTGCTGCTGTCATGTATCCTCCAAGTTAATTGAATTAGTTCCTATTTAGCCCGGGCCGATCCTTTTGATAGGACCCGCAACAATCCGGACAACGTCCCCTCAGGGTCAAATGAACCGACTGAGGTTGGAAGTGTGATTTTCGCGCCGCTGCATTCATGAGCTTGGCGGCGTCCGGCAGATCGAAGTCGACCAGCTTTCCGCAATCGTTGCAGATGGCGTGGTCGTGGCGTTCCGTTTCGCGATCGTAGCGGCTGGCGCTATCGCCAAAATTGATTTCGAGAACCAGCCCGGCGTCTTTCAGGTAACGCAACGAGTTATAGACGGTTGCGTAGCTAATACTGGGCAAGCGCCGCCGGGCGGCCTCAAAGATATCGCTGGCGGTTGGGTGGTCGTCCCGCTCCTGGATGACCTGGTAAACCGCCTCTCTTTGGGGAGTCAGCTTCGGTTTTGGCTTGTTTACTTTCACGATGGATTTAGACTAATTCTAAACCCGTGAATTGTCAAGCCGCAGTTAATACAGATTTTGACTGATCCATTTTTTATCTGGTTTATCCGTGGTTAATAACCGGGTGTTGCCTGACGAAACCGATGATTTTGTCGACGTAGCTCTCGAACGGCGGGCACTTGATGCCGTGGGGCGCGAGCAGTTGCTGCGACTCGGTGGAGTCGTAGAGTTGTTTGACGAAGAAGTAAGGCACGGCGTGATGTGGCAAACCCGTGATTCTCGGCGACGGCGGCAACATTAGAAAACGGTAGACCACCGGCGCCGGCGCAGTGATACGCGAGTGTCGATCGCCGATCGATTTTGCGATCGCGTTGAACAAATCCTCCGTCGTCAGCGGTGACGGATCAGCGAGTTGCAATGTCTTGCCGACTGCCTTTTCGTCGAAGGCGAGTGCCGACATTGCATCGACGACGAAATCCACTGGAACGAGATTCAGGCTGACTTCACGATTCCCGATGTTGACGAACGAAAGCCTGGGCCAACGCAGCAGGTAATGAATCAGGTAATAAACACCGTCGTACTTCCCCGTT
>DATNCH010000042.1:0-23891 GCA_035571655.1 Pyrinomonadaceae bacterium
GTCCGTCGTACCGATGAGATAATTCCCATTCCACGGAATGATGAACAACGGCCGCCCGTCACTCTGCGCTTCCAGATAGATCGCGTTCTTCGACGCTCCCGGAAATGCAGGCACAACAATGTGACTTCCCTTTGTGCCGCCGATCAACCGCGAACTCTCAACAGGCGCTCGCTCGAGCAACTCATCGACCCATGGTCCAGCGGCGTTTATAACAACACTCGCACGCACAACCTGAGTCTCCCCTTCAGAGACAAACTCAACGCCCGTCACCGCTCCATTTTCGGCAATGATTCTCGTGACCGGCGCATAAGTGACGACTTCGGCGCCACGATCGCGCGCATCGAGCGCGTTTTCCACAACCAACCGCTCCGCGAATTCAACCTGTGCGTCGAAGTACAATGCCGAACCTAACAAATTTTCCGGATTCAGTCCGGGCGACTGTGCGAGCGTTTCAGCAGCCGAAAGCATTCGATGTCGTGGCAAAGATTTGCCAATCGAGAGCAGGTCGTAAGCGATCATGCCGGCGCGTACAGTCAGAGGTCCGCGCTTGCTCTGTTTGTAGATCGGAATCGTGATCGGGAGCGGCCGGACGAGGTGAGGCGCGATGCGCAACAGTGTTTCGCGTTCGCGAAGCGACTCGCGAACCAAACCAAACTCGAAATGCTCGAGATACCTGAGCCCTCCATGAATCAGACGCGTTGACGCGCTGCTCGTCCCGCTTGCGATGTCGGCTTTGTCCAGCAGTAAAACCTTCAGCCCGCGCATCGCGGCATCGCGTGCGATCCCGGCGCCGTTGATTCCAGCGCCGATGATGATGACGTCAAACTCCCTGCACGAAATCGTATTCACAATGCACGTCTACGTTGCGTAATGGTCCGTATCACACCTCATCAACATTCTATTAATAACTCAAAAGTTAATTTGAACTTTCTCAAAGAGACAGTTTCCAAGTGAAACAATCGACGTCTGGTTTGAGAAATCTCAATTCTTCTAAATGCGCTTTTTGCGGGTACACGCCTTGCTCACAACCGGCCAACAAAACTGAGCCACACACAATCACCGGCCCAGCAAGAAGGAGCATAACAATGAGAGTCTCCCGACGTAACATCAGTCTTCTCCTTTCTCTCCTACTCATCCTGTTCTCAATCACAGTAACCGCCCGCGCCGACGACGACGAAGACGACGAATACGATGTGAAAGCCCGCGTCGTGCGCACGAGTTTGATCGACGGCGAAGTCAACCTGAAACGCAACAACAACGAGGATTGGGAGCGCATCAGGCTCAATTATCCGCTGGTCGAGGGCGATACCATCGCGACCGGAAAGGACAGCCGCCTCGAGATACAGGTCGACGCGCGAAACTTCGTGCGCCTCGCGGCAGACTCCGTGCTCCGCATCGTTACGCTCCGCGACGAGGGAATCGCGCTCAGTCTCGTCGAAGGAACGGCCATCGTTCGACTCGCGAAATTCGATTGCAAAAACGAGTACTTCGAGATCGACGCACCGAAAACCACTCTCGCCGCAGAGAAAACCGGACTTTACCGCATCGACGCGCCGCGCGACGGCCGCGTTCGTTTGACAGTGCGCGAGGGAGGCAGCGCGCGAATCTATTCAGACACGTCGGGCTTCACGCTGCGCGACGGGCGTTCAGCCGAGCTCGTCGTTTCAGGTGACAGCGCCGGCGACTGGGATTTCCAGGTTGCAGCCGCCGACGACATCGACAACTGGGTAAACGATCGCGAGCGTTACCTGGCACAACGTCTACGTTACGACAACAAGTTTTTCGACGAATACGTGTGGGGGGCGGAAGACCTGGAAGCTTACGGCGACTGGAACTACACCGACGAGTTTGGGTGGATTTGGCGACCCGGCGCAACGGTGTTGGCCGGCTATACGGATTGGGCACCATATCGATATGGGCACTGGACGTGGTGCCCGCCGTATGGTTGGACGTGGGTGGGTTACGAACCGTGGGGATGGGCGCCGTATCACTACGGCCGTTGGGTTTTACACAACAACTACTGGGCGTGGGTCCCGCGCAGCAGATTCCATCGCAATCGCAGTTGGTGGCGGCCGGCGCTGGTCGCGTTCGTAATCAACATCTCTTTCGGAAAGGACGTCTGCTGGTATCCGTTGTCGTATTACCACCACGATCCATACGCGCGTAATTACCGTCACTACGATCGTCGACCAGGTTACGGCGGCGGCGGTGGTGGAGGCGGTCATAATAATCCTCGCGAGAGACGCCCGTATGAAAATCCGAATGACAAAACGTGGCGTGGCGTAACACGCGTGCCGCGGAGAGATTTTGGTAATCCCGATCGACGGGGACGCGGTCTCGACGATGAACGAGTTGCGCGGAGAGTGATCGAGACTGAGCCTCAGGCTGGCGGACAACTGCCGCTCCGTGGTGATGGCGGGTACGTGCGACGAAATCCGGAGATGGTAATTCCTGAGCGCCGAACTGGTGCTGGGGAAAGAACTCCGGGTGTTACATTGGATGAAGAGCTGCGGCGCTCAAAAGTCTTTCGCGGTCGAGAGCTGAGAGTGCCGAGAGAGCCGCGACCAACGCCGCCGCCGGTAGACACGAATACCACGAATACGACGACAAATACGGAGCCTCCTACCCCGCCACCGGCACGCGTAGTCAGGCCGGTGATGCCGGAGGGCGTCGAGAAGCGCGAAAGAAATCGCGTCGGAATCGAGACCCCGCAACCACGTAACGATCCACCACCACCACGTTCAGAGCCACCACGTTCTGAACCCAGGTCTGAGCCACCACGTTCAGAACCAAGGTCAGAACCACCCCGTTCTGAACCGAGATCCCAACCGAAGTCCGAATCACCGCGTGAGCCTACATCCGCTCCGCGAGAATCGCCGAAGGCACAGCCACGATCTGATCCACCACCGCGGACCGAGTCGCCACGTTCTGAACCGTCGCGTTCTGAACCGTCACGATCATCGTCGCCATCAAAATCGGAGTCGCCACGAGGCGATAGTCCGAAACCCGCTAAGCCGGATAATTAGCCCACAAAAAGGCACAGAAGAAACAAAAGGCACATAAGAGGAAATTTCTTAATGTGCCTTTGATTTCCTTTATGTCCTTTGATTTCCTGTGTGCCTTTGATTTCCTTTATGTCCTTTGATTTCCTATGTGCCTTTTGTTTCTTTTGTGCCTTTTGTGGACGGCTCGATCGTCATCCGTGGCAGCTTCCGCACTTGGCCGTCGATAACTGAATCCGTTTCGCCGATCTGAGTGGCGCCCATGCGGCTGTAGAAGCCTGCGGCGTTCGGATCGGCGGAAAGCTCGACCGCATCGACACTCAACGCCGCCGCACGCTCCATCGCGTCAAGAAAGAGCTCCTTCCCAACACCCGTGCCGATCGAGTTCGGCGTCACCCACATGTGTTCCAGCTCAGCCTTGTTGTCTGAAACACAGAGCGCGTAGAACCCACGTATCTCACCATCATCCTCAGCGATGTAAACGTGATGTTCGCGAATGAAATCGGAAGAGACGGCGAGGTCCGATTCCCAGTGCTGAATCCAGTGTTCCGGATAACCCCAGTAACGCTTCGCATCGAGCGCGATCTGCGTCAGCGCTGCTGCTTCCTCGGGTGTCGCGCGCCTAATGGTCACGGCATTTGCCACTTATTTGTTGACGGTTTTTTCGACCTTACGGATCAGTTCTTCAATCTGCGGAACCAACTCACCTTTCGGCGCGAGTCGCAGGTATTCGCGGTATTCGATCAACGCGCGTTCAGGCTGATTCACGCGCAGCAAAATGTTTCCCGCGTACACGTGAGCTTCGGCGAGGTCGGGTTTGAGTTGCAGCGTCATACCGATCGGAGCTGCGGCTTTTGCCACTTGATTCATGTCCCAGTAAAGCCGCCCGAGAGTGAAATGGCCCTGCCACGCTTTTTCGTCGAGTTTCAATCCGTCTCGAAGTATCTGTTCAGCGTCGGCATTGCGCTTTTGTCGCCAGTAAACTTCGCCCAGCGTGATTTTGGCGATGGCGTGCTCCGGCTTTATCTCGACGGCGCGGAGCAAAGGCTTTTCGGCTTTGTCCCATTCGCGAAGGTCCATGAAGACGGTGCCCAACAGGAGGTTTGCTTCGAAGAAATTCGAATAGCCGCTGATTGCATTTTCGAGATTCGTAATTGCTTCGGGATAATTCTTTTTACTGAGCGCTGCCCGGCCATTGCTGTAACTGTCGCGCGCCGCCGCAGGAATGCGAGCATCGACCACGTCAGTCAGCAGCGGTAGACCACTTCCTGACTTTGACCCATCCGACGCGAGTTCGAAGTTCAAAAAAACACGAAAAATAACCTGCATGTCCGCATCCTGCTGTGCAGACCGGTATCCGGGAACGTTCACGACTACTTTGTAATAGCCCCTCGGCAAATTCGGAAAACGAAAGCGACCGCGACTGTCAGTCATGATCTGATCGATCAGGCCACCGCTAAATCTCTCGAGTCGCACGGGAACATCTACGGCGGATTGTCCCGTTTCCGCAAAACGCACTTCGCCGCTAACTTCGAAAGTCAGGGAGTTGCCGGTGTAAGTATCACGCTCGCGTTGGCCCAGTGCAGGCGAGACCAACAAAAGCAAGGCGGGTAATAGCCAAAGCTGACGTACTTTGCGCGACATCGCTCAAATTGAAGCTCGGGCGGTTTGCGGCCGCCCGAGCTCGTTAAGAGTTACCGCGATCGAATCAGTGTCTGTAGCTCAATCCAAACTGAATCAATCGAGCGGGAACTACGGTCGTTGTGATCTGACCAAAGGTC
The DNA here is from genome assembly GCA_035571655.1 of Pyrinomonadaceae bacterium. Taxonomy (GTDB): domain Bacteria; phylum Acidobacteriota; class Blastocatellia; order Pyrinomonadales; family Pyrinomonadaceae; genus PSRF01. The sequence continues at coordinate 4,784 of DATNCH010000042.1, forward strand.
GACGCCGTTCCGATATTCACGGCAGTCGGGAACCCAAAGACCGGATGGTTCCACATATTGAACATATCCATGCGGAAACGCAATTCATGTTCTTCCTTAATGCGTGTGGTCTTGATCACTGAGAAGTCCCAGTTCTGCTGGTATGGGCCACGGAACGAATTACGTGGTACATCACCAAAACCAGTAGCTCCAGCAGCACCACTCGCCACCACGGTCGCCGTCCTGAAGCACGCTGTGTTCAGGTAGTGAGCCAGGATGTCCGAGCGCGAGCCCTGGGTGTACATGGTCGAGGGATCCGTGCCGCACGTTCCGCTGAACGAAGCCGTGCCGCCGCCAGTTTGGCCAAACGCGCCGCCACTGGTGCTGTCGGTGACCGAGAACGGCAAGCCACTCTGGTAAGTGACGATACCGCTGACAGCCCATCCTTTGAAGAACTGGTTATTCCAGAAACTGCCACTCGGCGTCGGAATATCGTAAGCGTAACTCACGACCAGACGATGCGGACGGTCGAAATCTCCGCGGGTCTTGTTCTGGAATGGATCTTTTTGCGAGTTGAGAAGATTGCCACCACCCTGACCAGCGCGAGTAGCATTCAACTCATCTGTTGCCAACGATCCACTGACGTTGTCAGTGATCTTCGAGAACGTGTAGGCAGCCTGGAAGTACAGACCACGACTCATCCGGCGCGATACTGTTGCCTGCAACGAGTCGTAATCGGCGAATCCGATGTTGCCCGAGTAGCGTGAACCGCGTTTTCTCGAAAGACCGAGGATCTCGTGACGCAGCTCTTCGTTGTTCACAGTGTTTGTAGTGATCGTGTAGCTGACGCCATTCATGTCACGGACCGTTATGGGGTTTGATGTACTGGCAAGTGGCGCCAGGAACGGATCCCAGATGCCAATGCCGCCCGTGTAATGCGTGCCAACGTAACCAACCTCGGCGGCCCATCCCTTAGCGATTTCGCGTTGCACCGTGAAGTTGTACTGCTGGGTATACGGAGTGTACGCATCGAGCGGAGCACTCGTGAACGAAGCGAGATTGATCGAGCAGTTGGTTGCGGTGCCACCGTAGTTCAAACACCGTTGTCCCGCTGCGTTAACAAAGATTGGAGCAACGTTCGGATCGTTCGGGTTGGTTGCCGGCAGGCCTGTGTTAACGTTTCTCAAGCCGGCAAAGGACGTCGCCGAAGGAATGAACGCGGTGGCTATGATCGAAGGCGGCGGTATGCTCGAAAACGGATTCGCTAACTGGAACGACGCCGGTGTGGTCGTCGAAGATAGCGGCTGGACCGTGAACGGTGCTGCCAACGAGTTTTGCAGAATGTTCTGATTCGAGAGACGCTGGTAGTAAATACCGTAACCACCTCGAATCACCGTCTTCTGATCGCCCGCGATGTCCCATGCAAAACCGACGCGTGGGGCCCAGTTGTTGCCGTCGAAGCAGTTCGTCAGCGCGCAATCCGATACGCCTGGAGTACCTCTGAAACCGGCGAGGTCAACCTTCTCCGGAATCAGGAAGGGATTCAGACCTTGCGCGGCAAGCCTCGGATCGAACACGCCTGCGCGATACAGTTTGTCGTGACCAAAGCTCATGCCTTCCCAGCGCAGACCCAGGTTAAAGGTCAAACGTGGTGAAAAGCGAAAATCGTCCTGGACGAACCCTGCCCAGTCAGTGGCGACGAAGTTTCGAGCTGGATCGCCGAATGCTGACTGAATGGCAGTGACGCGGCCCTGGAGGAAATTCTGGAATGCAGAGAAAGCCGGCGTTCCGCCGGCAGCCGGTGTGCTGCCCGTGGTCAACGCTCCGCGAACTGCGAAGTTATTGAAACGATTCAACTGATATTGAATTCCCTCTCCGCCGAACCGCAAGCTGTGCCGGCCCACGATCATTGAGAAGGTGTCTACGAGGTTGTACTGATTCGACACTGTTCCGCGGTCATCATTCACGCCCGTTCCGATCGAGAAAAGACCGGTGATGGTGGCCTGGTACATGCCCGGGAATATGTCGCTGTTGCCACGAGTCGCTCCGATGTCGGAGAGGTTGATGGCATCAGTTGGAATGTTCGCAAAGATGAAGCGACTGTATCCTGCTCGCACTTCGTTGATCTTGTTGGCATTGAACACGTGAGTGTGCGTGATCGAGAGGAAACGGTTCTGTTGCGTGTCAGTGCGTGGAAACGCCAGCGAACTGGCGGTGCCATAAGGTTTGAGGACAGAGCCGTTGTCCCAGAACCAGCGACCAGAGATCTTGTCCTTGCCGTCGCGCATAACACGGTCGTAGCTGATCGTGTACTGATTGTCTTCGATCGGAGCAATGCTCGAGATGCTGCACGTGAACGTTCCGGTTAACGAGCTTGCGCTTCTGCAACCAGCGGTACCAGATCTCGGGACCAGGAACTCACCGGAATAGATCGCGCTGCGCTGGTTGAGAATGTTAATTGCGATCGGATCGATCTGCGCCGCGGTAAGTCCAAACGCGGGCGCGATCAAAGCAGCCGACGTGGTGCCGTCAGCAATGGTTGGGAAGTTCTGAATAGTCGGAGTCAAGCTCGAACCGTTCGGATCCAAACCATTGCGGGCGCGGACTCCCTGGTAGTTGAAAAACCAGAAACCGCCAGCCGCAGGCACTGGACCACTCCCGCTGAATCCAAACACGTTCTGAAGCAAGCGAGCGCGCTTACTCACACCGTTTGAATTGCGGAACCATTCGTTGGCATTGAGCGCATCGTTGCGATGCGACCAGTAGCCTTCCCAGTGGTAGTCCTTGGAACCGGACTTGATTACGAGTCCCAGAGCGCCACCGCCCTTGCTTCCCTGAGACGCATCGTAGAGTGAGGTTGCGACTCTCATCTCTTCGAGCGTGCTGGGATTCGGCAGGGGCACCGTATCAAAGTGAGCGAGGTTGAAGTCGTTGACGTTGATTCCTTCCAGCGAAATGCTGTTGTTGCTGGTGCGCTGTCCGTTGACGTTGATGTCAGCGGTTCCGCGACCGGCGGTACGAACGTCAGTCGGTTCACCCGCAGTGCCGGCGGAAAGCGAAAGTAGAAACAGGAAATTTGGCGAAGCCAGTGGCAACTCTCTGAGCTGTTGCGCTGTGAGAGGTTGACCGGTAACTGCACTCGAAGGATTGATGAGTGTTGCTGACGCTTCAACGTTTACAGTCTCCTCGATGCGTCCAGCTTCGAGGGAGACGTCTTGACGCGTACTCTCGCCAATTCGTACGGGAACGGCCGTGATGACGGCTTTCTTAAAGTTTGGGGCAGTAATCTCCAACCGGTAAGAGCCGGGCTTCAGCAGGGTAAACGAAAACCCACCATCGCCTCCGGTGGATGCGGTGCGCTCTGATTTGCCGGTGCTTTCGTTGACCACATCGATCGTCGCTCCCTGGACGAGGGCGCCGCCGGGGTCGGAAACCACACCGGTTATACCTCCTGTTTGGCTTGCTTGCGCGAACACAGAAATCGCACATAGAAGGCTCAAGATCGCTCCGCTTAGCAAGCGTAGTGCGCTTCTCATGGACAATCCTCCTTTTGTAACTCGTAGGTCTCTAAAGGTTCGACCAGAACAGAATGCTCTAGGACGGGAAAGGCGGTTCAGAGGTATGCAACGGCTATTCCGGCATTTTGCAATTGCCCGCCATTGCGTTAACAGTTGTGTGCGAGGAACTTAGCTCCGGCCACGGTCCGACGAGGGAGTGGAGTTTAGATTAGAATTTCGTTCTTCTTCAAATTATTGGATAAGGACCACCGTTGCGTCTCTCTCCGGCCCTCTGCGTTCTCTGCGCTGAAAGGCCCATTAACGCAGAGAACGCAGAGATACGCAGAGGGCCGCAGAGAGAAAATTCAAGCTGAGCGACGAAAATCTTGATCCTACTGCGACGCGGCTGCTTCGCCTGTCTCGTCGTGGTGCTCGGTGGTGTAAAGACGAAGGATGTCTTGTCCCTGTCGGGAGCGCGGATCGATCGTGCGCAGGTGCTTGCGTCCCTGCATTTCCCAAATTGCCGTGACTACTCCATCTTTCTCCACTGCGTGGTAAGTAATCTCTTCCGTGCTCACTTCAGGCGCCGATTCGTTACTCGTCGCAGCGCCTACTGCAGTTTCGTTCTCAGACATACAAACTCAAAGTCTCTCCAATCTCATTGTGGTAGGTTTTTTTGGCGGGGCGAATTGTTGCACACGCGCATTACGAGTGTCCAGCCGAACGCATTCGCAATGCCATCTCGACAGCCTTCCGCGGCACCACGACGCCCCATCCCTGCCGGTCGACTTCGACGCCGGTCACGCGCTCCGCAGTCTCGATCAAAATGCGCTTCACTTGTTGCGGCGTCAGTTTCGGATTCGCTTCCAGCAGGCACGCGACGATGGACGATACGATCGGAGCGGCGAAGGAAGTTCCGTCTACAAACTTGTAGTGCTGATTGATGACGTGGCCCTCGCGAAGTTTGATCGAGATAAGCTGGCGCAGCAGCGGCACCGTCAAGTCACGTGCTTCGTCGAGATCTTTATCGATGCCTGTGTGCGCAAGAATGATGTCGCTTAACTCATCATCAGCAGCAGCATCGAGCTCGGCGTAAAGATGAGCTTCGTCAGCCGTTGGAGTGTGTGGCAGGATCGGGCCAGCGACCCAAATGCCTGGCGCAATCACTTCCGGTTTTTGTAAACCGTCGACAGTTGGACCATACGACGATCGATACATTCCGCGACGCGCGCGATCGAGCGAGTTCTGATCGTCGAGCCCGCCGACCGCGATCGACGACGGCGCGCTTGCGGGCGGCAAAACAGGATGGCCCGGCGCGAGTCCTGCATTTCCAACCGCACACACGACCGTCAGTCCAGCCTTCACCGTCTCTTCCACCAACTGGCAGAGAGAATTTCGCAGGTAAGGCTGTTCGAAGTCGCCTCCGGCAGAGATGTTGACGATCCGAATGTCGTACTTGTCTTTATTCGCGAGTACCCAACGCAAACCTGTTTCGATGTTGATCTCGGGAATGTGCCCGGTCTTACCGATCTTCACGAGCACAACGTTCGCTTCGGGTGCAATACTGCGATAGAACCCGTCAGACAGATGTCCGTTTCCAGCGGCCACGACGGAGGTCATCATTCCATGCCAGCTCGCAACGTCGGGTTTTTCCAGATATGACGGATGGTCTTCTATAGCGAAAATGCTGTGGTATGCGAGTATGCGGTTATCGGGTTGCGTCAGATCTTTGTGCGCGTAAAAACCGGAGTCAAGAAATGCGATTGTGACGCCACGGCCGGTGTACCTTTCGTCTGCATCCATACGCACCGGCACCGGTAGCGCCTGCTCAGTTGTTTCAGTTATATTATCCATTCGCCGATGACACAGATTATAAGGAGATTTGTATGAAGACGAGAAATCTATCGATCCTCCTGGCCGGGCTATTTGTGATTGCGGGCGCCGTCTGCGCCGCAGCCGCGCGCGCCGAAGGCGAGGTTCCGGCGCCACTGGCAATCGGCGCGACCATCGAAGACTTTACGCTCCCCGACTACGATAACAAGGACCGCTCGCTCAAATCGTTGGCCGGAAAAAATGGTGCGGTCCTGATCTTCGTCGCAGTGCAGTGTCCGGTTTCAAATGCCTACAACGAGCGCATGGAAAAGCTCGCGCAGGAATACCAAGCCAAAGGCATCGCCGTCATCGGAATCAATTCGAACGTCGCGGAAGACGCGGCAGCCGTTAAGAATCACGCGAGCACACACAACCTGACCTTCCCGATCCTGAAGGATCCAGGCAACAAGATTGCCGACAAATTCGGTGCTTCCGTAACGCCCGAAGCGTACCTCATCGACCGCAATAACAAGCTCGTCTACCACGGTCGCATCGACAATGCTCGCAATGCGGCGGAAGTTCAAAGTGCCGACTTGCGTAACGCAATCGAGGCAACATTGAGCGGCAAGCCAATCGAAAAAACCGAAGCCAAAGCATTTGGCTGTAGCATCAAACGGTCATAAGCAATGCGTTATACAAAAGCGATTATCCCAATCGCACTCTGCATCATGTTGTTGAGTCTCGCGGCGCCGGCGCAGAAACGGAAGGGCCACGCCGCGAAACCACGCAAGCCGATCGCCGTCACAGCGATCGATCTCGAGGCTCTCAAAGGTCTGATCAAACAAGAGAGACAGCATCCTCTCCTGGTTAACTTTTGGGCCACCTACTGCGATCCGTGTCGCGATGAATTTCCCGAGCTGGTACAGATCGACAAAGACTACCGGCCACGCTCGTTGGAGTTTGTCACTATCTCCCTCGACGACGTGAGTGACATCAAAACGTCGGTGCCGAAGTTTCTCGACTCTATGAAGGCCACCATGCCGGCCTACCTGCTGGATGTTTCGGATCCCGAGCCGGCTATTGATCTGGTCGATCCGAAATGGCAAGGAAGCCTGCCCGCAACTTTTCTCTACAACGAAAAGGGTGAAATAATTTGGCGCCACGTCGGACGCGTTAACGCGACTGAGCTGCGTGAAGAGATAGAAAAGGTCGTGAAGAAAGCCGAGAAGTAATCGTTTGCCATATATCATTTAGCCGCTAATGCAAATAACTGCCGAAGTTATCTCCGCGCATAACCTCACACAGCAAGAATTCGACCGAATAAAGGAACTGCTTGGCCGTGAACCGAGTTTTGCCGAACTCGGTATTTTCTCGGTCATGTGGTCCGAGCACTGCTCGTATAAATCGTCGCGCATTCATCTGAAGCGATTGCCGACAACTGGACCACGAGTGATCGTTCCGCCAGGTGAGAATGCGGGCGTTGTCGATCTCGGCGACGGCTGGTGCGCGGCGTTCAAGATCGAATCGCACAATCACCCGTCATTCATCGAGCCGTTTCAGGGCGCTGCAACCGGTGTCGGCGGAATCCTTCGCGACATATTTACTATGGGCGCGCGGCCGGTTGCATCCATGAACAGTCTGCGTTTCGGATCGTTGGACCATGCGCAATACGGTCGACGCAATCGTTCATTGCTCGCGGGCGTCGTGGCGGGGATCGCGCACTACGGTAATGCGTTCGGTGTTGCGACTGTCGGCGGCGAGGTGGCGTTTGACGATGCGTACGCGTTGAACCCGCTCGTCAATGCGTTTGCGCTCGGAATCGTTCGGCACGACCAGATCTTCTTCGGCAAGGCAACGGGCGTTGGCAATCCAGTGCTCTACGTCGGCGCGAAAACGGGGCGCGATGGAATTCACGGCGCGACGATGGCATCGGCAGAGTTTGATCAGGAAGCTTTGGAAAAGCGACCGACGGTGCAGGTTGGAGATCCGTTTCTCGAGAAGCTTCTGTTGGAGGCGTGTCTGGAGGCGATGCGGAGCGGCGCTGTGGCTGGTATTCAGGACATGGGCGCGGCAGGTTTGACGTCGTCGTCATGCGAGATGGCAGCACGCGCAGGCACGGGGATCGAGCTCGATCTGTCGCTGGTGCCGCAGCGCGAACAGAATATGACGGCCTACGAGATGCTGCTCTCCGAGTCGCAGGAACGCATGTTGATCGTGGCTCATTCGGGTCGTGAGCGCGAGGTTGTCGACATCTTTCGCAAGTGGGATCTGGATGCAGTCGTCATCGGTCGCGTGCGCGACAACGGACGGATGCAAGTGGTTCACGACGGCGAGACGGTCGCTGATATTCCGGTTGCAGCGTTGACAGACGAAGCACCGCGTTACGAGCGTCCGATGGCAAAACCTGTTCGCGAAGAGCCGAGTTCACAGATCCACATCCAAGGCACAAATCACACAGACGATCTGATCAGGCTCCTCTCGTCCGGCAACATCGCGTCGAAACAATGGGTCTATCGGCAGTACGATCACATGGTCCGAACCAACACCGCGATTCTTCCCGGCGCGGATGCGGCGGTCATCAGGATCAAGGAAACCCGGCGCGCGCTCGCGATGACGCTCGACGGCAATGGACGCTATTGCGCCGCTAATCCTCGCGAAGGCGCGAAGCTGATCGTCGCGGAAGCCGCGCGAAACGTCGTGTGTGTCGGTGCGAGGCCAATCGCGATCACGAACTGCTTGAACTTCGCGTCGCCCGAGCGTCCGGAAGTGATGTGGTCGTTCTCCGAAGTCATCGATGGGATGGCGGAAGCGTGTCGTGCGTTCGAGACGCCGGTGGTTTCCGGGAATGTATCTTTCTACAACGAGACTGAGGGTCGAGGAATCCTGCCGACGCCGGTGATCGGAATGGTTGGACTGATCGAGGACGTCAAACGGGTAGTGTCGCCGGGCTTCAAGAATGAAGGCGACGTGATCGCGCTGCTCGGCACAACGCAAGACGACTTGTCGAGGAACGTGCCTGTGTTGGATCTCAAACGAGAACTTGCAGTCCAGAAAGCTTGTCTCGAAGCTGCGGAAGCGGGTTTGTTGATTTCCGCACACGATTGCTCCGATGGTGGACTGGCAGTGACACTCGCCGAGTCGAGTTTCTCGTCGCTCGGACGAGACGCGATTGGCGCCGAAGTCGATCTGAAAGGACCACTTGGTCCAACGGCGCTGCTCTTCAGTGAAACGCCGTCGCGAATCGTTGTGACGTTCGCTTCTTCCGATGCCGGCGCAATTCAGGAAATTGCACAACGCAACAACGCCCCGTTTGCCATCATCGGCCGCGTTGGTGGAACCAGATTGATGATTAACGTCAACGGCAGCGAAGCTATCGATGCTGCCGTCTCTGAACTTGAAGCAGCCTGGCGAACGGCGCTGTCCGATAAACTCCAGACTGAACTGGTAGCGTAATTGCATCCAGTCATCTACCTCAACAAAACCATGGTAGAGGCGACCAAAGCGCGCGTCGCTCCCGTTTCGTCCGCCATGCTTTATGGCCGCGGCGTCTTCACCACACTCGCCATCTACAACTCACAACCATTCCTCTGGTCCAAACACTGGCAACGACTAACAGCACACGCCAAAAAACTCGACGTCGACTTCACGGGCTGCACAGAGAAGAACGTCGGCGACGCGTTGCGGAAACTGATCTCTGTAAACCGGGTGAAAGATGGTCGCGCGAGAGTGATCATGCTTGCTCGCACGGGCCGCGACTTTTGGAGAGCGAAGATGCCGGGAACGAAGAAGACCGATCTTCTGATCATGACCGGCGAACTGCACAACGTTTCTCAGAACGGGTTGTCGCTGGCCGTCTCGCCTTACCGCGTTAACACGTTTTCGCCGTTGACTGGAGTCAAGAGTCTCAACTACCTGGACCACGTGCTTTCATGGGAAGAGGCACAGAGCCGCGACTTCGATGAGGCCGTGGTTTTGAACGAGCGTGGCGAGATTGTCTCTGCTACCACCGCAAATTTATTCTGGTCTAAAAATGGCACGCTTCACACGCCCACGCTGAGCACGGGCGCTCTTGCGGGTGTCACGCGCGAATGCGTGATCGAGATCGCAAACAAACATTTCGTTCCATTGTTGGAAGGAATTTACGAGATGACCGACCTCACCGATGCCGATGAGATCTTCTTGACCTCCTCCGGCGTCGGCGTCGCCCCCGTCACGACTTTTGACTTCAGACGCTACGCCGTCGACGGAAGCCTCACAACCACAATTCGGAAGGCTTTTACTGACATGATTTACAAGATTTCTCAGGATTAATCCTGAAAAAATCCTGTAATCATGTCAAACCATTCGGTGCGAGCGGCAACGATCTCAGTCTTTTCCCGGTCGCGTCGAAGATCGCGTTTCCCACAGCCGGCGCGAGCCCGACGATCGGCGTCTCGCCCGCACCCGCGGACGGCAGATCTTTCCGATCGAGCAAGACAATCTCGATCGCCGGCATGTCGCTGAATCTCGGTACACGGTATTTCGAAAACTTCCCGTTCAAAACCTGCCCGTTCCTGAAATCGATACGCTCGAACAGCGCGCCGCCAATCGCCTGCACCACCGCACCCTCAACCTGGTTGTGCAAGTGAAGTCGATTCACGATCGCGCCACACTCAAAGCTCTCGACGACACGTTCGATCTTCACGTTCCCGGTCTTCGCATCCACCGAGACCTCCGTCGCCGTCGCAACGTAACTGCCTTTCTCAAATCCGCACGAAATCCCACGCCCGCGTCCTTCGGTCTTCTTTTTCCCCCACCCGAACGCGTTCGCCGCCGCCTCCAGCACTGCTTTCAATCGCGCATCCTTGATGTTCTTCAAGCGAAACGCGACCGGGTCCATCGCGACAAGCTGTGCCAGCTCATCCATGTGAACCTCGCGCGCGAAGTGATTCGCCGTCGCCGCCAAACCACGATACGAACCCTGTCGCAAAGGCGACTTGCTGTTGTGAAACTGAATGTCCTGATTCGGAAAGTCGTACTTCACTTGAATACCCGAACCACCGGAGTTGTAGTTATGAAACTCCCACGCCGTAACTGTTCCGTCGTTCTTCACTCCGGTGCTGACGTCGATCACGCCCGCGGGACGAAAGTAGGCCCAGTTGAATTCCTCTTCTCGCGTCCAAACGAGTTTGACCGGCTTGCCACTCGCGCGCGCCAGCCGCGCGGCCTCGACCGCACATTCGCCCGTGTGTTTTCCACCGTATCCCGAACCCGTGTCGGGCACGATCACGCGCACCTTCTCTTCCGGGATGCGAAACGCTTCGGCCAATTCCGATCTGACTCCGAACGGTCGCTGCGTGCCTGTCCAGACGATGAGCTTGCCGTCATTCCACTCGGCGATGGCGGCGCGTGGCTCCATCGGCGCGTGCGCGATGTAAGCGACGGTGTAGGTTTGCGAGAGTTTCTTGTCGGCGGCGGCGATGCCACCGGCGATCGATCCCTCGGGACGGCTTCGCGCCGCCGAAGCATTCTTCTTCAGGTAGTCAAACAGCTCTTCGGCCCCAGGCTGACCCGGAGCTTTCCAGTGCACCGCGATCGCTTTCTCAGCGCGTATCGCGGTTTGGCGATCGGGCGCCGTGACGCCGATGAAGTCGCCATCACTGACGACTGTCACACCCGGCATCGCTTCCGCTGCTTTCGTGTCACTCGAGACGAGCGTTGAATTCAGCGCTGCCGGGCGCACCACGCGACCGTACAACATACCTTCACGTTTTAAGTCGGACGTGTATTGATGTTTGCCGGTGACGAAATCACGACTATCAACCTTCGGAACAGACGTGCCGGCAATGGTCCATTGGCTCGCCGGCGTGATCGCGACGTCCGCGGGAATCGTCTTGACGAGCTTTTGACCTTTCGCGACTTCAGCGATCGTGAGCGATTTCGACGCATCGTGATTCACGAAACGCGCGTCGACAATTCGCACCGTGTTCGCTTCGACTTTCCACTGTTCGGCCGCGAGCGTGATCAATGTTTCGCGCGCGGCGGCGGCAGCCTTGCGCAACTGTGGCGCCATGCGTGGAGTCGTCATGCTGCCGAATGTTCCCATATCAAAAGGCGTCAGATCGGTATCCGCCATCACGAGCCGGACGGTGCTCAACGGAACGTGCAATTCTTCCGCGACGGCCTGCGTCAACGACGTGCGAATGTTCTGACCGATTTCGACTTTGCCTGTAAAGACAGAAACCGTTCCCTTTTCGTCGATGTGGATCCATGCACCGATCTCGTTCGGAACGCGTTCATTGAGCCGGCCGGCTCCGGATTCACCCTGCTCCTGTTGCAGCGTTCGTGCGACAAGGTGCGAAACCGGCACGATCAGCGCGATGCCGCCGCTGAATGCTTTCAAAAACTGTCGCCGATCGAAACCGAAGCTGTAGCGGGGATCGGCAAACAACTCATAGCGTTCTCTCTCATGGGCTATCTCAGGGGCCAGTTCGAGATCGTCGTTCATCCCGTAACCTCCTTCGCGGTGCCGGAGGCAATCTCGATTGCGTTGACGATGCGCGCGTACGTCCCGCAGCGACAAACATTCCCATCCATGTGTTTCACGATCTCTTCGCGTGATGGCTTCGGGTTTTTACTGAGTAGTCCTGCTGCTGCCATGATCATTCCCGACGTGCAAAACCCGCATTGAAGCGCGTCGGCCTTCAGAAATGCTTCCTGCAACGGATGCAGCTTGCCGTCTTTTTCCAAGCCCTCGATCGTGGCGATCTGCTTGCCGCTGACGCGAGCCACCGGCGTCACGCATGAACGCGTGGCCTGGCCATCGACCAGCACTGTGCAGGCGCCGCATTTCGCCTCGCCGCAGCCATACTTCGTTCCGGTCATGTTCAGATAATCGCGCAGGACGTAGAGCAGAGGCGTTTGTGAATCGACGTCCACGCGCAGTTTCTTCCCGTTCACGGTCAGACTGGTGACGTTTGCCATAATGCGTTAGTTTAGCCACAAAAGACCTTTTATGGTAATTTCAACAACATGAGCACTGTCACTGAAGAAACTCCCGAAACAACCGAACCAAAGACAAATAAGTGGGTTTATCTATTCGATGAAGGGGCGGGCGACGATAAAGCACTCCTCGGCGGAAAAGGCGCCGGACTTTGTGAAATGACGCGCGCCGGATTGCCTGTGCCGCCGGGATTGGTCGTCACCACCGAAGCCTGCAATGCCTTTTTCGAAAACGACAAGAACTTCCCCGAGGGCATGTGGGAACAGGTTCAGGAAGGCCTGAAAAAGATCGAGGAGAAGGTGGGCAAACGTTTCGGCGATCCGAAAAACCCGCTGCTCGTTTCGGTGCGATCGGGCGCGGCTTTCTCGATGCCGGGGATGATGGATACGGTTCTCAACCTCGGGTTGAATGAAGAGACGGTGCAGGGTCTGGCGGAGCAGACGGGCGATCTTCGTTTCGCGCTCGATGCGTATCGCCGGTTCGCGTCGTTGTTCGGCGAGATCGTGATGGGCGTCGCCCATGCGAAGTTTGAACGAGTGCTCGATCGCTTCAAAGCGCAAACGCAGGGTGGAAAGGACACCGATCTTCAATCGGATCACTTGCGCGAGATCATCGCTGCCGAGAAACAGATCATTCTCACGGAGACGCAGGCGATTCCTGAAGATCCTTACGAACAACTGCGAGTCGCGATTGCGGCAGTCTTCAACTCGTGGATGGGCCGTCGCGCGATTGACTATCGACGCGTTAATCGCATTCCCGATTCATTGGGCACCGCTGTGAACGTGCAGGCGATGGTTTTCGGGAACATGGGCGCGGGCAGCGGCACCGGCGTCGCGTTCACACGCAATCCCTCGACAGGCAAAAAGGAACTCTACGGCGAGTATCTCTTGAACGCGCAGGGCGAGGACGTCGTCGCCGGCATTCGCACGCCAAATCCGATCAACCAACTCAAAAGAGAACTGCCCGAAGTTTACGATCAGTTTGCGCAAATCACCGATCTGCTCGAAAAGCATTATGGCGACATGCAGGACTGCGAGTTCACCATCGAGCGCGGCAAGCTGTGGATGTTGCAAACGCGCACTGGTAAACGGAGTGGCGGTGCCGCCGTGCGCATCGCCGTCGAGATGGTTTTCGAGAAACTGATCGACAAGGCGACTGCCGTAAAGCGCGTCACACCCGAGCAACTGGATCAACTACTGCATCCGACGGTGGATCCGAAAACGAATGCAACCGTGCTCGCGACTGGTCTTCCGGCGAGTCCGGGCGCTGCACAGGGCCAGGTTGTTTTCAGTCCTGACGAAGCTGAAGAAATGGCTCGTGAAGGCGCGCGCGTCGTGCTCGTGCGACAGGAAACCAGTCCTGACGATTTCCACGGGATGGTCGCAGCTCAGGCGATCGTCACCGCGCGTGGCGGCATGACGAGCCACGCCGCCGTCGTTGCGCGAGGCATGGGAAAGACGTGCGTTAGCGGCGCTCAGGCTCTGAATATCGACTACAGCCAGCAGCAGTTCACTGTCGACGGCACGGTCGTCACCAAAGGCGAATGGATCACGGTTGACGGTTCGACTGGCCGCGTGTTTCTGGGGCAGGTGCCGACGATCCAACCGACACTCGGCACTGACTTCTACAAGCTCATGACGTGGGCCGACAGCTTTCGCCGTCTGCGCGTGCGGGCGAATGCGGACACGCCGCTGGATGCGAAGACGGCGCGGCAGTTTGGCGCCGAGGGAATCGGCCTCTGTCGCACGGAGCACATGTTCTTCGGCGATCAACGACTCGCAGCAATGCGCGAGATGATTCTTTCTGAGGGCGTCGGCGCGCGTGAGAAAGCGCTCGAGAAGCTGTTGCCGTTGCAGCGTGGTGATTTCATCGGGATCTTTCGCGAGATGGCAGGACTGCCAGTGACCATTCGTCTACTCGATCCGCCGCTTCACGAGTTTCTGCCGAACGCGGAAGAGCTCGGCAACGAGCTGGCCGAGTTGAAGATGAAGTTGAAAGCCGCGACGACGTTGACTGACATGGACCACGTGCTCGACGAGATCGATCACAAGCGAGCGCTGCTGCGACAGGTCAATCGCATTCGTGAAGCTAATCCGATGCTCGGTTTCCGTGGTTGTCGTCTTGGTCTGCTGTTTCCGGAAGTCACGAGGATGCAGTGTCGCGCGATCTTTGAAGCTGCGTGCCAGGTGCAGGGCGAGCGTAAGAAGCTCGAGCTCGAGATCATGGTGCCGCTCGTGTCGCTGAGTGAGGAGCTGCGGCAGCAATCCGAACTGATCCACGAAATCGCGAGGCAGGTGATGGGCGAACACGGCATGACGATCGAATACATGGTTGGGACCATGATCGAGTTGCCGCGCGCGGCGTTGATGGCAGATCGGATTGCGAGGCACGCACAGTTTTTCTCGTTCGGTACAAACGACCTGACACAAACTACATTTGGATTGAGCCGAGACGATTCGAGCCGCTTTCTCCCGATCTACATCGATCGGAAGATCATAAGGGACGATCCATTTCAGGTGCTCGATCGAGACGGGGTCGGACAACTCGTCAGGATTGGCACCGAGCGTGGACGCAGTGTGAAGCCGGAGTTGAAAGTCGGAATTTGCGGCGAGCACGGTGGCGATCCGCAGTCGATTGCATTCTGTGATGAAATTGGACTCGACTACGTGAGTTGTTCGCCGTTCCGCGTTCCCGTAGCCCGCCTGGCAGCAGCACAAGCGGCTTTAAATCCAGCCACAGATTACACAGATCAAGCTGCGTAAGGCACAGAAGAAAACAGAACTGTTTGATGACTTCTCCTTTTGTGTGCTTTTTGTGCCTTTTTGCGGCCCTAATCAGGGGGTGGGATCGGTGTGGAACATGGACATTACTTTGAGCATCGCGGGGACGAGGGTGGTGATGCCCGTTACCAGGGCGAGCGAGGAGGAGAAGACGTCCTGTTGAGTCACGAAAAGGAAGGCGGCGATGGCCAGCATCACCACGAGGATCGGGACTTTCAGCGTCTGCCATAGGCTGCCCTGCTGCGCCTGCTTGTCTTGCTCAGCCACAAACGAGACCTTCTCCGCCGACTTCACGAACTGCCGGAAGCTGTCGTTGAAAAGATGCACATCGTGATCTCTGACGATCAGTTCGCGTCTGAGTAACGCCTCGATGTCAGGATCGCGATGGCTTAATAGACGGTCCTGGCCCAAATGGCAAAGCGTCAACTTCTCGCCCGTTGAACAAGAGTTCCAGATATGTGTGTAGTACGCGCGCGCCTGGTTGGCGATTCTTCCGATCAGGTGTTCTCGAGTAAGTGTGACAAAACCCTTTTGCGACAGTATCTGCAAGCCGACGCGTTGCAACGGTTCTCGCGGCGCGCACTCGTCATAAAGAGTCTTGAACAGTTCGTCGATGTCTTCGGGCGATTTGCCTTGTAAATCCCCCGCCAGAATTCGTGCTTTTTCTTCCACCAACTTTCCTCTGAAAAGGAAACCGTCGTCCGTGTCCTCGGCGTATTCAGTAAAGAAGTTACTGATGATCACACCGGCCCAGCGCCCGGTTTCATCGCGTTCGCCGTTCGCGTGTCCGTTTTCACCGTTTGTGAAGCGGTACTGTGACGACTCAGCAGACGAGAAGATCACCATCGTTCGCTGTTTCGCCAGCAGACTCTCTACCAGCTTCAACTTCTGCTGATTGATCTTCGGATCGTCCATTCCATAGTCGAATTCGTCGAGCGCGATAACGGTGTCTTGCCCGACGGAACTGTAGTCAAACGCGTCGGCCCAATCAGCAGCCGTGGCGAGGCTCGGCACATTTCTCAAACAGAGGTTGCTCTCAGTACCCAGCACCTTTTTCACAAAAGGCGCATTCACCACGACGAACACGTTGCGTTCGATCCTGGAACTCAACAGCTTCGTCAACGAGTGGCTGCTCGGCTTATGCGTGTCGAGCAGGAAAACTTTTCGAACGATGAAATTAACGAACATGAACAGCGGCGCGAACAGCAAAAGAGCTCCAATCACCGGAAATCCGGGAACGCCGAGTATTGGAACCGAGGTATTCAAATGCAAACGTGGTGCGGCGTCGTGCCCGGCACTGCCTTCGAGATGGAGGATCGAACTGTCCATCGCAGCGGACTCCCACCGCCCGACACCCGGCACCGAAGGGTTGTCGAGGAGTCCGCGCCTCTCGATGCTGTCTCGATTCGACAGCGGAACAATGCCGCTCAAGCTTGAAAGCAGATCCGTTTGAGTATCCTTCACACAGGCAATCTCAGTGGCCGCGCTCTGATGCTGCGTCTGGAAAAAGAAGTTGTCGTACACGTCCCACGGCTCGGCTAATCTCTGCTTGATGAATGCTTCGCGGTTTTGTGATTCGGGAGCCTTGCCGTCGGCGAATTTAATGCCCGAGTAACGGCTGCGAATGCGCGCGTCTCGCTTATCGAGCGCAGTCGTGACGGAGTACTGCGCGTGCTTGATGAAAAGTCGTATCTCGGATTCGTACGCGTATTTGAAGAATGCCCCAGCCGGCAGAATCGAAATGAGGAGGAGAAGCAGGCTGACATTCATCACGTATAGGTGATTCGCGTCCTTAAACCGATTGAGCAGCCCCGAAACAACTTTCAGGACGGGCGACTTGAATCCCCAACGCAGGTTCACGAAATACACAAACGCCGCGAAGAAGCTGATCGCCACGGTCAACCAAACCACTCGCTGTCCATGCAAAACGATCGTGAGCGACAGACAAAGCACCGATAACACGAGCAGGATAAAAATCGATTGCCGGTAAATGTCAGCCTTCGTCTCTGAAGGCCACAACCACGCTCTTCTGTCGTTAACTACATTGAAAATGTAGAAGATGGTGAAGGCGGTCATGAGTATCAGACCGTACATCAAAAACAACACACTGACCGTCGTGAGCAGCTCAAAGAACGCACTTCGCAACGGCTGCTTGTTTCTAAAAACTATGAGCGACCAATCCGGAAATCCCTGTAGCGTGGTGATAAAGAAGCGATGATCTTCACCGAGGTAGCGGACGTTCATGGCCCTGTCGGCGCGCCCGATCACGGCTGAACGCAAACTGGTATCTTCATCACATTCCTGAAAAAGATTTTCGCCGAGGTGATGAGCTTCGTCAGAATGAAAAAGAACCTTACCGTCGTTTGTGATGATCGTGTACCCGAAGCCTGCGGGCAACACGGGATCCATCAGCGACAACAAGCGCGAATCAAGTGCGATGGTCCATGGTGTGCCGGTGACCGCCTTTGAGATCTCAACCACGTTTAGTCCGGTGGTTCTGGAGACGATGGGTTCCAACGCAAACTTATGCTGCTCGAGCTCGTAGACGTTTCCCTGGCGAATGTTGTCGAAATACCCTCGGCCGGAAACGCCGATGTACTGCGTCGTGTAAGGCTTGGTCGTCCACTTCGCTACCTGCATGCCGGAAGGACCGATCCAGATAACGGTCTCGAAGTAGCGATACGGCGGGTTTGACTCGAGCAACGACGGCAGAATGTCGATTCTGTTTCGATAATCTGAGTCTTTGACGGAGCCGTATGCGGGGAGCGGACCCGTTTGCGACTCAGCACCGGAGTTCGAGTCGAGTAACCCGAGGACTTTTTCGTCCTGGCTGAGTATGTCGAGTTGCGCGAGCGCCTGCTTGAGCTCGTCGTTGAAATTCTTTTTGATATTGCCCGCGAGTGTTTCAACCTGCTCGTCCATTTGCGTTTCGATGGTGGAGTAGACGTAGCCGTACAGCCCAAAGCAGGTCAACACGGCAAGAACCACGATCGTTGCAAACACCAGCAAGTAAACATCCGATGGTTTAAATCGATCTTTTGGACCAGCCAGAACCAGTTTCAAAAACGGCCAACTAAAAACGAGCAACGCGGCCAGAAAGCCACCGATGATCAGAAGCGTATATGGAATGGAAATGGACCATGCTTCACTCATCAGGTAATTGGATTTCATCAGACCGCTTGCGATCCACGTGACGTCTGGTGCATTCGCATTGCTGGAAGGCAAAGACAGTTTGATTGGATGCGAAAACAGTTTGTAATTCGAGCCGGCCAGAGCTACGTCGATCACATTGCTGGTTTGCGCGATCTCCTTGAGGTCGATCTTTTTGTTCTTGTCGTCGGCCGACGTGAGCTTGTCGAGCGAGGCAAGACGAATCTGCGTTACGTCATGCTGAAAAATAACGCGGGCTGTATCAGCTTCGGCGATGAGGATGTTTTGGAATTGATCCGCATCGGAACCCACACGCGCCGACAGGAAAGGTTGAATCAGCTTGTTTAGATCTACCTTTGCTTTCACCCTGATCACGGTCTTCTCGACAAGCCCGTCAGCAACGTAATCCAAATACAACCACGAGGAATCGCCCTCATACTTCACCGCCGTCAGCGTGACGGTGCCCGGCGAAACCTTGTCGCTCCACGGTTCCGTATCGATGTTGATCGGCGTAATCAACGGGCCCTGTTCCCGCAGCTTTTTGAAGGTCTGTTTCAAGCGCTCGAAATTCTCCTGTTTGCGCTCGGGGTCGGGGTTGAAGGAGACGGAATCCGTGTCAACAAACCGCGGCCTGATGAATTTGTCGCTCGTGTTTTTCAACACCGAGCCCGCGCTTTCGACCTTGAGGGTGATCTGGCTGCTGATGAGAGATAGTTTTCGGAAGCTGCGATCTGTGAAGTAGCCAGTTTGACTGCGGACATAGAGGAAGTAATAGATCGCAAACGGCAAGGCGAGCACCGCGAGGATGATCACGAAGATACGGAGGCGATAGAGAGGCGGTGATAGCCTCTTGAGGGTACTGGCTATACTCATAACTATAATGGCACGGGGTACCCAAAATATTTCAG
>DATNCH010000043.1:0-16720 GCA_035571655.1 Pyrinomonadaceae bacterium
CTGCCGAAGTCGAGCTGCCAATTGATTCGCGCGCTCGTTGAGCTCGGCGTAAGTCAGTCGCTCATCCTCGAAGACGAGGGCGATAGCCTCGGGCGTACGCGCGGCCTGCTCCTCAAACAGCTCGTGCAAACAACGCGGGCGGCCATAGTCGCGCGCGGTGTCATTCCACTCGGCAAGCAACCTCGACTCTGCTTCAGTCAACTGCGGTAGTTCCGACAGACGTTGACTCGGATCGGCGACGATACCCTGAAGCAAAGCCTGGAACCGCTCCGCCATTCGAGTAATCGTGAGGGCGTCGAACAAGTCCGTGTTGTACTCGAGCGAGGCCGCCAACTCGCCGTCGACTTCGGCCATGCGCAGAGTTATGTCGAACATCGTCGTCTGCTGTTCGAGTGGCAGCGACTCGAGAGAAAGCGCACCCAGGTCGAACTTCGCTCCCGCTTCGCCAACAGCCAGTGACGTCAAGGCACCGTCAGTTGCCAGCGGAATGTTTTGCATTGAAAACATTGCCTGGAAGATCGGCGAGCGACTCGCATCTCGCTTCGGTTGCAGGCGCTCGGTAAGGAGCTGGAATGGATAGTGCTGATGCTTGAAAGCCTCGAGCACAGTTTGGCGCGCGCGGCTGAGCACGGTCTGGAATGTAGGATTCCCCGCGAGGTAGGCGCGGATGACAACCGGGTTCACGAAGTAACCGACCATGCTCGCAAACTCCGCGGGACCTCTTCCAGTCGTAGTCGTGCCAATCAGGATGTCTTCCTGATCGGTGTACGTGTAAAGCAAGACTTGAAACGCGGCCATCAAGGTCATGTAAAGCGTCGCCTCGAGAGCGTAACCAAGTACTTTCAGCGACGACGTCAGGTCAGTGTTCAACCTGAAGGTATGAGCGGCGCCTTGATATGACTTCACCGCTGGACGCGGCCGGTCTGTGGGCAGATTTAGAATCGGCAACTCGCCCGCCAATTGCTTTTCCCAGTAGGACAGCAGTTGCGCGCCTGATTCATCAGACAAGATCTCTTTCTGCCAACGCACGTAGTCTGCGTACTGCGCTGGAAGATCAGGCAACACGACCGGTGTGTTGGTGCGCTCGCCTTCGTAAAGTACGCCCAGGTCGTTGAGGAGAATGGCGAGTGACCACTGATCGGCAATGATGTGGTGGAGAGATAAGAGTAAAGCTTGCTCCGATTCTGAGCGTCTGAGAACTCGAACGCGCAGTAGTGGTCCAACTTCGAGATCGAATGGCCGATGCCCTTCGTCGGTCAGGTATTTATCGACAGCCGCATCGTTCCAGTCAGACGCGTCTTGTACGGTGAAGTCCACCTCGACGCTCTCAGCGACTTTCGGTATTGGCTCACCATCGCGAGATTCGAAAGTGGTGCGTAGCGAAACGTGCCGAGCGACGAGCGCTTGAAACGCTCGCCGCAATGCCGGTACATCCAACTTCGAGAGCACACGCACAGCGCCGACAAGATTGTATGCGGCGCTTTCAGGCTCCACTTGCTGAAGAAACCACAACGCACGCTGTCCTGGTGAGACGCTCTCCTCCGTCGCCAAGTCTGTTCTTGGTATGACTGGCTCGCTTTGTTGTATCTCGAGCACGTAGGTCGCCAGCTCGTTCACACTCGAGCCTTCGAGAAACACGTTGAGAGGCACGGCGACGCCTAAATTGGTTTCGATCGCGTGCGCGAGTTCAACACTCGTCAGCGAATCGAGCCCGTAACGCAGGAGTGGTTGATCGACATCAATCTTATGTGAATCTATCTTCAGTTTCGCGGCGACCTGGGCCCTGAGCCACAATTCGACGGCTTGCTTGTCACGCACGTCTGGAACGGCCGGCTCGTGCTCGGCTTCGGCCGGCTTACGATCTGTCTGCCGCGCGAGGACGCTATCCAACGCACTATCCAACGCGCCGTGCAGAAACGCCTCACGACACGCATAACGCTGAATCTTGCCGCTGGAGGTTTTCGGAATCGTTCCCTGCTTGACCAGCACGATGTCGTACGCCTGAATCTCGTGTTCGCCCGTGATTGCCTCGCTGATGCTTTCGATCACCGTCTCGGCGCGAAACTGTTTCCGGTGGTCCACCTCCTGAACTATCACCAACTGCTCTTCACCCTCGACGTCGACCGAGAACGCGGCACCGCATCCGGGTCGCAACGCCGGATGACACCGTTCGACAGTAAGCTCGAGGTCTTGAGGATAATGATTGAGGCCGCGGATGATAATCAGATCCTTCAAACGGCCGGTGACAAACAACTCTCCTCGGAGCAGGAAACCTAAATCCTCAGTACGCAGGAAAGGTCCCTCACCTGTATCGGCGAGATAGGCCCCGAATATGCGTTCCGTCTTTGCCTCGTCGTTCCAATAACCTTGTGCGACGCTGGGTCCGGACACCCATATCTCTCCCACGCTGCCGGGAGCGCTTCGCGTCAGTGTCTCGGGATCTACGACGACGATTTTTTGCTCGGGCAATGAAGCGCCGCAACTAACGAGCGTTCGACCCTCGGCAGAAGCGGTTTCGACTACGCGGTTTTGTTCAAGCGCGCCGGCCTGAACGGTCGTTGTAACCAGAGGTTCTGAATTCGTGCGGCCTGAGACGAGAAGAGTGGCTTCGGCAAGACCATAGCAGGGCTGGAATGCGTCGCGTTGAAATCCGCAGGACGCAAAAGCGTCGGCGAACCGCTCGAGACTCTCGTGACGAACAGGCTCCGAACCATTGAACGCAACGCGCCAACTGCTCAGATCGAGCGTTGCGCGTTGCTCGTCATTAATTTTCCGAACACATAAATCGTAGGCGAAATTCGGACCACCGCTAGTCGTTGCGCCATAGTCAGAAATTGCCTGTAACCACCGGAAAGGCTTCTGAAGGAAGGTTGTCGGCGACATGAGAATGCAGGGCGCGCCGACAAACATCGGTTGAATGATGTTTCCGATCAATCCCATGTCGTGGTAGAGCGGCAGCCATCCGACAATGACGGACTGATCGGTTTGCCTGAAGACACGTTGGATCAACCGCTGGTTATGCAGGAGATTGTGATGGCTGATCATGACGCCCTTCGGCGTCGACGTTGAGCCCGAGGTGTATTGAAGTAGCGCGAGGTCTTCACCAGTAATGGACGGCTCACGCCAGTCGTCCGCGACACCTGCGTCGATCTGATCGGTAGCCTGCCAAACGAGTGGAGAGTGTGGCGCTATTCTGGACAGGATGGGTGAGGTAGTGAGCGCCACCGTCGCCTGCGCATCGCGTACAAGCGTTTGCAGACGGAGCAGGTTCCGATTGTTCCGAGGCGGGTAAGCAGGCACTGCGATTGCGCCCGCATAAAGACAGCCGAAAAAAGCAGCGACGTAGTCCAGACCCGGAGGATACAGGAGCAACACACGATCTCCCGGCGCCACCCTCAATTGAAGCCAGGCGCCGATCGCTCGTGCCTTCCGGTCCAACTCTGCATAGGTGAGAGTGCTCTCGATCGTTCCTTCATCGATGAGGAAGGTATAGGCACGCCGGTTCGGTTGATGCTGCATTCTCGAACGGAGAAGCTCAATCAACGTCTGAGACTGCGAGTACACTTCAGGGATGAATTGAGAATCAATGATTGCTGAACTATTCATGGTACTGGAACTAGAAGATGAAAGACTTGCTCACGAAGGTCGAATCATTGTAGGGGAGTGGTGCTGGTATAACGTCTGAAGGTCGGGCCTGCAGAGCTGTCGGCAGTCCATAAGTCTGATCGACAAGTCTCAGCTTGATGGGCTCAGCCGCTTTAATCTCCAACCCTATCTCGGCTCCCTCTTGCGGCACCGCGTAATACCGTAGATTCCAACGAATGTGCGGGCCTTTAGAAGTTGAACCCTGCGCATTCACTTGCTTTCCGTTAACGGAAGTTCCCACCACTTCCGCGTCCGAGTCCAGGTAGAGTGACATCACAGTCGCTTGCCGCGGTGACGTGACGCGCATCCGCAAGGCTCGAACACCATTCTGTGTACGATCGTCGAGTAGTTCGATCTGTGGAGCCGGCAGAGATTCTGACGGAGCGGGACTTTGCAAAAACGGCCTGGATGAATCCTTCGCAAAGACGTCAGTCAACGGTGATTTCTTTATATCGCTCGAAAAAAATTGTTTCGACCACGCATCCGGTTGTTTATCTGAGCTGGCCCAAACGGCTCTCCCCGTGTCGGCATTTAATCCGTACAAGATCGTATCGAGCCTTGGATGCTTAGCGTCGTAATCGGAACTGACGGTAACCATCACGATCAGGATCAATCCCGTCAGCGCCGTGATCCCAGGCAGTAACCATTTGCGCGAAGCAGTGATGAGCGTGAGGTACGGAATCAGCAGGCCGAGAAGGAGCACAACCATCAACATGACCGCTCCGATCGAGTTCAACGTAAGCCCGATGAAGGTCTGGTAGATGACTGGAGCCAACAGGATGATTCCGACTATTGAAGCGACCGAAAACAAGAGCAACTGCTTAACCGAATGCGCTCGCTCGCTCTTTCTCAGCACATATATCAATGCCGGTACACTGAACAACAACGGCCACGTTAGTAGATAGCTCGCGCCGGGAATCAGGAAGGTGACGGCAACCAGCGACAGCACCCACCATATCAATGCCCCAACCGTAAGATTTTCGTTGTTGATTCTTCTGCTGAAAAAGATGTAAAGCGCGGAGGTAATCGCAATCGTACAGGCCACAAAACTGAGCAGATAGAGATTATTGTTGTACGCTTCGCCCTGCGGCCTCACACCAGGTACGTCTCGGAATTTCTGAATCAGGCCCCATACAACCGTCACCACGACCGGAGCCGTAATCAAACTTACAAGGAACGCTAAAAAACCTACGACGATTCCAGCGAGCGTTAACCGTCCTCTTCTCAATCCGATGATTACCAACCCGGTGAACAGAAGAATGGTAAGGATGCTCAGCGGAATAACCCATGCAGTCGAGTAATGGACCAGCCGAAGACCGACGACATCAAAATAGACGGCATTAGTTCTCTTCGTATCTTCCACATTCAAGTTGCCGAAATGACGCGCCAATGCCAATGCAGTCGAGCCTTCCTGCTGAAGGCTGCGCTCGTCAATTTCATTCGTATTGTCGAGCTGCGTGTGGTAGTGAGTCAGACCGTTGATATAGGCAAAATTAAGCCCGGGCATTTGGGCCTTTTTGAATACGGTCAGGTCAGTGTCATTCGGCAGCAGGCGATAAATTTCATACGCGAGAGAATGCGCAATCGGATAGGGGGCTGCTTTGGCAAACTCTTGGATGAGCCATCCATTTAGCTCGCTCGTCTCAAACATTATTGCGGGACCGCTGTTTCCGCGAGCCTCGAAATTGAGGACAAGGCCAACGTCCTTCGCCAACGGATGTTCCGCGACAAAAGCGTTCGCGCCCAAGAGTCCCGCCTCCTCTCCATCGGTAAATAGAAAGATGACGTCGTTTTTTAGCGGCGCTCCGGCTTTCAAAGCTCTGAGAGTTTCGAGCATCGCGACGACGGCTGCACCATCGTCGCTGGCACCTGCACCATTCGGCACCGAGTCGTAATGTCCAGCAAGCAAAATGGCTTTGGTGTTAGCAGTGCCGGGCAATGTGGCCACGATGTTCTGCACGGTTCCGGCGCGAATTGGACCATTCTCATCACTATTGATGGCAGTCGTCTTTTGTATTTCCGGCGTTAACCCGGCGGTCTCTAATTGTTTGAAGATGTAATCGCGGACTTGAGCGTGTTCGAGCGAACCAATGGGGTGAGGTTTCTGCGCAATCACTGCGAGATGCTGCATCGCACGGCCGGATGAGAATTCAACCGGTGGCGCACTAGCGGGAACCGCAGCAGGGGGAGTTTGCCGGTAAATGCTAAACGCCACCAGCAACGTGATCGCAATGCAGACAATGAAAGCTGCGCTGGCACTGGGCACAGCATAGCGTAAGTCATCTGCGAGCGGCGTGTAAGCAGAATCCATCAACAGGACCTCCGCACTTTCAGTGCTTTCTTCAAACCTACTTGAATGACCAGGGGCGACGCGCTCCGCTTCGCTTCGCGCTTGCCCCTGGTTTTCATATATCGCGCCGTTGGCGCTGGGCACAGCTACCGCATAATTGCGCCAGCAATTGCCCTCAACAAAACTTAATTTTTATTGAATGAGGTGTCGGAAACCCCTGTAGTGCCGGGGAAACTAAAGCCCTGTCGAGCTCGTCAAGCCGACAGACGAATTTCGAGCAAGCAAAATCTTTGGCGTATTGATCCTGCCGATCTGCTCGCGTTCAACTACCACGCTACCCTGGTACTGGATAGTCGAAAGCAGTATCAATACTCGATCGCTTCCCTTGACCTGTCGTTCGAACACGCCGGAAAGGCTTCTAAACGGACCATCTTTTATAATTACCTGATCGCCTGTCTTGAATTGCTCTCCGACTCTGACAAAACCATCTTCTGCTACTTGTGATTGAATGAAGCTAATAACCTCGTCGTCTATTTCGGCGGGAACGCCACCGAAACTGATTACACTATGCACGCCTCTGGTGAATAAAACTTTACTCAACAGCCTTTCGGCTTCGAAGTGGGCAAAGATGTAGCGGGGAAACAAAGGCCTGCTGACAAAAGTCGGCGAACCTGTATATGGATTTGAATATCTTGTCTTTATTTTTGGACTGAAGGTCTCCACATGCCAAGCCATGAGGTTATGGTTGGCTCGGTCTTCTTGTTTGGGATGTGTGTGGACGGCATACCACCGCGAATTGTCAACCGGTTTTCGGTACTGCATTGGTAAAACTTCTGTAGACCCTCAGAGTTGCCAGCAAGCCTGTCGAGTTTGGCATATACCATGGCTACCTAATTTACTTGTCTACTGGAATGGATTTATAATTTCCTTGTAACAATTATTGCATTGGCGAATATTTCTTGTCCTACGAGCACTTACCGTTTTTCTGAGAACGCAGAGGGTAAGAGAAACGGAGGCTCAAAGTCCTCAAGACACCCTCAATATGTTCTCATGAATTTCTCAGCATGAACGAGGTCGCGCAAGGTCCTGTTATTTATAAGTTCGGTCCTTTTCGTTTGGATCCGGCAGCGCCTCTCTTAACGGTCAAGGGAAAGCCGATCTCGATCCCGCCAAAGCCGCTCGAAATTCTAATCCTGTTGGTCCAGCGACACGGTCAAATCGTGCTGAAGGATGAATTAATAAAACTGGTCTGGGCGGATTCCTTTGTCGAAGAAGCCAACATCACGCAGAATGTTTTTCTCATACGAAAGGTTCTCGGAAGAGATGAGAAGGGACGTCAATACATCGAGACAATCCCCAGGCGGGGCTACCGTTTTATCGGCAAGATAAGAGAAGAGCCATACCCAACTCTTGAAGACGATAACAAGCACGTTGGTCGCGATCGCGTTACCTCCAAAGATCAACCGGCTCGCGTTGAAGATAGATTCACCTGCTCAATCGCCGTCTTACCGCTTGCAAATTTGAGTGCCGAACCTGAGACGGATTACTTGTCTGACAGTCTCACGGAAACGATTATCAACCGTCTCTCACAATTGCCGTACTTGCGGGTTATCGCACGGCCCACGGTCTTCCGTTATAAAGGACCACACATAATTGTTCAGGACATCGCGCGCGAGTTAAACGTGGAGAACGTGGCCACGGGACGAATTCTTGTCCGGGACGGCGAAGCGCATATTCAGATTGAGTTGACTGATGCACAGCACGAATCGCAGTCCTGGGGTAAGCACTATAACGTCAAGCTAACAGACCTGTTGGACGTTCAGGGAAAGATCGCTGAAGACGTTTTAGAGCAGTTGCAGTTGCAGTGTACCGCCGAGGAGCGGAAGCGCATCAACAAACGCCATACTAATAACGGAGAGGCGCACAAGCTTTATCTCAAAGGTTGCTATCACCAAAACCACTTTACGGAAGAAGAGCTGAAGAAGGCGATCGAGTGCTTTCAGCAAGCTATCGACGTAGACGAGAGCTTCGCGCTGGCCTACTCGGCTTTAGCGGAATGTTATGTGTTAGGCGGCGTATCTCTCAGTCCGAATGGCCATCACCCTTACACCGAGTCGATGGAGCGTTATGAGTGGCTGCCTTCTGTAAAGGAGGTACAGTCGAGAGCGAAGGCGGCAGCGCTTAAAGCACTGGAGCTCGACAACACGCTGGCTGAGGCTCATGCCGTCCTGGGGTTCATTGCATATCGTTTAGAGTGGGACTGGGAAGCCGCCGAACGTGAATATCGGCGAGCTATAGAACTGAGCTCGAATTTTGCCAAGGGTCACTACTGGCTGAGCTTGTGCCTGCGAGCGATAGGGCGGCTTGACGAAGCGCTGGCAGAAGCGAAATTAGCTCATGAACTTGATCCACTGATGTTTATTATCACGGTGGAATTAGGTCGCATCTTTTACTTTGCTCGCTATTATGATCAGGCCATCAAATACTATCGCGAAGTGCTGGAACTCGAACCGACGTTTCTGCCGGCTCATTTCCGTTTGGGCCAGGCTTATATTCAAAAGGAAATGTATGAGGAGGCCGTTGCAGAACTTCAGTTAGCGATGCCGCCCACAGGAGACGATCCCGAGGTTCTGGCATCACTCGCTTATGTCTACGCGATCTCCGGCCGAGCCGACAAAGCGCAAGAGGTTCTCAAGAAGTTGAAAGAGCTTTCACTTAAGCGTCATGTCTCGCTGTATCACTTCGCGATTGTCTACGCTGGTCTTGACGATAAAGAGAAGGCGCTCAAGTCCCTGCAACACGCTCACCGCGACGGTTCGGGCCTGCTGATTGGGTTGAAAGTCGATCCGATGCTCGACAGTCTTCGGACAGATGCACGGTTCAAGGAGCTGATGCGACGCATCGGGCTGGGGCTGTAGATCCCTCACCTGATTCCGCCGTGATGAGAACATGCACCTTGCCGGTGTTGGGCCTGACTTATTGTTCCGTCGTTGCAAGGAATTCCGCCGGTGGAACTGTGTAACAAAAAGCTTGTTCCGATCAGGGCACCTACCGTGGGGAAAATCCACCAGTTGCGCGCAAACCAACTCTTCGTACCAGGTTTGCCGGTATACGGGTTAACGTTACCGACAGTGGTCCAATTGTTATCAACGCTGGCATCCGGTGCTGTTCGTTTGTGTGGCGGGACGTAGGTTCCATCTTTACGGAAATACCCGCTTACATCGACAGTGGCACCATTGCTCGAAGTGTTTTGTTGGACGACCGACGAGGCAGCGGACTGGTTAATACTTGCGGGTGTCGTTCCCTGGCCCAGTACGCCATTATTTTGAACCGCAGAGTTTGTTGCCGCGGGAGCGTAGGTTGTCCATACGCCTATACCGCTGTTGCGGGCGTGCTCTTGACTGCTGGCATAGAGTTCCCGCCTCGAGGTTTTGAGACTGTTTGGCGCTTGAGGATCGAACCACGCCAACCCCGAAACAATCTGATCGAGACAAACATCTTCTCCGTTTAAGAATACAGTTCCGAGTAAGTGGCCATACTCATTCCGCTCGCTGTATTCCACTGCGACCACCTGTTTCAGCACGCGGTCCGACAATCTCTGTTTCGAATAATCAGCATAAGGTTCGGGGAGTTGGGGAACAGTGGTCGCCTGACACTTGACTACGAATTTAGTCCTGCTGTGAGTTTCCACTATCATGGTTGAACCATCTATAACGTCAATGACTTTGGCCTGGAAAACCATCTTCTGAGCTAAGGCCGAGATGCAGACGACGAGAGAAACAACTGCGGCGGCGAGGGGGCGATTAAATTTCATTGTGGGAGTCCTTTCTATTTCGAAAAGTAAAATTGTGGGTGACGAGGGCAGTCGTCAGGGCTATCCGAATTCAAGAATTACGCTTTTATTTAATACCGAGGCATTCAGGACGCAGATCGAAACCGAATCCCTCACAGAGCATGTCCGTCACCAAAAGACGCGTGTCACCTTCGTTAGCATCTCGAGCGACAAGGTCGGCCAGGGGTTTGCTGAATTTCTTTATCGCCGCTTTCATCCGTTCGCGCGCAGTTGTCTCCCATTTAGGAAGCGCGCTTGCAGCCTTCTGCGGAGCACTGGCAAGTGTGGGTTCGTCGTCGTTCGTCACTATCAAAGCTGTGGACGTGTTAGCGTCGTTCATAGAGGTTGCCTCGTTTCTGACGAGACCCATACTTCGCGTTCTTCCAGTTCATCCAATTCGACCGTCACATCATTGTCGGAAATTTGAAGCACCGCTGCCGAGTCCATCTCGGGAAGTTGCTCTACGGATCGCAGTGCTCGTTCGATCGCGCACTTAGCCACACGCACTGCCGTGGGCAGGACGGTATCCTTTAGACTGCGCTTCTTTTTGCGTCATGTACTGCCCGCTTTTTGTATTTCCATACCATCGGGTATTTGAACAATGGTAGACACCGGAGTTTGTGTTAACCCACACGGTGACACTGGGATTGCCGACACTCACACTCGCGTCGGCAGAATCAATAGCAGTCTTGCCTCTATTCACGTTCTGATTGGTGTCGCCAGCACTCGTATTTGCGCTGGAGGCGCGGGGACTTTCGATCGGCGTTCCGGTGGAGAGCAATGTCTTGGTAGCAAATCCACTGACGAACATGAGACCAGCGAGAATCAGAGTGAGTGTAACTAACTTGAGTTTTGCGAAGTGGGTCCTCAAGCTTTTCACGGCCTTCCACGCATGCGGTGCACTAACATCTCTTATAGGTGGTATCGTGTCCGTTCCCAGACTGGCTACCTCCCGGCGAGCGAGCATCGTCATCTCACCTACACGACAACCACAGTTGGGGCACAAATAATTTCCTTTCCCAGGTTTTTCGCCAATGTTGTAGGTCATTGGTTACTCCTCCTCTATATCTAAGAAGTATGGAAATCCTGACGAAACATTACCGCGAGGGCATCAGCCTTGCCTCAAAAGTCAGGATTCATACCTGGACGAGGTCAGTACCGCAACGCGGTAGCGTCGGGTCGGTCTCAAAGGATCACGTACGACCCGACGCTACGGCGTTGCGGTACTGACCGTATCCACAATGATTTTCGACTTTTGAGGCAGAGAGGGAATGACGGTGCTTACGGCAGCGTCTTCGTCGCTTCGAGCAACTGTTCCGGTAGCGCGTGCTTGAAGAAGTTCCCGGTCACCATTCGCCACCGCACTGTGCCGGACGGATCTATCAAGAACTCCGCGGGACGCGCAATGTCCGCGCCGCTTGCCAACTCTTTCGCGTGGACCAGATCGTAGCGACGAATCGTCTCGAGTTTCGGATCCGAGAGAAAGGTAAATGTGTATCCGGCCTGTTCAATCATATGCAGGCGAGTCTTCTCAGTCGTATCAACACTGATCCCCACGACACGGATTCCAGCCCCGACGAACTTGTCCAGATTCTTTTCAACACCCCGCAACTCGGAGTGACAGTTCGCTCACCAATACCCTCGATAAAAAATCAGCAGCACACCTCTCGGCGGCTTGTTGTTAACCGGCTCCGTTAACAACTGTGCCAGCGTCACCGGCCGATCGTTTGAATCGGTGAGTGTGAATTCTGGCGCTTTCTGTCCAACCTGTGGCGCTCCAGTCGATGGAGGCAGCCACGAGCCCATGACAAAGATCATAAAAAGCAGCGCTGCGAGTAGTAACACTCCAAACGCTGCCGCCAGAGAGCTGAAGATCTTTGCGACGATTCGCTTCTCAGGTTTGAAAGCACGCCGCAGCCCGAAAAACAAAAACACAAACGCGATCGCGAACAGGACCAGGTTGGCCCATGGAAATTCACGCGTCGTCGACCACGTTACAAATACAAACGGGTAGCTAAATGCCGCAACCAGGCTGAGGACAAAGCCGGTCCAGATCTCCCAATTTATTCTCTTCATCTGTATTTAGACGGCGTTACGAGGTGTTGACCTCGGCGTATATACGTTCATGAAGCGAATATGGTTTAGGCGTAAACCAGGCACTCGTCAGCTCGTCGTCACACTGGCTTTCCGCGCGCGTCGTGGTCTCCATAGCCCGCGCACCGAGAGTATGACGGAGAAAAACGCAGTCACGCCGAGCGCTATGAGCGTCCACACCCAGAACAACTTTCCGCCGGAATTCACGATCCTGCCGCCGACAAGCCCCGCTCCCCTCATGTGTGCCAGCGGCATGACCGAACCAAGCAGCGACCCGAGGAGGACGATGATGTACCCCGATCGCCGTCCGGTGAGCACCAGCGTTCCGTACAGCCAGACCACGAATATAAGCATCCCGCTGACGTGCCTGAATCCACCCGGCTCGAATCCACGCACGATGTCGTCCGACAGGTGAAATGTAGCCAGGAGAATCGAGATCAGAGACGTGACGGTTAACACAACGCTTTCGTTCGTTTTGATATTTTCCATGGACCGTCATTCTCTAATCTTTGAACGCTCAAGTCTTCACACACTGTAACTAGATTGTAAAAAGTTGTCTGCGGACGAGGTTTATTCCACGAAGCGATAGCCGATTCGATGAACGGTGATGATGTGTTGCGGTTCGGATGGGTTAGGCTCGATCTTCTGCCGCAGCCTTGCGATATGGTTATCCACCGTGCGCGTAACCGGGCTGCTGTCGTACCCCCAAACTTCGTCGAGCAACTGATCGCGCGTCACGATCTCACCTCGACGGCGAATCAGGTAACGCAGGATCTCAAATTCGCGGGCTGAAAGATCTAATGCCTGCCCGCGTTTGCGCGCCACGAACTTTTTAAAATTCAACTCGACGTCGCCAAATGTAAAAATTTCCAATTCGACAACTTGTTTCGCAGCCCTTCGCAGGTGGGCCCTGATTCGCGCGAGCAGTTCCTTAATGCTAAATGGTTTCGTCACGTAATCATCTGCGCCAACTTCCAGCCCGACCACCTTGTCAATTTCCTGACTCCGAGCCGTCAGCATCAGAATTGGCGTCTCGATCCCGCGCGTGCGCAGAGTGCGGCACACGTCGATTCCACTCATCAAAGGCAACATCACGTCGAGCAGAATGATGTCGACTTTCTCCGTCGAAGCCTTTTGTAAACCTTCTTTTCCGTCCCGTGCCACGGACACCTCGTAGCCCTCATACTCACAGCTATCTTTCAGCCCCAGGACCATGTTGGGTTCGTCTTCGATTATCAGCACTTTCACCAACTTAGTTTTCTCCTAAGGTTGCGCGTTGTTCGCCAGCGGAAGGAGGATCGTAAAACGACTTCCCTTCCCGACGTCACTTTCGACCGAGATGGTTCCGTGATGAGCTTCGATAATATGCTGCACCAGAGACAAGCCGAGTCCGCTGCCCTTTACATCATGGACCAGTCCGTTGCCCACACGGTAAAACTTCTCGAAAACCTTTGCCTGTTCAGCGCGCGGAATTCCAATACCGTGGTCTGCTATTTCGATCGACAGATCAGCGCCGCGCTTTTCCGTCGTGATCGAAAGCTGCTTCTCGTCGCGTGAATACTTAATGGCGTTATCAACCAGATTTGAGATAGCTTGGGCCATCGCATCGCGATCAATTAAGACAGGCGGCAGATCAGGTTGGATGTTTGTTTGAACGTCAAAACCTGAATTGACGATCTGATAGCGATAGCTGGAAAGCACACTCTCAATCACCTCTGCGATATCAGCATCGGCGAAATCATACGTCTTCCGTCCGGCTTCGATTTTCGAGAAGTCGAGAATGTTATCGATCACCTTGTTCAAACGCAGGCTTTCGTGTCGGATGATCCGGTAATACTCGGTCCTCTTCTCTTCATTTTTAACGCGACCTAGTTCGAGGATTTCGGAAAAGAGGCTGAGCAGCGATAGCGGGGTCTTTAGTTCATGTGAAACGTTGGCGACGAAATTTGATTTTGCCTGCGCGAGACGCGCCTCGCGATCGGTGGCCCGGATCGTCAGTGTCATGCCACCGATTAAGAACACGAGCACGAGAATAGTTGCACCCGCACTATGCAAGAAACTGTTGCGCGCGAGTGCATCGATATTCGTATTCTTCAGGCCGACTGCTGCTTTCCAAGTGGAGAACGGATGATCAAGGTTGGTTTCGAAAAAATATCCACCTTCGGCCTCCGCGTTTGAATAAATTAAGCGGCCGGTCTGATCGCTAATCGTGATCGCCAGGTCTGATGATGAGGCACTGCTCCCATGATATCTGCCCATCGTCTTAGCGATACTGCCGGCAATCAAGTCATCGCTGACAAAAAGGTCTTTTAATAAGACTCCCGCGAAACTGCGCTGCGCAACCGGTAAATCGATCAACGGATAAAACAGATACGTTCCTTGACGCACATAAATCGTCGGCGGATATGAAGAGGACTGATGCAGGAACAGATACTTGCTCTTACCGTCAAGAGAACTTTGAGCCATCCGCGCTTTGTCATATAGATATAGAATATCGGACTGCCTGCGCGTGAATGCGGCCGGAGCAATTTTCACAAACTTGTCGGAATAAACATACGTATAAGTCTCTTGCTCATCGCGGGAGTAGCCGTAGACAAAAATCTCTTCGATCTCGTTGTGAGAACGCTTTACGTCCGCAAAATATTTTTCGAACTCTTCCGCAGCTTTAGAGGACTGGCGGTCGATGTTGTCGATGGGGTTCAAAGTTTGAGCGGCAATGTCTTCCAGACGTCGTTTCATTTGCTGCTCTACAATGGGTAATCCCTGTCGCAGGTTGTCCTTGAATGCGCCCTTGGTTTTGTTCTGGAGTTCCAGGAGTGAGCGATACTGCATATAAGTCAACACCAGAACGGGCAGTAATACGCCAACTGAGGCGAGTATCGTCAGCTTTTTTCGCAGCGAGAGTTTTCTGATCGCATCTCGGAACACACCAGGCGAGAGCATAGATCGAGATTCTACAGAAAGTTGCCACTCTTCGTACCGGAATTGTAAAAAGTTGTCACCGCCGGCGGATGTCCGCTCAAAGCGTTCTGAGAATTCAGAGCAGGGAGTTCTGATTGCCCATAACAAACGAGTATTCTTCGGCCGGACTCAGAGTATGGTCGCCCGCAATGCCCCTCAGGTGTACCTGATATTGTCCTCGGCTAAGGATGTGGGTGGGAAGCCTTACTCGAATGAGATTCTGACCATCACTTTCCGCTTCGAGATTGCGAATCGTAAACGACTCATGACCATCAAGCCGGCGAATTTCTGCCTCGTACGTGGGATAGCGTTCCTTCTGAATCCAGGGAAGACGTAGCTCAACAATGCGAATGCCTGGGAGTGGATTTACCTTCGTTTGCGGCTCGACATTTCTGACCGTCACAGGTCTCAATTCCTGAGAAATCATTTGCGGGGGAACTTCGCGCAGGCTCGCAGGAGCATTAAGCTGGGCCAGCTCCTGCTCGGCTGCCAAATGCTTTCGTTGTTCCCGCTGGCTATTTAGCCAAACGATTGCGAGCACGATCGCAATTACAACCGCTAATGCGATCGAGAAAACAAATGCGGGTTTGACGCGTAGTCGTGGCCGCAGTTGACCCTTAGTTGACACTGTAGCTGCAACTGCTTGAGGTGTCCTTGCTTCTTTAGCTGCCCAATCTTTGATCGACCTTGTGATTCTGAGCTGACGTTGTTGTTCGTCAGTTTGAGCATAACGCGAAACGAATGTCTTTTTATCTTGCTGGCTGAGGTTATCTTCCAGATAGTCCTCGATCAGGTCCTGTTCGATGACGAGCACTCTCTCCCTGGTCAGAGGATCTGTTAAAAAAAGACTCTCAACACGCTCTCTTGCGTCGTCATCAAGCCTGCCCAACAAAAACTCACGCACCAGGGCGTCAGTCAGCATTTCTTCCTTCATGGGCCATACTCCAGACGTCGCCATTCAATTACAATGAAAAATCGCGCAATCCGTTTCATTTTCTGTTGGCCTTATATTCAAGACATCGTTCAATACATTCCTGGAGAGATAAGCGAATTCGGTAAACTTTAACTCGCAGGGTGTTTACGGATATCCCGAGTTGCTGCGCCAGTTCACTGCGGTTATCGATCTTAGCCTGCTTTTCTTCAGCGTAGTAGGCGACGATCAGCTTGCGATTTTCAGGGCTGAGTTTTTGCAAACATGATTGTAGACATTCTTCCATATCTGCCGTGTTATCTTCCTCGATTTTAGTGATTCCCGGCTCCGGGAAATCAGCATCATCTAAAGAAACTTGAGTCTTAACCTTCTTGAAGCTCTCCTTGACGAGATTGTTCGCAACGGCGCGAAAATAAAGTCGCGGATCGCCTTCATAGGTCGACCTCACGTCGTGTACTTTCTTTGCAACTCGATCGAAGACTTCATCCGTCAATCCTTCAGGATCGCTGCATGCTCTCCACTTGAATATGTTTGCGAGATCGTGACGAAGCTGAACGTACATAGTCGCAGCGACCTCACGATCAGGATCAAGCCAGGCGAGAATCTCCTCGAAGCTTTCGGGTGGGACTGGGGAATCGCGGGGCATTTACTCGTAGTGTTCCGTTTAGGTGAACTGCGCCGGGCGAATCTGCCGCCTTCGCTTTTGAAAAACTAACAGAGCGGTTGCAATCAGAATCAGTACAAATAAAAGTATTAGACCAGGTCGAAGCCAACTGTAGCGGTCAACGGTTATATGGTTCGTGTACTCACCCTGCAATACAAATCCCGCCCAATAGTAGGGCGGGCTCCATTGCTTTCGACTCATCATCTTCAACTTGGCGGATCGAAGCTCAGCGGCTGGGGTCATACCCTTCTGCAGCATGCCTTCATAGAAATCAGCCATTAAAGCAGCTGTCGCTCGATCGTC
>DATNCH010000044.1:0-9090 GCA_035571655.1 Pyrinomonadaceae bacterium
CTTCACGGATCGATCTTGGATGACATATCGACCTCCTCCAACCGAGAGGCGTTGCCTCAAAAGTCGAAAATCATTGTTGGATACAGTCAGTACCGTAACGCGGTAGCGTCGGGTCGTGCTGAGAAATTGTATGTTTGAGACTGACCCGACCCTACCGCGTTGCGGTACTTCTCCAATCGAGAGAATAATTCCCACGCGCGCCGACATTGAAGTCGAGACAAAACCCGAAACGCCCGCGACTCAGCCGGCCGCGCCTGACGCGAAACCCGTGCGCACCGAAAACAGTGTTGTCGTGATCGACGCGGCGCAGATCGCCATGACCGTCGCCAAAGACCGAACGGCGCTCAACCGTCTGCTGACAAACATCAACGAAGCTCTACCAAAGGCCACCGGCATCGTTATCGACACGCGCAGCTCCAGCAAGCTCCCCGAGCTAGATTCATTCCTTTTCGAGACGTTCATGCGCCAGACGCTCCCGTCAATACTCGATTCAAACCTGGTGCTTGGCTCGTCGCGTTACCGCATGCACAACGGTTACGCAACCCAGACCGGCAGTGGCGCGAGTTTTTACTCATCATCCTTTATCACCTCTTCACCAAACGTCATCCAGGGAACCGCGAAAACCAGGACGCCGCCCATCGCCTTCATCATCAATGAAAACTCACCTGCCGTAACCGAAATTCTCAGCGGCTTGCAGTCGACGAATCGCGCGTTTGTCATTCAGGACGGTGAGCGAGCGCCCGAAGCAGGTGGTCGTTCGTTTACGCTCAAACTTTCGGACTACGTAGTGGTGCGAGTGCGCACGTCAGAGCTCGTCAATCCCGATGGCTCGATCGAGTTGCAACCTGACGCAATCGCGCAAAAGAGCGCGACAGAAGATGCGGCGATGAAACAAGCGCTGCAAGCCATTCAGGGAAACAAAACTGGACCAGGACCGAATCGGACCGTTCCGCCCTTCGCATCGCAAGTGGCACAAAAGGACAAACCGTATGCAGACATGGAATTTCCGAGTGTCGAGTATCGTCTGCTTGCGCTGTTTCGATACTGGAACGTAATCAACTACTTCTATCCATACAAGAAACTGATTGGCGAATCGTGGGAGACCGTGCTGCCGCGTTACATTCCGAAATTCGAGGCGAATAAAGACGCCGCAGATTATCAGATGACAGTTCGCGAGATGGTTGCCGAGATGCATGATTCGCACGGCGGAACGCGCAACGCGAACGCTTCGATGGAAAGGATGGGTACGTTTCAACCTGCGGTGTTCGTCGGCTACGTCGAAGCGCGGTCGGTCGTAACAAAGGTCCTTGACGATACGCTCCCGATCAAAGTCGGCGACGTCATCCTGGAGATCGACGACCAACCCGTCGAGAAGAGGCGTGCAGACCTGGCTCGTTACATCGCTTCGTCGACGCCGCAGTGGCTGGAGCGGCTGGTCCATTTCCGTTTGTTGTTTGGACAAAAGGACGCCGTGGTAAAGCTGAAGGTGCGTGGCACGGACGGTCAGAGTCGCGTCGTGGAATTGCGCCGTTCGCAGTCGATAATGGATCCAAAGCTAAACGATGTATTGAAACGATCTACGCCAATAGTTGAAGTATTGCCAAGCGGCTTTGCCTACGTCGATCTCGCACGTTTACAAGCCGGCGAAGTCGACAAGATGTTCGAGACGATCAAGAACACACCGGCCGTGATCTTCGACATGCGTGGTTATCCAAACGGCACTGCGTGGTCTATCGCACCGCGGCTGACGGAAAAGAAAGACGTCGTCGCCGCGCTGTTTTCACGTCCACTCCTGGAAGCGCCAAGCATGAGCGATTCCGAATACGCAGACACGCCCGAATACTCCTTCGCGCAAAAAATTCCCGACCGCAAAGGCGACGTGTACAAAGGCAAAGTCGTGATGCTGATCAACGAAGACGCGATCAGCCAGTCGGAACACACGTGCATGTTCTTCGAAGCCGCGACCGACGTCACGTTCATCGGGACGCCGACTGCCGGCGCAAACGGCGACGTAACATTCATGGTCCTGCCCGGCAACCTGCAAGTCAGTTTCACAGGTCACAACGTTCGCCACGCCGATGGCCGGCAGTTACAGCGAGTCGGAATACAACCGACCATAAAAGTCGCACCGACAATCCGCGGCACGATCGAAAAGCGCGACGAAATTCTCGAGCGCGCGATCAAGTTCCTATCGGAGACCTCGAAGAAGTAACTCGTTTTTCTCTGCGGTCCTCTGCGTATCTCTGCGTTCTCTGCGTTGAAACAGCACTTAACGCAGAGAACGGAGAGATACGCAGAGGACCGCAGAGCAGAGCCATGCTAAACTCTCCGACGCTTTGCCCAGACATTCGTCGAGCACTCAGGAGGTCTCCCGTGAAGAATATTTTGAGGATTACATGTGTTTTCATGTTCCTTGCCAGTACAGTGATAGCGCAAGACCAGCCAACGATCGCTAAAGACTCGATCCAGATCACCGCGTTCACGTTCAATGTCTACAAGGGGAATTACGACGTTTGGAGTTGGGTGCCCACGATGAAGTTTCGCGTGAATGGTCCCATCGCCAGCGGCAGTCAACTTTACGTCGAATACACACTGCCCACAGGACCGTGGGTGAAGTTTGATTGCGACACGAACAACACCGAAAAGGGATACTGGTGGAAGACCGAATGTGGTGGCAGGCAGATTCCCGAAGAGAAGGGAAGTCTCTACACCGGCCCGGTGAGCTTCACCATCAAAATGCGCAACGAACTTCAGGGCACGGACTCAACGCTCTTCACCGGCAAGATGAAAGTCGGAAAGCATAAATCCAACGAAGCTGGTCCGAAGGCCGCAAATAAGTTTGTCTATTACGTCGATCACGATTGGAATCTTCCGAT
Organism: Pyrinomonadaceae bacterium; assembly: GCA_035571655.1. GTDB lineage: Bacteria > Acidobacteriota > Blastocatellia > Pyrinomonadales > Pyrinomonadaceae > PSRF01. The sequence goes on from DATNCH010000044.1 coordinate 2,877, forward strand.
CGGCTACGTTTACCTGACGCCGAGCGACGTGCATGGCTGGAAGATGCCCGATTTTCACGTTGCGTTCTGGGTTCGCGGCGACGCTTACAAATTCGACCCGCATCTTTTTTACCAGGGGAAGGAAGTCGGCAAGAAGTTTTTAGATGGCACGGAAGTCGGCGCAGCGGGTTGCGAAGCGGAAGTCGAAAACAACACGACACATTACGTCGAGGATTCTGTTCCGCAAAAAGCGAAATGGGCGCGCGTCGAATGCGACTTCCCGAATATCAAAGGCCGCGATACAACCGGTGAGACCGACAACATCTTCGGCGAGTTGTTCACGCTCGCCAAGAATCCGGGTGAATACGAGTTCAAGCTGCTCTGGAATAACAAGCTGGCGAGATCGATCAAGTTCACCGTTCAGCCTGGCGGAAAGTTTGACAACGGCATCGCAACCAGCAACCAGCTTGGTTCGGATCGCGTGATTGTTCCAGTCACGATCATCGGCGACCAGGACGGCGTGTGGAACAAAACCGCATGGCAGACGGAAGGGTTTTACGGCAACCCGCTGAAAGGCTTTACGCCCGCGCCTTAATTTTTGACGGCACGAATACGCGCCATTTTGCGGTAGAATGCGCGAGATGGCGCGTGAAGAGATTGCAAACACGATAAGTCATGGGTTGGGGCTGGTGCTGGCGCTTGTTGCGCTTCCGGTGCTGGTTCTCTCCGCGATGCGCGCCGGCGACGTGCGATTCCTCATCGGCGTCAGTGTGTTTGGCGCGACGATGATCCTGCTTTACCTCGCGTCAACGCTCTACCACTCCACGACTCACGAAGCTGCGAAGGGAATGTTTCGAATGTTCGATCACACGGCGATCTTCCTGCTGATCGCCGGAACGTATACGCCGTTTGCGTTGGGCGTGTTGCGTGGCCCATGGGGCTGGTCGATGCTCACGGCGGTTTGGGCGCTGGCGATTGTCGGGATCGTCCTAAAGGTGATCGCGCGTACGCGTCACTCGCGGATCTCGATCGCGCTGTATGTCGTGATGGGCTGGATGGCGATCGTGGCAGTCAAACCGATGTTCGCGCTGATTCCGGCGCCGGGAATTCTCCTGATATTCGCGGGTGGAATTGCTTACACCGGCGGCCTCGCATTCTTCGCCGCTCACCGGATAAGGTACAACCATTTCATCTGGCATCTCTTCGTGATCGCCGGGACGATCTGCCACTTCTTCGCCGTGCTCTGGTACGCCGCGTAGGTACACAAAAAGCACAAAAGAACACAAAAGGCACAGAAGATGATTTTCTACGCGTTTCGGTACTGACCTCATCAGTTGTGCCTTGTTGTGGGTTTACCTTGACTTGTACTGGAACGAGATCCGAGTCTCCTCGTCCAAAACCAACGGGCGGACGAAGCGATATGATTTACCGCTGCGTGGTACTTCGATTCGCACCGGAAGAATGCCCGCGACTCGGCGTTGCAGATTGAAAACGTTCTGCGATGGTGTGTTTAACTGAGCCGCCTGGGTTTTCTTTGCATTATCCTCTAATCCGCGGATGGTGCCCGAGGAGAGGTTGGCGAGCCCGCGACCATCCGTAACTGTTACCGTCGCTGCCACACCGCCCACCTGAAGCGTCGTCCCCATGCGAAACGGAGTCGACGCTTGCAACTCCAAATCCTGCTGAAAATTCATGAACCCTGGCGACGCGATCGTTACTTTTACCGGCCCGGGTTGCATCCCTGAAATTACCCAGTGACCCTCTCCATCCGATCTCGTGCTCAAACTCATACCCATTTGTGTGTTGACTGCCGTGATGGAAGCGTTCGGAACAATTGCTCCGTTAGGATCGACGACAATGCCGCCGATTTGTCCCGCCTCGAGAGTGCTGATATCGCTGCTGTTCCAGAAATTCGCTTCGTAGTCCTTGTCGTCGGCACCGTCAATCAAAATGTTCTGCGCAGCCGAAGGAAACAGCTCAGCCGCAAACGCGTTGCCGCCAAACTGTTTCACGTCGAGCCGATCGGGAAGCAGGACTTCCCACGTCAGCAAATTCACCGGAATATCAAGTCGTGGCAGACCCATGTCGTAACTTCCATTCTTTCCAAATCGCGATCCGGAACTCAGGTACACGAACGACACGGTGTAAGCCTTCGACGAGTCGAGGTTCGCGCGCAGCAGCGGAACACGACTGCCATCAGTACCCGTCACCGGCCTCACTGGTTCGCCTTCAACTTCGGCCGTAACCAGTTGCGCGCCCGCGGGCAATTCAACCTTCAGGAACGGCTGCGCATGATTTCGCACGCGCAGTGATACTTCCGTCAGCGATCGACCTTCGACGTTCGTCAACGTCGTGACTGTCGCACGCTCAGCAACGGCCGAAAGCACGTCCGCGTCGCTGAACTCCTTCCAGTCGAGTTGCAACTTCGGCGCTTCTGTCCCGCGCCGGTTGTAGCGAAATGCTGCCTGTAATGGAGCATGCGCAAGCGATCGCGTGATCGCGCCTGCCTCGCGCAAATCCATGCGACGCAGTGCTCCCGACTCCTTCGCCGTCAGCTCCAACGCGCCGATTCCTTCGATCAGCACTTCACCCGTCTCACGTTGCGCGCCTGTGAACTCGAGCAGAGGCGCTTCGACGCTGGTTTCGCGGTTCGCGCGTTCGATGGCGATCAGGAACTGATGATTACGACGCGTCGGATCGTGAACTCGTAACGTCAACACGTTGCCAGAATCATCGTGTGACGCGAGCGTGTTTCCGGTTGCAGTGGTCAGTTCGAATCCTTTTGGCAAAGGTAATTTAAACTCGGCTGCCTCGCCCTGGATCACCGTCACATCACACAGCGCAGTCAACCTCAATTGCGAATCACCGACTGAGATCACCGACTTGATGTCTGACAGAAACCTGACTTCGCGTTGCGCGACCGGCGCCGCAACCTCTCGCGTGGTCCACCAGATACGCGTGGGCTTTCCGGGCTGGAGCGCGGCCTCGATCAAAGAACTCCCACTAGTAGTCATGCGGCTTGTAAGCAATCCCGGCTCGACGTGCACGTTCGCGTGGTTTCCCGGTATTTCCAAACTCAGGATCGCGCTGGTTGCCAGCGGCACCGGCAACACAAACGACGCACGTCCAGCTTCGATCGTCAGAGGCGCAGCAACGCCGAGAGAAACCGCAAACGGACCTGGTCCAACGAGAATCGCAGAGTGGCTTGTCCCCTCCTGCAACAACGGCAACGCAGTCCCCGATTGTTTTGCGTCGAGAACGGTCAACCCTGTGGTCAGAGGAGTTTTCACCGGGCCTGTTTCCAGCAAAGCTCCATCGATCTCCACGGTTCCAACAAGCGTCTCTTTCTCGAGTCGGAGTTTGAAAACAGCATGCGACAAGACGAAGGGAAGAGGAACGCCATCGGGCGTCTTCGTCTTGCGCGTGGCGAGCGCGACCAGATGGTCGTACTCGCTGAGCGAAAGAGTTACGGTGCCTTGCGAGCCTGGCGCGGGCAACGGTGCATCGAGTGTCGTATTTTTCTGTTGGCCCACGGCCACGATCGTTACAAGCAAAATCAGAAATGCTGCTTTCATCGGTCGCCTCTCTTTCTGTCTCGTTGAAAGTCAAACTCAACTGCCGGGGTTTGGTTTTCGCCGGTCAACTCCGATATCAGAAAGATCGAGGGACCGAAATGTGGAAACACAACCCGCAGCGGCCGATTCCTTGCGGGTCTCGAGCCGCGTGCGGTGTCGCGAAGCTTGGCGACGAGTTGACTTGTCTCCGGAGGGGGGATGTCGCCATCAGCTTGCATTTGTTCACTCGCAGACGCGGGGTTTCCGGCGGTGAGGACTGTCGACTCTGGCGGCGCGTAGGTCGCGACGCGAAAGCCTCCCGACGCTCCGGGCACCGGCGTCACGCGGAACAATGGTGGGTGGTGCAACAGTAGATGCGATTTCGAGATCGGCAAATCGACTGCTACAAGCGAGACTCGCGCGCGACCTTTGTCGGTCCAGGATGCAGCGCGATCGAGGTAGGAAATTTCGACGACGAAAGCGGGCGCCTCGACGCCGGAGCGAGTTTTTTGCAGTGGGAGTAGGAAGGAACCATCTGGCGCGCGTCCCGGTCTGATGGGACGACCTGCGACCGACGCGCTCCAGAGCACGGCGGTTGAAGGTAGGGTGAGTTTCAAAAAGTTTCGCTGGTTGTTGCGCACCGCGAATCGCGATTGGACCAGCATCTTTCCATCCGCTGCCAGAAGCGTGTTGTATTCGGCTTCTTCAATGTTGGCCATGAGCACTGCTTGCGGTGCGTAACGAGCTACATTCAACGAGAGACTTCTGTCGGACTTTCCATCTGCTGGTTGCAGTCGGAAAGCAATGAGCGAGGGCGATTGGCGACTCGAAATGAGTTGGCCCAACTCGCCGGCCTCCGCGTCGTCCATTCCGAATGGCTGGCGCGCTTTGATTTCACCGGCGCCGAGGACCTCGACGGCCACGCCGCCCGTTTCGCGCTCGGCGTTCGGAAGTCGAATCAGCGGAACGTCCATCTGGCCGTCTTTCGGCATGTGCAATTCGCCGGTTAACGTGAATCGCGCGTTCTTGTCGACGGGCTCGATGAACACGACCTTGAGCTCATTACCGGTGACGTCCCAGTCCGCCACCATCGCACCCGACACCAGATTCACCGTCAACTTTTCCGGCAGTTTTACACGAACTTCGTCCGCCAATCCCTGTACCACTTCAACCTGAACCTCGGCATTGATTTGCGTTGCGTCTTCTCCTAATCCGACCAACTGCGTGACCGAGCCGCGAAATCTGAGCGGCTGGTTTGCGCGCTCGTCGTCGACTTTTCGTCGCCATGCGAACGTCAGTGGTTCACCGCCTTTTCCATTCGCGACCCAGCGACTTCCATTCGCACCTTCCGAATGCTCGAGCAACAGTCCACCCGTGATTCGCACGTCTACTTCCTGCCGCGCTACTTCGACGATCGCATGTGATATGGCTGAATTGCTGACGGGAAGATGAAGAATGTCTGTGCCTGCGACTGTCGCAACCGGAGCGACGATCTTCAGCGTCAAAATCGAGCGGCCTGTTTTCGATAACAGTAGATCTGCGCGGCCCGGACCTTTGTCGGTCGGGTTCATCACGAGGTTGACAGGACGACCGTCGAGCTGCGCATCACGGACCACCAGACCGTCGGGCATCGCAACGCGCACCCAACCGTTCTTGATGACGTCGACCGTCAGTCGCGCGACACCGATAGCGAGATCGCCGTCAACTTTCAATTCGTAGTCGATGCGACTCAGCGTCGCTTCGACGGGAGGCGCAGCGGGTTCCGGATCGGCCGGAGAAGCCGCGCGTCGCAGCGCCGCGTAGTCGCTGATTGCAAGCACGACCCAACCGTCAGATGCAGGAGTGGTGCTGGTTTGAGCTGAACCTGAGGCGACGCAGAGTGTTGCGAGTAATATCAGGCAGAGCGAGAGCCGCGACGCACGTAAACGCAGTCGGTTCATTGGGAAATCTCCTTATGTAGTTTTGTGCTCGGTCCAGTGGAGATCGAGGCGTGATCTCTTTTGTAAAGCTGCCGGTGCGTATGATGCGGCGCGGTTGCCGAGGGTGGCTTTGGGAAAAAATTAGCGGCTATACTCTTAAGCGATGAGACCACGCGTGAAGATCTGCTGCATCGCCAGTGTCGCAGAAGCCTGGATGGCGATTGAGCACGGAGCCTCTGCGATCGGGCTGGTTTCGGCGATGCCGAGTGGACCAGGTCCGATTCCCGAAGATCTCATCGCGGAAATTGCCGCGATAGTTCCACCGGGCGTCAGTTCGTTTCTACTCACGTGTCTTCAAGACACCACTGCAATTATCGAGCAACAACGACGATTGCGAGTGAACACGATCCAGATCTGTGATCGTCTACCACCGGGCAGTCACGCGCAGTTGCGCGAAGCGTTGCCGGGTGTGTCGCTGGTCCAGGTCGTACACGTGACGGGGCCGGAATCGGTCGACGAAGCGATCGCAGTGGCTCCGCACGTCGATGCAGTGCTGTTGGACTCGGGCAATCAATCGCTCGCGATCAAAGAGCTGGGTGGAACAGGCCGCACACACGACTGGCGCTTGAGCCGTCAGATACGAGAAGCGATCGACGTGCCGATGTTTCTTGCGGGCGGACTGAACCCCGGGAATGTAGCCGCAGCCATCCGCGAGGTTCAGCCGTTTGGAATTGATGTGTGTAGTGGACTGCGGATCGAGGG
>DATNCH010000045.1:0-10255 GCA_035571655.1 Pyrinomonadaceae bacterium
GGTCTTAATGGAGTGTTGGAATACGGCGAGGGGGTTATGCGAGTGGGCGCGATCGAGGTCTTGAGAACCGAAAGAAATAACAATCTAGACGCGCGAAGCGCGCTGCGTCGTTCGCCTTTGGATCCCAGCGAGACCGAGGGATTAACGAGTGTCACAACCTGTCACACTTCGTCACAAAGTGTCACACTCTGTCACAATTGTGACACCCGTCCGCTGCGGTCAAACGGTTCAGATCTCTAGCTGTGTTACGTGGGCCAACTGGAAATCGGCAGCATGGTATGACAAGTGCCGTAGCTGCTGTTACGCCTGACAGTGAACGAATGCTACAAGAACAGAAACAAACTTCGAGAAGGCCGCTTCATCCGTCAGCGTCATTGATGACGCCGGAACAGTGCGCCGAATTTCTTGGTATCAAGATCAACACGCTTTACGTGATGAAGTCTCAGGGACGTATCCCCTACCGCAAAGTAGGGCACCTATTGCGCTTCGACTTTGATGAGATTGTCGAGTGGACAAAGGACAAAGAGAAATGAGCGTTGGTAAGGACCGCAAGGCTCGGGTACTATTCGGTCAAACCTTCGCTGTGGCTGCAACCGCCGAACGGAGGTGATGTCCTTTGACAGTTAGGAAGCGTGGTGGCCACTGGTATTTTGATTTCCAAATCAGAGGCGCCAGATATCGCGAAGCGATACCGGAAGCGCGTACTAAGTTTCAGGCAGAGCAAGCAGAAACGAAAGCGCGCGATCAGGTGTTTCAAGGCACATACGGTGCGATGCAACTTGGCATTCAGGACTTTGGCCAGTTTGTAAGCGAGACGTATTTGCCTTGGGCCAAAGCTAACAAACGGACCTGGCGCAATGACGAAATCATCGCAAACCAGTGGTCAGAAATATTCAGGGGCAAGATGTTGCGTGAAGTCTCACCCCTGGCGATTGAAAAGTGGAAACGGGATCGTGCTCAGTCGATCACCAGGCGCGGCACAATTCGCAGTCCGGCATCTGTGAACATGGAGCTCGCTCTATTGTCTCGAATCTTTGCCTTAGCGGTGGAGTTGGAACAGGCAGCATCAAACCCTTGCCGCAAGGTGCGAAAGCTGCGAGTGGACAATCAACGTAACCGCTACTTATCGATTGATGAGGAAACGCGATTGATGGCTCAGCTCAAAGGAAGACGCAGGCACCTGTACCCGCTAGTTGCTCTGGCGATTGGTACGGGTATGCGTCGCGGTGAGCTGTTGAATCTGTCGTGGCGGCAGGTTGATTTTCTGCGCGGCGTCATACATGTAGTCAACACAAAGACTGCACGCGATCGGATCATTCCGATGAGTCAGCGAGTGAGAGAAGTTTTGATAGAGCAACGCGAGACTCAAAAGGGCGATCTCGTGTTCGCCTCGAGGCGAATTGCTAAGAGGCAAGCGGGTGAAGGTCTGGTGGATGTGAAGAAGGCTTTCACCGTAGCGTGTAGTGAGGCCGGGATCGCTGACTTTCACTTTCACGATCTGCGCCACACGTTTGCGACGCGATTAGGTGACGCGGGATGCAACGTGACAACGATTGCACGGCTGTTGGGTCATTCAAACATTCAGATGTCTATGCGTTACACACACGCGTCTGATGACACTCTGAGAAATGCAGTGGAATACGCTCAGAAGGGCCGCGTCACAAATATGTCGCAAACAACAGAACAGCCACTCACGCGAGTGGCCGTAAATAATTGATTCTATTGGAGCCGGCTGCCGGAATTGAACCGGCGACCTTCTAATTACGAATCAGACGCTCTACCAACTGAGCTAAGCCGGCTAAGAGGCTTTTGAAATATACGAATGGCGTTTTGTAGTGTCAAGGAGGGATCATGCCGAAGGATGCAACCAAGAATGTAGATCGATACAAAGTCAGAGGTGGCGAACTGAATGAGTTCGAGTTCACTCAGAATCGAAAAGCCACGAAGTCCACAAAACGCACAAAGAAAGCCACAAAAAGCACAAAAGAGAAAAGGGCTACGGCTAAGAAAAAGTAAGTGAGAGGAACGGGTCGACTTTTACTACTTCTGCTGCTCCTGGGAGGTGTGGGCCAAGTCGCGCTCGCGCAGAAGAAACTTCCCTCGGCTGAGAAGATTGTCGACAACTACCTCAAAGCGATCGGTGGCAAGAAAACGGCGGCCGCGCGCAAAGATGCGACGTACGAGTGGGTTGTCCAATTCAACAATCAACCGATCGGCACCGCACGCACGCAACGAAAAGCGCCCGCCTCGGAGCGTTGGGAACTGACCTTCGGCAACGGCCAAATCATCACCGGAACAAACGCGAGATCCGCGTGGGAAATCGGGCTCGATAAGCGGCTGCGAACTCTGACCGGCGCCGAAAGCGCCGCCGCGAAACTTCGCGCCTCACTCGACTCTTCGCGCCTCATCAATTTCAAAAAAGCCAACGTGCTTGCACGAGTTGTCTCGCTGGGCGATCTCGCCTCGGAGCCCGCGTACATCGTCGAGTTCTCCATGCGAAGCGGCGCGAAATTTCAGTATTACTTCAGCGTGAAAACGTCGCTCATAACCAAGATCACAGGTGACGTCCGAAACACACGACTCCTGTTTGAAGACTACGGCACGGAAAACGGCATCGCCGAACCTCATCGAATCCGAATGAACGTCGAAGGTCCCGGTGAGCTGACGCTTCTGCTTCAAACCGTCAAATACGACACGGGCATTGACGATCGTGTTTTCGATCCACCCGCTGCTCAGGAAAGTCTGGACGTCGTGGCACTCATGCGTGAGGTCTCGCAGAACCAGGATGAACTTGAAAACCGTGTCTCCGAATACGCTTTCAAGCAGACCGAAACTGACCGCGAGATCAACAGCAAGGGTGAACTCAAGAAAGAGATAGTCAAAGTTTACGAAGTCTATCCTTTGCCAAATCGCGAACCGGTCCAGAAACTGATCAGCGAGAATGGTGTGCCGCTGTCTGCCGAACGCGCGGCAAAAGAGGAGCGGCGCGTGCAGGAAGAGTTTCTCAAGGCTGAACGCGACAAAGAGAAAGACGAGAAGAAGGTCGCGCAACGTCGCGCCGAGCGCGAAAAGAACCGCAACGAAGACGACGAGGCAACTGACATTTCTCCGTTTCTGAGAGCGTGCGAGTTTGTCTCACCGCGTCGCGAGATGCTGGAGGGACGCGAGGCGATTGTTTTCGATTTCCGGCCGCGTCCTGGATTCCGCCCACAAAATCGCGAGGAGAGTTTGATTGCGAAGCTGATCGGAGTCGTGTGGATCGATCCCGTAGACAAGCAGGTGATCAGACTGGAAGCGCGCCTGGCTGAAGGTTTCAAGATGGCAGGCGGGTTGCTCGTATCGCTCAAGCCCGGAGCGGCGCTTGTGATCGAGCAGACGCGAATGGTTCAGGGCGTGTGGTTACCACGGTTTGCGCATGTGAACCTGTCGGTGAAAGTGTTGTTGTTTGCTGGAGGCGAGTACAACAAGACGATCGAGTGGAGCGAGTACAAGCATTTCTCGGGCGACGTCAAAGACTATAAGATCGACGCACCGGTGAAGCCGTAGAGCCACAAAAGACACAAAACAGAGCCACAAAAAGGCACACAAGAAAGAAGAATGAGGGAAATAAACATCATTGGGGGAGGGTTGGCGGGCGTTGAAGCGGCGTGGCAGGCTGCGCGGCTTGGTGCAAACGTCAATCTTTACGAGATGCGGCCGGTGAAACCGACACCGGCCCATCGCACTGACAAACTCGCCGAGATCGTCTGTTCAAACTCGCTCAAATCCGACGAAGCTGGAACTGCGTCCTATTTATTAAAGGAGGAACTCCGGCAGGGTGGGTCGCTGGTGATGACTGCGGCAGCGGAAACGCGTGTGCCGGCGGGTGCTGCGCTTGCCGTCGATCGGGAAAAGTTTGCAGAACTGATCACACAGCGCATCGAAACTGAGCCGCGCATTCGCCTGATTCGAGAAGAAGTCACGAGTGTTCATGATGACAAGATCACAATTGTGGCTACAGGTCCATTATCTTCAGACGCCTTGACCGCAGAGATTATGAAGTTGACCGGCAGCGACCAGATGTATTTCTACGACGCGATCGCGCCGATTGTCGCCGCCGATTCCATCGACACCTCGATTGCATTTCGCGCCGCGAGATACGATAAGGGCGGTGACGACTACCTCAACTGTCCGTTCGATCCCGAACAGTACGCGCGGTTCTATTCAGAGTTGCTGGAAGCGAAGAGCGTCCCGCTCCAGCGCTTTGAAGAGACGCGGTGGTTTGAAGCGTGCCTGCCCATCGAAGAGCTGGCGCGACGTGGCGTCGACACGCTTCGCTTCGGCCCGATGAAGCCCGTCGGACTCCGCCATCCGAAAACCGGTAGAGAACCCTACGCCGCCGTGCAACTGCGGCAGGAAAATTTAATGGCGGACGCATACAGCCTCGTGGGCTTCCAGAATCATCTACGCTACGGCGAACAAGCACGAGTGTTGCGACTCATTCCGGGATTACAAAACGCCGAGTTTCTCCAGTTCGGTCAAATCCATCGCAATACTTACATCTGTTCACCGCGCGTGCTGCACGCGACGATGCAGATGCGAGCTCGTCCTAACCTGTTCTTCGCCGGACAGATCACGGGTGTCGAGGGTTACGTCGAGTCAGTGGCGATGGGATGGCTCGCGGGTGTGAATGCAGCGCGGTTGGCGTCGGGTTTGGAGTTACTGGAAGCTCCGGCGCGCAGCGCAACCGGAGCGCTGGCACATTACGTCTCGCACGCAGACGCGAACAACTTTCAACCAGTAAACATCACTTTCGCGCTTTTGCCTCAACTTCCAGAACCCGCAAGGCGCAGCGTGCGTAAGAAGCGTGACCGCAGGCAGTTGCAAGTCGAATTGGCTTTGAAAGAGTGGGCAGAGTGGCTCGAGCAGAATCACACCACGCGCGAAATCGCACACGCACGCTAAGAGCGAGCCGCATCACGGTTCTGCTAATCGCTCTTGTTTGCCTGAGCCTGCCTGCCTGGAGTCAATCAGGACGACAAAAACAGCCGGGCAAGAAGGCGCCATCGGGTCCAATCGCCGACCCAAACCGGCCTGGTCCACCGCCCGTTCACTCATCGAAGAAAGCGACCGATGAAGTTGATCCCGGCGACGTTGTTCGTATCAGTTCCAACCTTGTTCCGATTCCGGTTTCGGTGGTTGATAAGCGTGGCAATGCAGTCATCAATCTGAAATTGGACGACTTCGAGCTTCGCGTAGATGGCGAGGCGCGGCCGCTCACTGACTTAACGCGCTCGGAAACTGCAGTTCGCATGGTGATGCTGTTTGATAATAGCGGCAGTCTTCATGCCGCGCGCGACTTTGAAAAACAGGCGGCGATCCGTTTCTTCAGAAAAGTCTTGCGCCCCATAGACGAAGCTGGGATCTACTCGATTGAACTCGATAGCCGTCTTGCCCAACCTCTGACGCGCGATCTCGTTCGTCTCGAACAGACGATCACGATGTTTGGCCGGCCCGAAGGCGGAACTTCGCTTTTCGATGCGATAGTCGGTGCGGCCACTTATTTGAGACCTCACGCGGGCCGGCGCGTGCTCGTCATAGTTTCAGACGGAATTGAAACGACGAGTCAGATCACTGATTTCGACTGGGTGGTCCAACAAGTGCTCGCAGAGGATTGTCAGATCTACGTGGTCCAAACGGGATTGTATGAGAGTGCGAACCTTCGCGCGCTCGCAGCCGAGCGCCGCATGGAACAGTTGTCAGGGGAGACTGGCGGCGCCGTCTATCTTCCGAAAACAACCGATGAGCTCGATCTCGCTTTCGATCAGATTGCGGCCGATCTGTCGCAGCAGTATGTTTTGAGTTATTACGCGAGCGCCGAACAACGTGACGGGCGCATGCACAAACTCGATTTGCGAGTGAAAGCCAGAAATGATGTTCGCATCCGCTCGCGAAAGGTCTATTATGCACCGAAGCCGGTAACCACCGCCGGTTGGTAGCATCTGATGGAGAAGCTGATCGAGCAATTCCTCGAACACTTGCGTTACGAACGCAACGTCAGCGCACACACCTTACGCAACTACGCCAGCGACCTCGAACAGTTCACATACTTCCTTGCGCCCGATCGCAAGACAAAGCTGCCTGACGTTGCCGAGATCGATCACCTGACGATCCGCGAATGGATGGCGTCGCTTCATTCTGATCAGAAGAAAAAGAGTTCTATTGCCCGGAAGCTCGCGGCGTTACGAACTTTTTTCCAGTTTCTCGTGCGCGAAGGTATGTTGGAACTCAATCCAGCGAAGCTCGTGTCGACGCCTAAGCTGGAGAAGAAGCTGCCGAATCACCTGTCGATCGAGGAGGCGATCAGGTTTATCGAGTCGCCTGATTTAGATACCGATCTCGGAAAGCGAGATCGGGCGATGCTCGAGTTGATGTATGCGACGGGTGTGCGCGTGGCGGAGTTGACGACGCTGAATGTGGCGGACGTCGATTTTCAGAATCAGTTGATACGCGTGACGGGGAAGCGGCGGAAGCAGCGGATCGTTCCGTTTGGCGATCCCGCGGGCGACGCGATTCGGAGTTATCTCGGCGTGCGCGAGAAGTTTCTTTTCAATGCGCCGATTTCAAAGCGTGATGAACGCGCGTTGTTTTTGAACTACCAGGGAACGCGAATCACGACGCGCTCGGTGGGCCGGATGGTTGAGAAGTACATACGCATCTGCGCCGGCATGCACGACATTAGTCCACACGCTCTGCGCCACTCGTTCGCGACACACTTACTCGACAGCGGTGCAGACCTGCGCGACATCCAGGAACTCCTCGGACACGCGCGACTTTCGACGACGCAGGTTTATACGCACGTTTCGATGGAGAAGCTGATCGAGGTGTACGACAAAGCACATCCGAAAGCTTAGTACACAAATTACACATAATCTGTGTACTAAAGTGTCGGTAAATCGTCTTCGCCGTTCATGCTTTCAATGATCGCCTGGCAGGTGGCGTCGTAGCGCGCGGTGGGGACGGCTTCGAGACGTCGTTCGTCGATGGGTTGACTGCAACGCGCACAGATCCCGTAGCTTCCTTCCTTGATACGCAACAACGCCTGATCGATGTCGGCAACGACCTTCGAGCTCCGTTCACCAAGCCTCAGCGCGATCTCTTTGTTCAAGTCCTGCACCGAAAGATCGACACTGTCTTTAACGCCGTCGTCGTAAAGTTCCAGCGCGGCTGCCTGATCCGTGCGGACCTGATCCGTGTGTTGGCGTAATTGTGAAAGAAGAAGATTTTGGAAGTGCTTCAATTTTTCGGCGTCCACCTGTCAACCCTTGTCCGCGCGCCAAAACTCCACGCGCTCGAGATTTTTCGTGCTGCGGAGTTTAGCATATCGGATTGATGAGTGGCCCCCATTAAAACCTTGCAATCAGTGCGACGCGCGCCCCACGCGGCGCCCCCGGCGAGATGTTGTTGTTGCCGTCAGCATTCAGGTAGTACTGGGTATCGAACAGATTTTGCACATTCGCCTGAAGACGCCATCGTTCAGTGATCGAAAAGAACACCGCTGCGTCTGCTCGCGTGTAGCCCGGCAGAACCACTGCATTATCGAACGCGGCAAACATATCAGATCGATTGACAAGGCCCAATGCCAGACCAAGCCGCGGATGGACTTTGTAGTGATTCCACAAAGAGAAGCTGTGGTGTGGTACGAGTCCGACTTGCGCGCCCCTGGGTGCGGAGATCGTAGCGCTGCTGATGAAAGCATCCTGGTAAGCGTAGCCTCCCGCGATACTCCACTTCGATGTGATCCTGCCGTTCAAACCGAATTCAAAACCATTCGTGCGTTGGCTGCCCGTCTGGAGGATTCTCGCCGGATCGTTTGGATCGGTCGCTCTTGTATTGGTGCGATCCTGGCGATAGACCGCGGTAGTTACCGATAGATTTCGGCGGACGTCCCACTTTGCGCCGAGCTCGTAGTTGTTGAACTTCTCTGGTTTGACCTGCTGCGTAATGTTTGTGAGCGAAGAGAATTGATCGCCCGAGCTTGGCAGATAAGCGACACCGTAGTTTGCGTAGATCGACAACTCCGTAAACGGCTTCACGATCACGCCGGCCCTTGGAGAAACGAGACGATCGATCCGTCGCAGGTCCTGATTGTTTCTGTTGTTGTGAAACCCTAGATCGAAGTAGTCAAAACGGACGCCGGTCACGACCTGTAGATAACGATTGATCTCGATCTGGTCCTGAACGTAGGTTGCGCCGAGATTCGTTTTGATGTGGTTGTTGGCGTCTGTTGCGTTCTGTCGAAACGTAACGGGCGTTGTCACTAAAGGATCGGACAAGGCGACGAGGGTGCTTGTTGTCGTGTTGTTGAAGAAACCGGTCCGGCGGAAATTGTCTGTCAGTTGTCTGCCGATTTCTGCTCCTGCGAGAAAGTTATGGCGGATAGATCCGGTGGACGCCATGAACGTAACGTCGGTTTGATTGAAGAGATTCTGACGCTTGGTCGCGTTGTTGTAGGCGGTGATCGCTACGAACTGCTTGTTCGCAGTAACAGCTCCGGGTACGTAGTTTTGATAGAAGCGATCGTAGTCGCCAAACATCGTCCGGTTGCGAATGTTGAAGCGTCCTGCCTGGTGGTCCACACTCGCGGAGGCGAGGTTTACACCGACTCTCGCGGGGCTGTTGTCAGGATCTCCGAAGAACGTTTCGATCGGAACGTCGACAGGTCGTCCTTGAAACGATGGAATACCGCGATCCGCGACACGCCCGTCGTGGAAATACTCGTACGAGAGCTTAACGGCTGTCCTGGGACTTACAACGAGCGTCGCCGTTGGATTGACGCCGTAACGCTCGAGATTGAAGCCATCACGAAAACTGTCTGAGTTCTCATACAGACCATTGACTCTGAATGCGAACCTGTTGCCGAGTGGCTGATCAAAATCACCGCTGATGCGCCTGTTCGCGAACGATCCACCCTGCAGCGTCAGATCGCGCAAAGAAGAAAAGCCCGCCTCTTTAGTTACGCGATTGACGACTCCACCACCGCCGCCGCGACCGAACATCATCGAGTTTGGTCCCTTCAGAGCTTCAACCCGCTCGACGTTGTATAGATCGCGGAAATACTGAACGTCGTCACGCACCCCATTGAGAAAGAAGTCGGCACTGGTATTGTTGCCGCGAATCACCAGTTGGTCGCGATTATTTTCTCCCTGGTGCGCCGTGATGCCTGGGACGTAAGCGACAACGTCCGCCACGCTCGACATTGATTGATCTCGAATCTGTTCCTTCGTTACGACTGAGATCGACTGCGGAATGTCGCGAAGGGGAGTGAGCGTCTTAGTGGCGCTCGAGATCGAGTTGACACCGTATGCAGCAGTGTCGGTGATCGTCACCGACGCGTTCGATGGTCCAACCGGCAGAACAATCTCGAGTGGTTCGGTACGCGTGACAGGGTTCACGGTATGCGTCACTTCCGAAAAACCCTCGGCCATGATGCGCAGTTGATATTCGCCTGGTGCGAGCATTAATGCGAATTCGCCGTTTTTGTCCGTGACTGCGGAAGAGGAGAGAAGTCCGGAGGTGGAGGCCCAAATGTCGGCACCGGGAATGGCGGCGCGATTCTGGTCGACGACTTTTCCGCGAACGGGAGTCTTCTGTTGTGATACCTGGGCAAGTGCCGGGGTGAATAAGGCTACGGAGAATATTAGGAGTAGGAACCGTTTGGCGCGCATTAACCGCCACCCTTTCTATTTGTGACGCCGGAAAAACTTACGAGGGCTAGTTTGGTAAAGCTTTGTCCGAAATTGAAATCCGATTTCAATTTCGGACTAGGCAGAATAAACGAGTACGGTGATGGGGGTCAAGCGGAAGTTCGACTGATGAGCAGAGCAGCGAGTAGCGGGATGTTGATTTCGTGATGACCGATGATCGAATAACCATGGCCCGCGCCGTTCTCTGTCGGGCGGCGCACGACGTTCGTCAGCGGACGATACGATTGAATGAAATCGAAGTTAGCAGTGGTGATGTCTGAAAATGGATGGCCCAGGTTGCGCACCAGGGTCACGCATTTGAGGAAGACTTCGGGCAGCACGACCGCCGATCCGACGTTGAGATAAACGCCACCGCCATCCATCTGCCGGACCAGCTCTGCGAGCAGGCGAAAGTCCGTGTGAGTGGTGGCGCCCAATGCGGCGCCGTCGAAGTTTGGATGAAAGTGTGCGATGTCGCCGCCGATCGTGATGTGTGCGGTGAAGGGAATGCCAGATTCGTATGCGTTGCA
>DATNCH010000046.1:0-8173 GCA_035571655.1 Pyrinomonadaceae bacterium
TTCATAGCCGAGCTCAGCGGCAAAACGCACCGTTGATTCGATGCATGTGTGCGCGATGAGTCCCATGACGATGAGCTGATGAATCCCGTGCTTCTTGAGCTGTAGATCGAGATCTGTATTGGCAAAGCCGCTGGAACACCAATGCTCCTGGGCCACGATGTCTCCGGTCTATACACGCTTCACGCTTGCCCCTGGCTTTCATATTTCGCGCCTTTGGCGCTGGCATCGATCACTGAATTCTGCCCCACGCACTCGTCTTCCAATTGTCAATGGCGTCTTCAGGCAAAATCCATGGCGGCAAAGGCATGACTAAGTATTCTGAAAGTGCAGCGACGTACGGTTCGTACATCTCACGCAACTCCGTCAATCTATGTTCCGCATCGGTGAGGTCTTCTGTCCAACCCTGATCCGGTCCTATGATGGATAGCATGCGATCAAAGTCGGTGTGTGAGAGTCGATCTTTAGATCCGCGTTGTGTTCTTGGCGCAGTCCTGAAGACTTGAGCGATGTCGACAATCGCATGACGTGCCATGGCAAATGTAAGACGCGCTTGCCATGCCGGAGACCCACCCGTGCCGACCATTACGAGCGCGCAGGTATCAAGTATCGTCGTCATCGCTGCCAACCACGACTGATTGTCATGCTGTGAGCGGAAGTAACAGAGGACCGGGTACGAGAGATGACTCTCCATTAATTCCGCAGCCCAGCGTTCCCAACTACTGAGGAACTCGTTGAGATCCTCGCCACTACCTCTTGTTTTGTGACGGCGGAGCAGTTCTGCTGGACTGGAAGGTGAACCAGCCCTCTGGTCCAGGAGCGAAATGTTTACTTCACGACGCGAGAAGGCCTGATACAAAACCGGCAGATAGCCGATAACAATGGCGAGCATAGCGAATCCAGTACCTGCCTCCACGACCGAGAACGCACGTCCCAGCGGCTCTAAGGGAGTGATGTCGCCGTAACCGAGAGTAAAGAAGTTTGTTCCACTGAGGTAAACATATGTCCAGAAGTCGACGATCTCTGTTGTCTTGAGTTTCTCACTCAATGACCACGATATCATTGCGTAACCAAAGATAACTCCGGCAGCCCAAAAACCGAGTAGGAAGATGAGTGAAAGTGGTCCGAAAAGTCCCAGGTATTTCTCTCTTTGCCTTCCGGACGTCAGGCGTTGCGTCAAGCTGGACCAGGGCCACCAAATTGATCTGTAGAAGAAGCTTGTTAAGCGCAAGCGTCGAGCGACGCGGCGCGGCAGAATCATCGTTTCAAAGGCATCCCACAGGATTGTCAGGATGAGGAGCACACCCAGGAATGCCAGCACAAGGTACATCTTCTTATGTCAACTGATAAGGTTATCGTGATTACGCATTGCCAGAGCGACAAACAAGTGACCGTTTCTGCAATCTGCCAGTCTAAGTGGATTCGTCACGCTTATAAGTAGCAATCTGCCATGTATTGCCCCATGGATCCTGCACCATTCCACGCCGGTCACCATATGGCGTGTCAGATGGCTCTTCCAATGATCTTGCGCGAGCGTCAAGAGCACGCTGGTATGTTATATCGGCATCGGCGACATACACATAAAGAAAAGCAGGCGTCGGGTCGCGTACACCAGCATCACTTATCATGACCATTGAATCCCCAATAGTAAGTATTGCAGGTCTATCCGTCCGATACTCTCCTGTTGCGTTGAATACATGTTTTAGAAATTCAACTAATTGTTCAGCGTGATGAGCCACAATTCGGGGAGTCACGCTGTGCCAACCTGCGGGTGTAAAATTAGTTTCGTCGTTTCGGACATTCATCGCGAGACCCTTTCACTAGGCGAGAATCATTACGGAATTACATGATAAATCGCGCACTGGCTCCGGGGACCAGCGGTAGCGGTTTGCGCATCGAGGGCGGCAGTATGCCGCTTCGGACTTTGTCGTCGAGCGGACTCACGCCGGCGCGGGTGATCTGGACCAGCACGTTCTCGCCGTCCAGTTCCGGCCGTGGTATCTGCTCGATCTGCAGCTTTCCGTGCCACCAAATTCGTGATACCGCACTGCGCGCGTCTTCATCTCCCGACGGGATACCCGCGTTCTATCCAGGCTTGCAGCCCACCAGCGAGTGGTCGTACGTCCGTGATTCCCTGCCGCTTGAGTGCGAGCGCCACACGGGCGCTCGTGGCCTCGTTTGGTCAAGAGCAGTAAAGCACCAAAGTCCTGCCATGCGGTAGTTCTTTTCCACGTTCTTCAAGTTCCTCCGCGGGCAGTCGTATCGCGCCCGGTAAGGTTCGCGGTTCCGCTTCGTAGTCCAGCACGTGGCGCAGATCAATAAGAGAAACTGAACCGTTTCAGCCATGGACCAATAATAACGCGCGGCTTTGCACAAAGTCATAAATCGCTCTTTTCTGTGCAACCTCTGTGTTCTCTGTGTCTCTGTGGTTAACTAAATCCCAGCAAACAGAGAACACAGAGGTTGCACAGTGAAATCAGGAGACAACGCATTTTTTGTGCAAAGCCATACCGCACCATAAGAATTACTGACTCTATGATGCGTGACCTCGGTGCAGTGTGATCCACTCGTGAATGCCGAAGTCTCGGCAATTGACGGAACTCGGACAATTGGGAACCGGTAACCGAGCGGCACCGCCGATAAGAACGATGCCATCATGACTGGTTCTCTTGCACTCAAATCTATTCCGCAGTAGAACTTCATCAGAGGCGACCTTTTGATCGAAAGGTTGGTAAAGCAAACGCAGTTATCCGGTTTTTCGGCCGCCTCTATGAAGCAGAACAAGCAGAGGAAAACATGGTTAACGCGAAGGTAGCAGCGCAACCATTTGACGCTTCGAACGTACATGGACCAGTGTTGGAGAGATTTCCGGCGCATGAAACCAGTCTGGGCTCATTAAAAATTCTAAGAGCGCTGCCGATTCGTCAGAAACGACTCGTGGGCGCATGGTGTTTTCTCGATCGCTTCGGACCACTTTCCTTCAGCGAAGCCAAACCGATGGATGTCGCGCCGCACCCACACATTGGTTTGCAAACAGTTAGCTGGTTGCTGCAAGGAGAAATCGTCCACAAGGACAGCCTTGGTGATGAAGCATTACTCAGACCACGTGGCGTTAATGTGATGACGTCAGGCGGTGGTATCGCCCATGCGGAAGAGACACCATTAAAGAACAGCGGTCTCTTGAACGGTGTTCAGTTGTGGGTTGCGCTGCCCGATGACCATCGGCATGGTCCAGCGTCCTTTCAGCACATTGACGAAGTTCCGATTATTGAGCTGGTAGGCGCCACTCTGAGCGTCTTTGCCGGTTCTGTGCTTGGTTACTTTTCTCCGGCAAAACATGTCTCACATATTCTCGGAGCTGAGATTGCGTTGAGCGTATCTGCGAGTCTGGAGCTTCCGTTGGACCAGTCGTTTGAGCACGCAGCACTGCTATTGACAGGCGATGTAGAGATCGATGGTCAATCGATCGATGCGACGGGTCTCTGGTATCTCGGGACGAGTCGATCCGTTGTCGAGTTCAAGAGCAGAAACGGATGTCGAGTATTGCTGATTGGTGGACCTCCTTTTCCAGAGAAGATCCTGATGTGGTGGAATTTTGTTGCGCGCACGCCTGAAGAGATCGCAGAGGCACGGTCTGATTGGCAGAGTCATCAAAGATTTGGCGAGGTCAAGGCATATCGAGGACGGCGCTTGGACGCACCACCACTCCAGCGGTTCGCACCACCAAACCCCGCCAGCTGAAGTTAAGATCATTCTTTAGAAAGGTGACTTCCCTATGCGATCTGACATTCTTCCAGGAGCTACCTTCCCCGATTACGAGCTTCCCGATCACACGACGAAACGTAGAAAGCTCTCGGAATTACAAGGACCCGATCCGATGATTCTCGTCCTTAGCCGCGGAGGGTTTTGCCCCAAGGATCGCCGGCAACATGAGGGCTTGGCTCAACTTCATCGTGAACTCGAGGTTGGGTATTGCCGGCTGGTGACGATCAGCACCGACAACCTCACCGAGACAAACGAATATCGCAACGGCGTCGACGCGCACTGGCCTTTCCTCTCGGATGTCGGTCGCGTTGTCCAAAAAGATCTCGACATCGCCGAATACACTGATCCATTACACAATCCGATGATCCCTCACACGATTGTCCTCGAGCCTGGCCTTGTTGTGTACAAGATCTACATGGGCTACTGGTTCTTCGGACGGCCTACGGTGGAAGAACTTCGCCAGGACCTCCGGGCTGTCATCATGAAATGCAGGCCGGATTGGGACATTACGCGGCCGGAACTCAGAGACGCCTGGGCGCAAGGACGCAAGGAACTCTTCTATCCATATGGCAAGTCGTATGTCCAAACTCTGCGAGAACAAGATTGATGCCACGAGCAAATAGTTCTAACGATTTCGATTCAAGGAAATGCAACCAGACGGTTGCTTTTTCAATCGGCTCGGTGTAATATGCAACTCGGAGGTTGCTTATTTATGAATGAACGAATTGAAAAACGAATTGAGCTTAACGCGCCAGTTTCACGTGTTTGGCAAGCGTTGACTGATTACCGGCAGTTCAGCCAGTGGTTTCACGTAAATCTGGAAGAACCGTTTGTTGCTGGTAAAACCGCCCGTGGACAGATTACTCATCCCGGGTACGAGCATGTGACATTCGAAGCTATGGTTCAAAAGATGGAGCCTGAACAATTCTTTTCCTACACGTGGCATCCCTACGCCGTCGATCCCAACACGGATTACTCGGCAGAAACACCTACGCTTGTAGAGTTCAAGTTGGAGGAGACAGCAAAAGGTACTTTGCTGACGGTCACTGAATCAGGCTTTGACAAGATTCCCGCCAACCGGCGCGCCGAGGCTTTTCGCAAGAATGAAGGTGGTTGGGCAGCCCAACTGCAAAATATTGAAAAGCACCTGGCTGAAAGTCGTCCGCGGAGCGCAAGCACAGCGTAGTGCGGAACGCTTTCAGGAACGGTGTTTGCGGTCTGTTCGTGCCGAAAAACCTGCGCCGTCCCTTAAAGACGGCGCCCTAACCAAGAGATATGTCTCGCCTAAGTCGTCGGAGTGTCGCTGCAAAAGTTGAGGATTATGCACCAGTCTTTGCCGCTCTTGGCGATGCGACCAGACTGTCGTTGGTGGCCCAACTCTCTCAAGGCGAACCAAAGTCGATCTCGCAATTAACGGAAGGCTTGCAGCTCACGCGGCAGGCAGTCACGAAACACCTTCGTGTCCTGGAGAATGTTGGTCTTGTGCGAAGTACTTATTCGGGTCGAGAAAATCGTTTCGAATTAGATACAACTCCTTTCAAAAACATCAATGAGTATCTGCAGTTTGTCTCGGCCGAGTGGGATCAGGCGTTATCCAGATTGAAGTCGCTCGTGGAAAAGTAAATCCTTGCGTGTGATGGCAATCAACGATCACGAGTTTTTAGTGGTTGAACGTGATAATCGTTCGAACCTGCAAACGCCCCCTGCCTGACGATACCCGCTCGATTGTTCTTGAGTCTCTGTCTCAAGCGCAGCGTTACAAAGAAGCTCGACGCTTGCCAGCCAGCGATGCAAAGACAGAAAGCGCCGGCGATATACACAGACCACTTGGCGTCGCCGCCGGGCAGATACGTGATGTACAGCGCAAGTCCTGAAAAGAGTGCGGCCAGGGTGCTGATCGCACTCATGAAGAGGTTTGTCGAAACAATCTGCTGAGGCGTCTCACCACCGAAAGTATTTCGAGTTCGCGCGTTAAGATCAGGCAGCCACTCACCGCAACTTTTGCAGTAAGCCTTTGCTGTCTGGTTACCAGCGCCGCTCTTATGGCAATACATCTCTGCACCTCCGAGGCGGAAGCATTTTACCTTACAACGTGGCGAGCGGCGCCGAATGTGGTTGACTCGTGCATCAATCGTTCGTTTATAGTCGAACGCCCCGGGTGGGTTTCCGGGGCGTGTCACCGACGGGGATGGAGTGTTCAGGCGGGGTAGCTTCAGTGCACAGTTCTCTTACCTTGCTTTAGAGAAGGGTGGAGTGCAATGAAGCAGACACTATTTAGCACTACACATGCTAACCACACGTTACCTCGGACTTAAATGTCAGTTAAGTTATGTTGAAGGCAGGTGGTTGGGCGCGCTCTGGCTGAAGCATAGCGATTTAGCATGCCGGAGCAGAAAAACGTCTTCATCCAACTCACTTTCAGCTAAGGTTTACTTTCCTGTAACACGGTTTACTTAGAGTGACTTTAATTGAAACTCGCAGCGATAGACATAGGCTCGAATTCGATCAAACTCGCCGTCGTAGACGCGGCTGACAGTAGTTCTTTTGCAGTCGTCACTCGTGAAAAAGACGTCGTAAGACTCGGGCATGAAACGCTGCGTAAGCGACGTCTATCGCCGGACGCAATCCGACGCGCTGTTGCCTCCATTCAGCGTTTCAAAACGATTGCTGAAGCTCATCAAGTTGATACGATTGTTGCCGTCGCCACAGCTTCCGTGCGCGAAGCAAATAACGCCGCGCAGTTTATCAGGGAAGTCGAACAACGTACCGGTCTCCGAGTCGAGATTCTTTCGGGTGTCGAAGAGGCACGGTTGATCGGCCTCGCGGCCTCACATGGATGCTCACTTAGCGGCGCCACTAACATCAACATTGACATTGGTGGCGGCTCAACCGAGATTTCTCTCTTTCGCAATGGTACCGCCCTGTCGTTGCTATCGTTGAAACTCGGCGCAGTTGGGCTCACGGAGCGATATCTACGATCTGACCCGCCCAAAACAAAAGAACTCGACAGCCTCAAAACAGAGGTACATGCCGCTTTTGAACGCCCACGGCGAGAGCTGCGAAATTTCAAATGGCACCAGGCTTCCGGAACCTCGGGGACGATTCTTGCTATTGGCGCCGCCCTTCGTAGCGCCTCGACGAACAATGGCCGTAAGAATCAGGCGGTGCAGCCAACGGAGACTCATATTGCTCTGAGTCAGTTGGAGGAGTTGAACGCACGCATGGCAAATTCGAGCCTCGCTGATCGGCGTGCACTCACCGGAATAAGTTCGCAAAGGTCAGAGATCATAGTGGCCGGCAGTCTTATCCTGGAAGAGGCGATGCGAGCGTTCGGCATCAATGTGCTACGCACTTGCGATTGGGCATTGAGAGAAGGCGTGATCATTGACAGTCTGCGCGAGACGGAAGACGAATCCCGTCCCGCGCCTGAGTTCGCCGATCAAAAACTTCGTGGTGTACATGCGGTCGGCCGGCGTTTTGGGTACGAAGAAACTCACGCGCGGCAAGTTGCAAAACTCGCCGAAAAGATTTTCGACTCTCTCGCACCGGCAGAGAACCTCTCACGTCATCATCGTACGCTCATGCTCGCGGCTGCACTGCTGCACGATATTGGTTACCACATCGCACACGAGTCCCATCAGAAACACGCACTCTATTTAATCAAGAATTCTGAGCTGACTGGATTTTCAGAAGCAGAGCGCGCTGTGATTGCAAACATCGCGCGATATCATCGCGGTCCGCTGCCAAAGAACCGCCATGCTGACTTTGCGGCGCTCAATCTCGCCGACAGAGAGATCGTTTCGAAGCTGGCAGCGATCGTGAAATTGGCTGATGCGCTCGATCGCAGTCACGATAGTCGCGTTTACGATCTTCAGTGTCACGACGGCGCGAAAAGTTTACACGTGGAATTGTGCAGTACCGCCGATTGCTCTAACGAAATGCTCGAGGTTGAACGAAAACGAGATCTATTTGACCAGGCATTCAATCGCACTCTCACTTTTAGCATGCGACGCCAGAAACTTTATGCGTCTTGATCTCATTTAATGGCAAAAGCAAAACGGGTAAAAGGAATCAACTGTAACGCCGCCGCCACTGTTGGTATTAAGTTGGTGCTGATTACTAGGTTCCAGGAAATGTATGCGTTGCGTGAAGCAGCGTTAATTTGGTCCGACCCATTCCAGAGGACGAGCTACAGCCAGCTCACGGAGCGTAAACGATATTTGACGAGGGGTACAAAAAGGGTTAAAAAAAGGGGGACACTCCTGGTTCATCTCTTTGAAACATGCCATTTTGTTTAGGCCCGCGTAGCTCAGTGGATTAGAGCGTTCGCCTCCGGAGCGAAAGGTCGCAGGTTCGACCCCTGCCGCGGGTAATCAACCACACGAAAGCGTGATACAGACCCAGCCATTGT
>DATNCH010000047.1:0-7819 GCA_035571655.1 Pyrinomonadaceae bacterium
CAAATGGCAACGTCTTCTTTGGCTTCCGTGTGCAGGGAACCGCGCCGGCGCCTTTGAGCACCACTCAGAGCGGCTTTGCCCGCATCGATCCGAGCGGTAACGCGACGTACGTTTTAGTGAACGCGGCAGCCAACGATGCGAATATCGGGCGCGACAGTCACAATTCAGCTCTCGCTCTGACGATGATCACTTTTCGCCCACCTTCCCACTCGCCGTGCACGAATGGTGCATCAACACTGCCGCCGTCAATCCCGCAACCAACAGCGTGTTCACTCCGAAAGACGGCAATAGAACGCTTGGCTCGAGCACCTTGAATACATCGGGGCAGGCCACTTTCTCTGTCTCAAACTTAAACAAGAGCAACCATTCGATCACTGCTGTGTACGGAGGCATCACCAACTTCCTTACCAGCACTTCACCGGTTCTGACGCAGACGGTGAATTAAGCGAAGCGCCACGCGCATCCAGCATGCGCGTGGCGGCTTCTTCGAGTGCGGTCCGGGCTGGCAAGTGAGAAGCTAACAATGTCACTATGCCGGGTAGACGGCGTTGACCACCAGCGGCGTGCGCGGTGATCGTTCGCTGACACTACTGAAAGAACTGAGGACAGCCCGATGACCCAACTATTTAGCCCGATCACTTTGGGATCATGTTTGAGGACGGTCCGAGTTCCGGATTTTGTATTAACTGACACAATCCACCAACCAAACAACTCGCTTTCCAGACATCACCACGAACTTGTCAACTTTGTCTTCGTCCTTGATGGTTCGTTCGCGGAGGTTCTTAGTGGCCGAGAAATCTTTTGCACTCCGCGAAGTGTATTGCTAAAGCCGGCGGGTGAGGCCCATGCTAATCGATATGGAACCAGGGGTGCGCGTTGCTTCTTGATCGAAATCCAACCCGATAAGGTAGCTTCTCTTGGATCTTGTACGAAGAACCTTCAGGAAGTAAGACACCTTCGTGGCGGTGTTTTTTCGACGTTGCTCGCTCGCGCTTACAAAGAATTTCGGCTGATGGACGAGGCGTCGACACTCGCAATTGAAGGACTCATGCTCGAATTGATGGCTGAGGTGTGTCGACAATCGCGTCACTCTCCGGAAACGACGTCGACTCTTTGGTTAAAAGACGCTCGAGACATACTCCATGCGCAGGTGCACTCATCGAAAACGATCACCCTCAAGAATGTGGCGAGCGCTGTGGGCAGACATCCCGTTCACCTGGCCCGCGAGTTCCGGCGAACGTACGGGTGCACTTTAGGCGAATACGTTCGTCGCTTGCGAATTGAATTGTCTCGCCAAAAGCTGGCGTCATCAGATATGTCCCTCGCAGAAATTGCTTTAGCCTCGGGCTTCTCAAGTCAATCACACTTCTCGACAATCTTCAGGCGCTACAGTGGTATGACGCCGGCTGAGTTTCGCTCATTGCACCGCGACTTACGCTAACTGCATAAAAAAACGTTAATTCCATGGCAGACGAAATTGTTCGTCGCGGCGTACTCTGCTGCCTGTGAATTCTACGAAACTGAAAACGGTAGTGGTTGCTGTTTCAGGTGTGCTTTTGCTTGCCCAGACTGCACGCAGCCAGTCCATCATCGACGAACGTTTCCGCGAGCGCATTGACTCTATTTTCTCGGGTTATGCTCGACCAAATGCGCCAGGTTGCGCGGTAGGCGTTTTCAGGTCTGGAAAAATTCTTCATGAGCAGGGTTATGGGTTGGCTGATGTTGCAAACGTCGTCCCGATCACCCCATCGACTACTTTCAACATTGCCTCCACGTCGAAGCCTTTCACGGCGCTTGCCGTTTTGTTGCTGGTGAAGGATGGAAAGGTCGGTCTTGATGATGACGTGCGGCGGTATCTTCCTGAGGTGCCCGATTTTGGCCATACCATAACCGTCCGCATGTTGCTTAACCACACGTCAGGTCTGCGGGAGTTTCACAACCTCTTTTATCTAGCCGGCTGGCGTAACTCGGACGTTCAGACCATTGATGACGTGCTTTCGATGCTTAAACGCCAGCGAGGTCTCAATCATATTCCCGGCGCTGAATTCGCCTATAACAGTAGTGGATACACGCTGCTTGCCCTCATCGTGGAGCGAGTTTCACGCATGTCGTTCCGTCAGTTTATCGTCGACAGGATATTTAAGCCGCTGGGCATGACGCATACAGACGTGCAGGAGCGACTTAGTCAGGTGATTCCGCACCGTGCCACGGGATATTGGGGACATGACCCCGCGGAGTTGCGCACTGCGGCTCCAGTTAACTCATTCGCAGGACCCAACAACGTAGTCACCAGCGTCGAGGATCTGGCGCGATGGGATGCAAATTTCTACAAGCTGCGAGTTGGTACCAAGGAAATCTTCGATCAAATGACCACGGCCAGCAAGCTTAATGATGGCTCAGAATTTGGTTACGGTCTCGGTTGGACCATCGGATCTCACCACGGGTTGAAAATGATCAGCCATGCCGGCTCGGATTATGGCTATAAAGCCGAGTTCGTTCGGTTTCCATCAGAAGAACTTACGGTGACCGTGCTGTGCAATGCGTTCGACATCGCGCCGACGCCGCTGGCGCTTCAAGTGGCTGATCTCTACCTGCCGAAAGAGGAGCCGGCCACTCCGCAGGTTTCATCTCTGCCAAATAATTCGGGTGATGAGGCGAGGGAATTCGCAGGTCTTTACTGGAACGATGCCGGCATGCAGTCGTTCCGGTTCTTCTACGAACAGGGGAAGTTATTGCTGGATGGCGGTGGCGAAGGCCGGTTTGCGCTGCGACCTCTCGGAAACAATTCATACCGCCTAATGGAAGCGCCGCGGCGGTACGTGTTTACGTTTGCTCGCGATCGCACGGGTATTGCGCTTCAAGTGGACCACGAAGGGTCTCCGCTGGCGCAATTTCGGCGCGTGGCGGAGCGAACACCCGATGTCACTGCTTTGCGCGCGTTCGAGGGTGACTATTACAGCCCTGAGTTAGATGTTACCTGGAAGTTTGTGGTGCGTAATGGAAAGCTCGTACTTGAGCGCAAATGGACCGAACCGATCGAAATGCAATCAGTGTTCGGCAGCGTCTTCCTATCGCCCGAGGGTTTTGCACTTCAGTTTCAACGCGAGTCTGGTTCGAAGAAGATGAGTGTTGAGATTTCCACTGAACGCGCAAAACGAGTTCGCTTCGTTCGCGTCACACATTAGCCTCAAAAATCAGGATTCAGGCTTGGATGAGGTCAGTACCGTAACGCGGTAGCGTCGGGTCAGTTCTCGAACATACGATACCCTAGCAAATTTGAGAGGCTCACGTACGACCCGACGCTACCGCGTTACGGTACTGACCGTATCCAACAATGACTTTCGACTTTGGAGGCAAAGCTTTTCAGGACGGCTTTGCACAAAAAGTGGCAAATCTGATTTGTTTTCTCTGCGGCCTCTGCGTATCTCTGCGGCTCTCTGCGTTGAAAGGCCCATTAACGCAGAGAACGCAGAGATACGCAGAGGCCGCAGAGGAAAGACTTCCATCTCAACTCGATTTTTTGTGCAAAGCTTTTCAGGACTTACTTTTGGCGGCTGTGTAGTCCTTTAGCTCTTTTACCGATTGTTTGATCAACTTCTTTAACGTCGGTTTGTTAATGTCCGATAGCTTCTTGATGTACAGGCACGACTTACTCGTGCTGTATTTTCCCAATTGCTTCATCAACTCGGGAAACTTCTGGAAACCCATCATGAGGTAGAGCGTCAGGTCTTTCTTTCGCGGTGAGAAGCCAATCAACATCCAGTCGGCTTCGCGACCGCTGTCATACTTGTAGTGATAAGTTCCAAACCCGACAATGCTTGGACCCCACATCTTTGGCTTCTCACCGGTAACCTCTTCCATGATTTTCGCGATTTCAATACAGTCCTGACGTCTTGTCTCGTCGGGAATTTGGTTAAAAAATTCTTTGACACTTGCTTGCGTCGGTTTGGTTTTGAGTTCTGACACGATCAGCTTTACCTGTTAGTTCTCATTCATGACGAAGTGCATCAAGTGGATCAACTCTCGTTGCCCGCAGAGCCGGAATATAACAAGCCAGCAATGCCACTGTCATCAGCATCAACGACACAGTCACGATGGTCAACGGATCGGTCGCGCTGATGCCGAACACCTGGCTAAGCAATACCCGTCGTAAAGGAATGATGGCGAGCAACCCGACACCTACTCCGATCGCTATCAGTATCAGTCCTTGCCGGAGCACCATCTTTAGTACATCGCGTTGTTGCGCACCGACCGCCATTAGGATTCCGAACTCCTTCGTGCGCTCGGTGACTGAATAAGACATCACACCGTAAATACCTATTGAGGCCAGCACAAGCGCGACCGCTGCGAAAATCAGCAACAACATGGACGTGAAACGCGGCTGCGACAACGTGGCAGCAATCACCTGGTCCATTGTCCTGATCTTGCCTACCGGCTGCTCCTTATCGACGGCCTGTACCTGACGGCGCACCTCAGGCGAAAGGCTGAGCGGGTCTGCGGTGTTGCCGCGCACGACCAACGTCATACCGGCGGCGTTCCTTTGTTGGTAAGGCACGTATATTTCCTCGGGTGACTGCGTCTCGATCAGGGATGACTTGGCGTTACGAATTACCCCGACAACTTCGCAAACCAAACGGTCGGTTGTGTAGGAAATCTTCTTCCCGACAGGATTCTGGTTCGGAAAGGAGCGTCGAGCCATGCTCTCGTTAATTAACATGACGAGTGGCCCCGTCGCGGTGTCGCGCTCGTTGAACATACGTCCTTCTACGAGAGGGATACCCAGCGTCTCAAAATATTGTGGGCTCACGACGCGTATCCGCGCCCGCGGGTTTTGATTACCAAGATCTACCTGACCTTCGGGAAAGAATCGAACAGTGAGGCCGGGTTCGTCCAGGTGCAATCGTGTTGTAGTACCGGCGGCAGTTACGCCGGGCAAGCTCTTAACCTTTTCCAGGAGGTGGTCGTAGAAAGCAATTTGCTGCCCAGGGTTGGCATAGCGAGTGGTGGGAAGAGCGATCTGCATCGTCAAGACGCCACGCGAGTCGAGGCCAGTGTTTAGGTTGCGCAGATGAAGAAAACTACGAATCAATATGCCGGCCCCAATCAGTAACACCAACGTGAGCGCGACCTCCGAGATTACGAGTCCCTGGTGCAGCCGTTGTCGGCGCCGGCTTCCGGAATCGCCGCGGCCGCCCTTTTTGAGCGACTCATTCTCGTTAGTTCTGGCTTGGAACAGTGCCGGGGCGACTCCAAACACTACGCCGGTCAAAACAGAGGCTACCAGCGTGAAGATCAGGATCCAGCCGTCCAGCTTGATCTCATCTGCACGCGGGATAACCTCTGAACCTAGCTGGCCAACAACCAGTTTCAGTCCGATAAAAGCCAGTAGCAATCCAAACGCCCCGCCAATGACGGAAAGCAGGATGCTTTCGGTTAGCGTCTGCCGCATCAAACGGCCGAAAGTCGCTCCTAACGCCTTCCGCACAGCAATTTCTTTTTGCCTGGCTGTCACTCGTCCCAGCAGAAGGTTGGCGACGTTCGCACAGGAGATAAGCAAAACAAATACGACCGCACCCAACAGGAGTAACAGCGTCGAACGAATGTCGCCGACCAAAAATTCTTGCAGCGAACCCATTCCCATACCGTTCGGCGCATCGCTGTTTCCGGAATAGGCCTGCTGATACCGTTCGTTGGTAAGGTTCAGCCCGGCGCGAGCCTGCTCCAAACTAACCCCGGACTTTAGTCGTCCAAAAACAGCGAGATAGATGGCCCCACGCTCAATCGATTGAGGGGCTATCTCGTTGGTCTCATAAACTTTTGGAACCCATAAGTCGATGGTTTCCTCGAAGAGCTTGAAGCCGGCGGGCATTATGCCGATTACGGTCAACGATTGTCCGTCAGCCGTGATGCTCTGACCAATCACGTTCGGGTTCCCGCCGAGCTGATTCTGCCAGAGTTCATGGCCGAGAATGGCGACTGGAGAAGCGCCGGGTTGATCTTCTTCAGGAATGAAAGCGCGCCCATATGCAGGGCCAACTCCGGTCGCGCGGAAGAAGTCCTCGGAAATGTGTGCCCCCTGCACGAGGATCGGCCCTTGTGGTCCTATGACGTTAAAGTTGCGCGTCGTGTAAGCAGCAATCGCGTCGAAGGACTGTTGCTGACTGCGCAAGAAGGTAAAACGCGGATATGAAAACCCTGTCTGAGCGCCGCCGCGCTTCACATCCGATTCCCATAGCATCATCAAGCGCTCTGAGTCTTTGTAAGGCAACCGGCTCAATAAAACCGCTTTGACGATGGAGAAGATCGCCGTGTTGGCTCCGATACCCAGGGCCAGCGCCGTAATTGCCACGAGGGCGAACGACGGGTGCTTCCATAACGTGCGCGCGCCGTAACGCAAGTCTTGCCATAATGTGCTCATCGTTTGTTCCCCAACCATTACAACTACATCATTATCCCATCGAGCATAATGAAGCTAGGGCTGGACGGCCGGCGGCGCGAATAAGGCATCATCCACCGCCACGTTTCGTTTGATCTCCGCAAACGTACGCGTCCAACTGTCGTATGTATCGATCGCCGACCGGCGGATGATGAATGGTAATTTCACGCCGTCCACATCACGATAATCTTCAAAGTCGGTCTGTTCGGGGATCGGCAGGACGGCGTGGTGATTAATAGCAATCCTCCTTCGCAAGAGGCCGGTCTCTGGGTCGAAGTAATACTTCAAAGTTGTTTCCGGAGTCGACCTTTCCACGACCCACATGTCGCGCCCATCAATTTTCTCCATATCGGCCGACTGCATTCCTGGCACTTGCGTAACCTTGACGGCACTGAACACTTCTTCCAAACCTCGCCGCGCGGTTGCTGTTTGTGCTGCGGCGAGTGTTTGGAGCTTTGTTCCATTCAAGACCCAGCCCGCATCGCCAGCCACAGCTTGCCGAATAGTTGTTTGTGGCAGAGTCATCACGCTAAGAAGTTTGTCAGGAGCAGACCAGGTGATTTCGTTTGGCCAGTTCCGGTTCTGCGAAGCCGAGCGCGTACCTTTCATGACGAGTGTTTTGGTCTCTGCCGCTTTCGGACCGACTGCCTGAACGTAGTGCGCGAATATCTCATCTACTGACGGTCGCGGGCGTGGCGCCACGGGCCCTATGGGGGCCGGATAAAGCAAGCCTTCATGTCCCGATTTGGCCAACGGCATCGACGGCACACCCTCGGGAGTTCTCTGACCGCGGTGACAGGTGTGGCAGGTTACTGCGTTCGGCCCGAAATCCACTTTATTTGATCCGTTAATCAATAGGACCATCTGCAACATGCGGCGGGCGGTTTGCTTCTCCGGCTTATCATCGCTCGCCCAAACCCAGTTGATTTGGTTGGTTTTGGGATCCCTGCCGTTCGTGACGTGGCAAAACGTGCAATTCTCGCCAAGTGATACGGCTATGAAATTCATGGTTTGATAAAGTTCTCCTTCTCGCAATCCTTTGAGCACCTGAATATTTTTAAACGTTCGCTCGGCTTGTGCACCCTGTGGTGTGAAAGCAGCTTCCTCCGCGCGACTCACCAATGTTAGTGAGATTGCGCATAAGAAAACGGCAAGTGTGATGAGAATGCGAACTCTTTTTTCAAGTGACATTGATGATCCTCCTCGCGGTCGTCAAGGTATCGCTTCGGGTGGCTTTAGTGTCAACACGTCCCGCCACCATCTTAGCCCCATCTTCGCCAGCGCATTCAAGCCGTTAAAGTCTAAGGTTTTTTCTTGAGCAGGAGTAAAATTTATCCGTACATTTCACCAAAGCCGCAGGCCCGGCGCTTCAAGTATTCACGT
>DATNCH010000048.1:0-26154 GCA_035571655.1 Pyrinomonadaceae bacterium
GAGATGTATCCGCCCTGGCTCCAACCCATGCAGGCGACTTTGTCTTTATCAACCCAGCCCTTCGCAATGAGGAAATCGACGCCCGACAAGACATCCCACGCATCGCCGACGCCGAGATTTCCCACGTTCAGTTTGCGAAACTTTTCGCCATAGCCGGCGCTGCCGCGATAGTTAACTTTCAAAATCAATGCGCCGCGCGCGGCCCAGATGTCTGACGGATAGTAACGAGCATCAGGCGTCAGCAACACCGGACGATCGATTCCCGTCGGCCCTCCGTGGATGATGCAGAGTAGCGGGTACTTCTTTGCCGGATCGAAATCGGCAGGTTTGATTAGCACACCTTCGATCGTCGCGCCATCCTGACTCTGCCACGAAATCGTTTCGCGTGTGCCGAGTGTGAACGATTTTGCCTGCTCGTTCAGGTTCGTTAATTTGCGAGGCGCGAAATTTCGCAGGTCTGACACAAACAGTTCATTCATGCTGGTCGGTGAAGCGACAGTGAACGCGATTTTGTCGGCGTTACGTGTGAATGAGAACGCACCGGCCATCGCGTTGTCGGGTTGCGAAACGCGAGTGATTTTCCCACTCACCGGGTCGAGGTGGAACAGGTGCGAAGCTGTTTTCTGCAATCCGCCAAAATAGATTCCGTTGCGGTTCCATTCGATTAGTCCCGGATTCTCGTCGAAACTATCGGTGAGCGATCTCGGTGTGCCGCCATCCACTCCGACAATCGCAAGGCGGGAGTTGCTCGGGAAGTAAAACTTTTCGCTCATGGCCGAAGTGAAAACTATCTGCTTACCATCCGGCGAAAAACGCGGACCAAAATCCGGTCCGGGTTGATCGACGATCTTCTTCACCGAATCATCGCTCAGCTTTAGTAGATAAATATCGTCGGTCACGCCCTGGATCAGATCAGGATTTACCGTGGCGCTGAAAGCGATCGTCGATCCGTCAGGCGACCAGGAGAACGCGTCAACGCTGAAATCCGTTTTCTTCGTACGCTGTTTTCCGGCCAGCGGCGATTTCATCGCTTCTGCAACATCTAAAGTCCAAATGTGAACATAGCTATAACCTTCGCGCACGACGTCGTAGTCGCCATAGTATTCCTTGCGATCCTTCAGCGGCTGCGCAGTCGGCTCAGTTGCCGTGTAAGCGATTGTCTTGCCGTCTTCCGACCACGCGAAGTTGCTAATCGCAGTTTCAGATTTGGTGAGTTGTTGAGCTTCGCCGCCGCTCGGATCGATCAGAAATATCTGGTTCTTGTCTTCATTGCGGTTGCTGAGAAATGCCAGACGCTGGCCATCAGGCGACCACCGCGGATTCGTCGACGATTTATCGTTACGTGTTAATTGCAGACTCTGTCCGGTGTCGCTGTTCACGAGCCAGATTTGAGTCACGAAGGCATCCTGCTTGAAATCGCCATAGCTAACGGTGTAAGCGACCCATTTCCCGTCGGGCGACATTTGCGTGCCGCCGATCGATTTCAGTGTCAGGAGATCGTCAAGCGTGGGAACGCGCGGTTGGGCCAGCGCCGCAGAGACAACCAGCAATAGCGCTAATGAGGTCAGGGCTGTTTTGATCATGGATGTGTCCTTTCGAGGGGATACCTTACTCTGACTGTCTCAAAATCCGAAATGAGACTGTGTCCAACTCTGATTTCGTTGACTTTTTCGCGAAGACAACCTATCGTTCCGAAGCCTTTATCGCCATTGCATTACCTTTGATCCTCGCGCACCAGGGGTCGCTACTCAACAGCGACTAACGATCCCATCAGTTGGACCAGGCCCATCTCCAAATCCAGGGGCTACTAAGATGCAAGCGGACGGCGCGACTGATAAAACAACAGACACCCCGGCGGGCCCGGCCCCTCCCACTATCTCGCTGCCTCGTGGCGGCGGCGCCATCCGCGGCATCGGTGAAAAATTTGCGGCCAATCCGGTTAGTGGCTCCGGCTCAATGAACGTGCCCCTCGTCAGCAGCCCCGGCCGCTCCGGATTCGGACCGCAGCTTTCGCTTTCGTATGACTCCGGCGCCGGCAATGGACCTTTCGGATTAGGGTGGAGCCTCTCGCTTCCCGCCATCACGCGCAAAACGGAGAAGGGAATTCCCAGGTATCAGGACGCAGATGAGTCGGATGTCTTCATTCTCTCCGGTGCTGAGGATCTGGTGCCTGTTCTGGCGGACGACGGAAGCGTCAGTGTAACAAATCGCGCGGGCTTTCAGATAAGGCGTTACCGGCCACGCGTCGAAGGTCTGTTCGCACGCATCGAGCGTTGGACCAACGACGCAGGTGAAACACATTGGCGCTCGATCACCAAAGAAAACGTCACCACTATCTACGGCCAGACTGACAAATCACAAATCCGCGATCCCGACAATTCCTTGCACGTGTTTAGCTGGTTGATCTGCGAGAGTTATGACGACCGCGGCAATGCGATTAGGTATGAATACCTCGAAGAAGATTCCGCGGGCGTAGTGCCCTCGTCACTGAACGAAAGAAACCGGACTGACCAAAGTCGAAAAACGAACCGCTATCTCAAGCGAATCAAATACTGCCCTTCGACGCCGCGACAGGAAAACGAACACCTCGCAGCGCGATCCGATTGGTTGATGGAAGTTGTGTTCGACTATGGCGAGCACGACGTCGCGACTCCCGCACCGGAGGTGACAGCCGGACAAGAGTGGTCCATGCGTGCCGATCCGTTCTCCACATATCGCGCGGGCTTTGAAGTGAGGACCTACAGACTCTGCCGGCGAGTGCTAATGTTTCATCGATTCCGTGAACTCGGCGGAGGACCATGCCTCGTTGCCTCGACTGACTTTCAATTTGAGCAGACGCCGATCACATCTTTCCTCACGTCCGTCAGCCAATCAGGATACGTTCGACTCGCTGACAAAACCTATCTGAAGAAGTCGATGCCGGCCGTCGAGTTCACCTATAGCAAGGCCATCATCGAGCAAAAGGTGCGCGAACTCGATGCGGAAAGCGTTGAGAATCTTCCGACCGGACTCGACGGTGCAAACTACCAGTGGGTAGATCTCGACGGCGACGGCGTGGCGGGAATTCTCAGCGAAC
This sequence comes from Pyrinomonadaceae bacterium, assembly GCA_035571655.1. Classification (GTDB taxonomy): domain Bacteria; phylum Acidobacteriota; class Blastocatellia; order Pyrinomonadales; family Pyrinomonadaceae; genus PSRF01. The sequence goes on from DATNCH010000048.1 coordinate 3,077, forward strand.
AAGCCGCCGCGTGGTTCTACAAACGGAATTTGAGTCCGAAGACGATCGTCGAGGAAGACAATGTCTCGCACACGATCGCCAAGTTGGGACCGGTCGAAACCATCGCGCTGTTGCCGTCTTTTAAAGGAGCCACGACGCAGTTCATGGATCTGGAAGGAGATGGACAACCAGACCGAGTCCAGTTCGATGGCCCGTTGCCGGGTTTCTTCGAACGCGAGCACGAAGGTGACTGGGCCTTACACCGGCCGTTCACTTCATTGCCCAATGTCGATTGGAACGACGCGAATCTGAAGTTCATCGATCTGACTGGTGACGGTCGCACTGATCTGCTGATCTCCGAAGATAATGTTTTTACCTGGTATCCATCGCTCGGCGAAGCCGGCTTTGCTGCTCGCGAACGCGCCTTTCAACGGTTGGACCAGGAAAAAGGCCCACGCCTCGTAGTCGCGGATCAAGCTCAGGCGATTTTTCTCGCGGATCTGTCGGGTGATGGCTTGATAGACATTGTTCGTGTTCGCAATGGCGAGATTTGTTACTGGCCCAACCTGGGTTATGGCCGTTTCGGCGCCAAAGTCACGATGGACAATCCACCGCTATTCGATCGCGTGGACGAATTCGATCAGCGTCGCATACGGCTCGCCGACATCGATGGTTCCGGTGTTACGGACATCATTTATCTGCACGGCGAAGGGGTTCGCATCTACTTCAACCAGTCAGGTAATGGTTGGAGCGATGCGGTTGCGCTGAACGTCTTTCCGCAAACCGAGAATCTCTCGTCGGTTGCCGCGGTCGATCTATTGGGGAATGGTACGGCGTGTCTGGTTTGGTCTTCACCACTGCCGGGCCACGCGGCGCACTCGCTGAAGTATGTGGATCTGATGGGCGGGACGAAACCGCATCTGATGGTGTCGTCGAGAAACAACCTCGGCGCCGAAACAAAACTTCACTACGCGCCATCGACTAAGTTTTACCTCCAGGACAAATACGACGGAAACCCGTGGATCACCAAGTTGCCTTTTCCGGTCCACGTCGTGGAATACATCGAAACGTTCGATTACGTCAGCCGCAATCATTTCGTTACTCGCTACGCATATCACCACGGTTATTTCGACGGGCCTGAGCGAGAGTTTCGCGGCTTCGGGATGGTTGAGCAGTGGGACACTGATACGTTCAACCGGTTCGAGCAGCCGGCAACGAACACGGACGAGAAGTGGCAGGTCCCACCGGCACATACCAGGACATGGTTTCACACCGGAGCTTATTTTGAGGGCGCGCAGATTAGCCGCCACCTGGCCCATGAATACTTCGGCGCACCGCAAGACGAGACGGCGTTTCAAGTTTGGCTCAGGGAAAACCTGCTTGACGATACTGTGTTGCCGGAAGACTTGACTGCGGACGAGCAACGACAGGCGTGCCGCGCGCTGAAGGGCATGATGTTGCGTCAGGAAGTTTACGCGGATGACGGTTCAGCCAAAGCTGCGATCCCTTACACCGTCACGGAACAGAATTTCACGATCAGACGAGTACAGCGGAAGGCGAACAACCGTCATGCTGTGTTCTTCACTCATCCGCGCGAAGCGATAAATTTCAGCTACGAACGCAACCTCAACGATCCGCGCATCAGCCACACGATCACCCTCGAGTGTGATGAGTACGGCAACATGTTGAAGCAGGTGGCGATAGGTTACGGCCGTAGTCACGCCGACGCTGCGCTTCCTACACAAGCGGACCGCGAAAAACAAACCACTACGCTTATCACCTACACCGAGAATCGACTCACGAAGGCGATCGACGACCCGGCACTTTTCCCGAGCGACTATCGCACGCCGCTACCGAGTGAGACGCGCGTGTTTGAACTTTCCGGGTATGTGCCAACTGGACCAGGCGGGCGTTTTCAGTCATCGGATTTCGTCGAACCGGACACAGACGAACCGGGCCGTGTGCGTCTCAAGTTCCTCGTCGAGCGCGCCTATGAAGACACGGCGACGGGCGCGCAACAACGTCGCCCGATCGAACTGATGCGCACGCTTTATCGCAAAAACGATCTGACGGCGTTGTGCAGTTTGGACCAACTCGAGTCGCTCGCGCTTCCGGGAGAAAGTTACAAGCTCGCATTCACGCCGGGACTGCTGGCGACGGTCTATCAAAGACCGCGGGCTGATGGATCACTCGAAAACCTGATCCCCGATCCCGATGCACTGCTCGGAAGCCAGACACATGACGGCGGTGGTTACGTGAAAAGCCAAACGCTGAAAACAGACGGTCGCTTTCCAGCCGGCGACCCAGACGACCACTGGTGGATTCCAACAGGGCGGGCGTTTTTCAGAATCGAAACAGCCGACGATCCCGCGGCAGAATTACTCGAAGCACGACGAAACTTTTTTCTCCCGCGGCGCTATCGAGATCCTTTCGGTCATGACATATCAGTCACTTTCGATGCCTATAACTTGCTCACGCTCGAAACCGGCGATGCGCTGGGCAATCGCATAACAGCAGGCGAGCGTGCGGCAGATGGCACGATCAACGCGGCCGTCCCGGGCAATGACTATCGTGTGCTACAGCCCGTTCTCGTCACCGATCCGAATCGCAATCGTACCCAGGTGGTCTTTGATGCCCTCGGTATGCTGGTGGGAACCGCTGTGATGGGAAAACCCGGGGAAAACGTAGGCGACTCGCTTGAAGGCTTTATCGCCGACCTCGACGACAACATCAACCAGTATCACTTAGCGAACCCGCTCAACAACCCGGCGCACCCACTTCACGATCCAGCGAATCCGCTTCAGACGCCACAAGGCATTCTGAGCCGCGCAACAACCAGACTGATCTACGATCTGTTTGCTTATCAGCGCACGAGAAATCTTCCAGAACCGCAACCCGCCGCGATCTATACGCTGGCGCGTGAGACACACCACGCGAACCTCGCGCAAAACGAAATAAGCAGGTTTCAGCACAGTTTTTCCTATTCGGACGGATTTAGCCGCGAGATCCAAAAGAAGATCCAGGCCGAGCGTGGACCACTCGTGGATGGCGGCCCGAACGTCGAACGTTGGGTAGGCACCGGTTGGACCATCTTTAACAACAAGGGAAAGCCGGTCCAAAAGTTTGAGCCGTTCTTCACCGCCACTCACGGTTACGAGTACAACGCGCGAGCAGGTGTGAGCCCCGTGCTTTTCTACGATCCGGTCGAGCGGGTGGTCGCGACGCTGCTACCCAATCACACTTACGAAAAAGTGGTGTTCGATGCGTGGCGGCAAACCGCCTACGATGTCAACGACACTGTTACTGCTCGTAGCGATCAAACAGGCGACCCGCGTACCGATCCCGACATTCGTGACTTCACCGCCGGCTATTTTGCTCATTTGCCCCCAAGCCCGCCGGCACCGCCGTGGCAAACGTGGTTTGAGGCGCGAAAGGACGGATTGCTGGGACCCTCCGAGCAAACCGCGGCTGTAAAAGCAGCAGCACATGCCGACACACCTACGACTGCTTACTTCGACACCCTCGGACGGCCGTTCCTGACTTTCTCTGACAACGGACCCGACCCCGCTCAACCGGGTCAGCGCCTGCTCTTCGCAACGCGCGTCGAACTGGACATCGAAGGAAACCAGCGCGCTGTTCGCGATGCGATGAAGGAGGCGCGCGACGGCGCTGGTAATCAACTCACGGATGAACGCGGGCGGATCGTAATGCGCTACGAGTACGACCAACTCGGAAATCGGATCCAGCAGTCGAGCATGGAAGCGGGTGTGAAATGGTTGCTGAATGATGCGACCGGAAAACCCATCCGTGCATGGGACAGCCGCGGCCATAACTTTGTTTCGGTCTACGATGAATTGCGACGGCCCGTAGAGCAGTACGTGCGCGGCACCTCCGCCGAATCCGATCCGCGCACGACGAGTCGCGACATCCTGATCGAAAAGGCTGAATACGGCGAAGGACAGGCAAATGCTGAAACGCTGAACGTGCGCACGCGTATCTTTCGCCAATCGGACTCGGCTGGAGTCATTACTAATGTTGCGGTTAATCCGAATAGCAGTGAACTGGAGGCTTACGACTTCAAGGGCAATCTGCTGCGCAGCACTCGCCGGCTGGCGCGTGATTACACCGCCATTCCCGACTGGTCGCTCAGCCCTGAGCTCGAGGATGAAACCTTCACCACCAGCACACGCTTCGACGCGTTAAACCGGCCGATACAACACATCGCACCGCACAGTGATCTGGCCCGCGCGAAGCGCAACATCGTCCAGCCTGTATTCAACGAAGCGAATTTGCTGGAGCGAGTGCAGGTTTGGCTGGAACGTGATGATGAACCCGTGGGCTTACTCGATCCGGCAACAGTCGCGGCGTCTCCAGTGGGTGTCACCAATATCGATTACAACGAAAAGGGCCAGCGCGTGCGTATCGACTATCTCAACCGCGCGAGCACTTTCTATGAATACGACGAGTCTACCCTTCGGCTGATTCATTTGCTTACCAGCCGTCACGCGCCTGACTTTCCCGAGGATTGCCCGCAACAGCCGCCGAGCGGATGGCCTGGTTGCCAGATTCAGAATCTGCACTACACCTACGATCCTGCGGGTAACATCACTCACATCCGCGACGACGCGCAGCAGACAATATTTTTCAGAAACCAGCGCGTCGAACCGAGCGCTGAATTCACTTACGACGCCGCGTATCGTTTGATCGAGGCAACCGGTCGCGAACACCTGGGCCAGGTCGGCCGCGCGCCAACCCCTTATTCGCATGATGATGCGCCGCGCGTCGGAATCGATTGGGCAGCGAACGACGGCCTCGCGATGGCCCGCTACTGCGAAAACTACGTGTACGACGCAGCGGGCAACATTCGGGAAATGATTCATCGCAGATCGTGTCCGGGTGTCGCGTCGTGGACGCGCACCTATGCGTACGGCGAAACGAGTCTGATCGAGAACGGCGCCGGCGGCGGCTCGGTCAAGAACAACAATCGCCTGAGCAACACCACCGTTGGCAGCAACAATCCGTCGGTGGAGGATTACCGCTACGACACGCACGGCAACATGGTGCGCATGCCTCATCTCGGTCGTGGTTTGCCTGATCCGAACATGTATTGGAACTACCGCGACCAGATGCGCCAAACCGATCTGGGCGGCGGCGGCATCGCATGGCACGTCTATGATGTAACGGGAAAGCGTGTGCGCAAGGTGGTGGAGAAATCGCCGGGTCTCATCGAAGAGCGAATATATTTCGGCGGTTTTGAAATCTTCCGCCGGCATGCGAGCGCCATCGGCGCCGGCTCAGTTACCCTCGAGCGGGAAACGCTGCACATCATGGACGACAAGCGCCGCGTTACGCTGGTCGAGACTCGCACCTTCGACACGACCAACGATCAAGCACCGCGTCAACTGATCCGGTACCAGTTCGAAAATCATCTCAACTCAGCCAGCCTCGAGTTGGACCACCAGGCGCAGATCGTTTCCTACGAGGAGTACACGCCCTACGGTGCGACGTCGTATCAAGCCGTCCGCAGCCAGACCGAGACGAAGAAACGTTACCGTTTTACCGGCAAGGAGCGCGACGAGGAGAGTGGTTTCTACTACCACGGCGCGCGCTACTACGCGCCCTGGCTAGGAAGGTGGACGAGCTGCGATCCGCTCACACTGGTAGATGGTCCAAATCTTTATCAATATTCGCGCAACCGGCCGCTCGTGCTGATTGACCCAAACGGGACCGAAGGTGGAGATCCCTCCAAAGACAAAAAGAAAGCGCCGCAAAAAGAACAGAAGAAACCGTCAGCCAAAAAACTCGTTTCACCCGAGGAGACAAAGAAGACGCTCGAGAGGAAGTATGGGATAACGATCGAGAAAGGCGATAAGGATTGGTCTGCTTCCGATATCGAAGATCTCAAATGGGCGCTGGAACAACTGAAGCCGAAAGAAGCTGAGGTGCTGAAGGGATATCGTTTTCTCCGCTGGAAGGATCGCGAGAGTCGAAAGGAGCACGACCCGGATTACTCACCAAAGGGGGAGGAAGAGGCAGGCTTGCATGAGTTTAATATGAAAGAAAAGTCATTCAAGATCTCGCTATACGACTTAGCCTTCGATCCTAATACCACCTTTCATCTCGAAGTCGACGGGCAACAGGTAGGTGAAGCACAGTTGCAGAGTCGACTCGACACGTTACACGAGATCGGTCATGCATTGGCGACCGCTGATTACCGAAAGGCCGCGACTAAATATAAGGCTGCGGAGACCGCTCATAACGATCTAATAGATAAATTCGATGCGGCGACTTCTACAAAAGAACAAAAGCAGATCAAAAAACAATATGAGAAAGCGAAGACGGAACTAGCTGCCCGTGAGAAAGAACTTGATGCCGTCAAACCGGAGGATAACCTCACTGCAGCAGAGCGTGAATTTAAATCGCTCGCCCAAGGGATGGCGCCGGTCACCGAGTACGCGGGCACCAATGCGAAGGAAGGATTTGCTGAGACCTTTGCCATGTACAAGCTTAACCGTTTAGGGATTGAGAAGATGAATCCGAAACTGGCGGAGTGGTTTAAGAATCAGGGTTACTTAAAGGTCAGGTAGGACCATATGGACTTTGAACCGCAAAAATTCTTCGTCGGCCTGATCGATTTTTTCTCGATCCTGCTGCCCGGCGCGTTGCTCACGTTCCTGCTGAAGGGTGAGCTCCAGCAAAGCGCATGGGTTGCACAAAGATTGCCAGAGCTTGACGGGGCAAAAGGTTGGGCCGCTTTTGTGGTTGCCAGCTACGTGTTGGGCCATCTCGCCTTTTTGCTCGGTTCCTGGTTGGACGAGTTTTACGACTGGCTGAGGCGCCGCACACAAAACAATCAGATCAAACAGCTCGCGCGGCGCGGCAGGCCCGTACATTGGTGGATACGTTTGTTGGTTTGGCTGGTGTTCAAAAGAGAGACCGACGTGGCCGTCCAACGTGCCGGCACGATCAAAGCGTTGTACTTGTCACCGCTGCGGGCTAAGAAGGCCATCAACCACTTTCAATGGTGCAAGGCGGTGCTGACGACTGAGAGTCCCACAAGCCTCGCGACCGTGCAGCGTTTCGAAGCTGATTCCAAGTTCTTCCGGTGCTTTGCGATTGTCTTGCTTGTGCTGGTCGCTTTGGCGTTGTTGAACCACCACCGGGGATGGGCCATCGCCGGTGCGGCGCTGCTCCCACTTACGCTCTGGCGTTTCATGGACCAACGTTACAAAGCCACCAACCACGCCTACTGGTCGGTGATTACTCTCGCGGGACAAAAAGGACAAATCAAGATTGAGAAAACAGCGCGCGCGAACAGTGACCTTACTCACGCGGGTGGCGTGGTGTTTCGTAAACCCTGGTTCCGGCAGGCCAGGTACCTGCTCGTCGAAAGCAGCGGCGGCTCGATCGAATGGGTTTTACCCAAAGGCAAGATCGAGGACGGCGAAGATTTGCGCGAAACGGCAGTGCGCGAAGTGCACGAAGAGTCGGGTGTGTGGGCACGGATCTGCTGCGACCTGGGCCGCTTATCGTATTCGGTTAATGGAAAGGAAATACGAACACAGATTTTTCTGATGGAGCAAGCCGCTCGCGGATTTCGGAACGAGTATACGCGAAAGAATAAGTGGTTAACCCTCGAACAGGCAAAACAGCGCGCCACTCATCTTGCGACGCGCGAGCTTCTCGACCTTGCCGAAAAACATCGGTTGCGTAAGTGAATCATTCGGAGGAAAGTAATGGAAGAGATCAAGTCTCCCTTGAAGCCGAACCAGACCGGAGCGGACGTCGGCGACCTGCAAACCGCACTGCAACACCTCATCGACCGCGGCGTCATACTGAAGGATGATGATGCTGCTCGCAAGAAGCTGACCGCGGCTCTGCAAAAAGAGCACGACAAGCAAACGTATGGTCCGGCGACTAGCGAACTGGTGAATTTGCTTCAGGAAGTCCTGAAGATTCCGAAGGGCGCAGTCGATGAAGCAACAGCAAAGGCGCTCAACGCGTTACTCCGCAAACTCGGTCTCCTCGGTGACGGACCAACGATTCCGGGGATACCGACGATTCCCGGCATACCAACGATTCCAGGTCTACCCGATAAACCAACGATTCCGGACAGACCAATCGATCCCGACAAACCAGAACAATTACCCGAATTTCAGCACCTCGTGCGCGGCGTAGTCCGTTGGGACAAAGGTCTTCCGATCAAAGGTCTTAAAGTACAGGCATTCGACGTTCAACTTCGCCGTGAGAATCCGCTCGGCGAGTCGACAACCGATGCTGACGGACTCTTCGAAATCTTTTATTCAGTCGAGAAGATGCTGAAGCTGGGCCAATTAACCGTGGCCTTGCTTGTAAAAGTCATCGGCAAAAAGGAGGGCGAACAGAAGGACAGTGTCTTAGTTCAATCCGACATCATTTTCGAAGCCGGCATGATCGAGAAAGTTGTTTTGCGCGTGCCCGGCGGCCCAAAGCATGCGTGGTCGCAGTTCGAACAATTGGTTTCCGAGATAACTCCGCTGCTTGAAGGCGCGCCGATCGGCAGTCTCGACGAAAATGAAAACCGCCAGGAGCTCACTTTTCTCAGCAGTAAGCTAGGCGTGAGTCTGAAGGAACTGGCGCAACTCGTCGGTGCACACAGACTGGGAGAGCTCACGAAGATGCAGCCGGAAGTGTACTTCGGCCTTGCACGAAAAGGACTCCCGTTCAAACTCTCAGCCATCTTGAGTCAAAGCGCCGAACGCAGGCGAACGTCACTCACCGAGGCAGTCGACGAGCTGATCATTCCCGGCAGCTTGCTCGAGAAACTGGACGACATCGAAGCGCGTTTCAAAAAACTCGCTGCTGAGCAAGCGATCGAAGGTTTAAGTGACAAGAAAACCGGACCATTGGGCGCAGTGCTTGGAGCGAGCGGACTTGGCGCGGAACAACAACGACTCTTTGCCGATCGTCTCATACAGCACAAAGGTTCCCCCGCTGAACTCTGGAAAGCACTACGTGACGACCAGGCGTTGCGCGATCGCGTCGGTGATATTCAGTTGGGCGTGCAGTTGGCGATGTTGACGGCGGCTCACGAGCCGTTGATACGCCGCTTGCGGTCCGATGGCGTTAAGAGTCTTCGCGATCTGGCCGGCTTCAAACGCGACCAGTGGGAGAAGTTGGTGAGCCAACCTGACGCCGCAGGCAAGGTCAGCTTTCCACCCGAGATTGCCGGGAAGGACGACAAAGAGAAAGCAGCGAATTACGCTGGTGTCCTGGTTCGCATGATTGAGGACGCATTTCCTCTCGAAACTCTGGCCCACAGAATTCAGGACGACAAGAGTGCTCCGGCCGACACGAAAGTCTTTTTCAGTAATGTCATAAAGTCGCAAGTCAGCTTTGACTTCACGCGCACGCCGATTACGAATTTCATCGAACAGCACGCTGACCTGCTAAAGGGTGTGGGCAATCAAGCGGCCCTGCTCGAGGATTTAAAGTCACGTCAGCGACTGTCGAAACTTGTACCCACACAAGAACGCATGGCGCCGCTGCTTAACGCTGGATTAACTTCGGCAGCCGCCATTCAACAAACCGGCCGTATCAGTTTTATCAACCAATTTAGTCCCGTGTTGGGCGGACCGATCGCAGCCGCGCAAATTTATGCGCAAGCAGATCACGTCGTAGCCTCTGCTCTGAACTTGATAGCCAATACGGCGCCGTGGTTTAAGACGCCGACGTTTGTCGTGCCCGAAACTCAGCCCAAAGTTGATGGGCTGCCGGATTGGGAAACGCTCTTCGGGACTTTCGATCTTTGCCGTTGCCAGCAGTGCCGTTCGGTTCACAGTCCTGCGGCGTATTTAGCGGAGCTGCTCGCCTACCTGAAAGAGCGCAAGGTTGATAAAGAACTTCCGGGCGGTGCGAAGCAGTCGACCAACCTGCGCGATCTTCTTTTCGCACGCAGGCCAGACCTCGGCGACATTGAGCTTACTTGCGATAACACCAATGTTGCGCTGCCCTATATCGATCTCACTTGTGAGGTGTTGGAAAACGCGATCAGCCCGTTCACGCCTTTTCTCCTGCCGCTCCCAAGTGTCGCCGACCTGAATGCGCGCAACCTGACGCAGGCTATTCGGAACGCATTCGATGGTGAGAAGCGAAACCTTGCGTCCGACGCGTTTATCGTCGTGGTCCAGAATGCGACGAAATGGCTGATCACAGATCATCGCCGGCTGTATTCGATCGCTGCCAGCGCAAACGGTCCCAGAGTGACGGCGGTTGGCTATCAAACGTTTGGGTCGGAAGCAGAACTGGCTGCTAACCCGAGTCATGTTAACGCCGCTGCTTATGGGGTTCTCGCGCAGGCTGTACATCCGTGGCAGCTTCCGCTCGAACTGCGGATCGAGGAAAGCCGGCTGTGGCTGAACAAGGCAGGCGTCGAGCGCGTGGATCTGATGCGTGCGTTCCAGCCGCAGCAGGGCCCGATCGATCCTGGCGATCGCGCAATCTCGTCTGAGACTCTGGGATTGACGCGAAAGGTAGTTGAATTGATTACGGCGACCGAGGCTGTTGTGGTCAGGCACCAGTCGTGGGAAATGTGGGGACTCTCTCAGGCAAATAATCAGGTCGAGATCCCCGATCCTGCTGATACGTCCAAGACATTGGTTTCCGCCCTCGGTTGGGTAGAAACACTCTCTCACGTTCGCCCATTCCTGAAGCAATCCGGACTCACGTATGAAGAGCTTTTACGTCTACTCGCGACGCGTTTGCTGAATCCCGCGGGAAACATTCGAATCGAAGCGGTGGCCGGCGCAGATCCCAACACTTGCGACACGCACCTTCTCCAAATCACCAATCTCAACGCCGCTGTTCTCGATCGTATTCACCAGTTTGTTCGACTGTGGCGTTCCCTCGGTTGGTCCATCCGCGAACTCGATCTCGCGATTGAGGTTTTCCAGGGCAGCGTAGCAGATCCCAACGCGAGGCTTTCGCCACGTCTGATCGAGCAGCTTGCCGTTGTGAAACGCTTGCACGACGAATTTGAAATTCCATTGGACCGCTTGCTCGCGCTGTGGGGTGGAATCGACACTCGCCGTGGCCCTCGCGACGATCCGGCCGGCCAGGACTCGCTGTACGACAAACTTTTCCTCAATCCCTCGGTGCTCAAACCTGTCGACGCCACTTTCACACTCAACGCGGCACGAAACGATCTCGCTCAGGGCGGAGAATTGATTGCCAACCACGAGCCCGGAGTTTTTGGCGGACTCGGAATTACCGCGACCGAATTGACGGAGCTCATGGCTGTAGAAGCTCCGGGGGGAATTTTAAGTCTCGCGAACTTGTCTGCACTCTTTCGCTGGGCCGTGCTGGCCGGCGGCATGGGCATTCCCGTCGCCGAGTGTATTCGCTGGAAAAGTCTCACCGGCGCCGACCCGTTCGCGGCCGCACATCCGGAAGACACGCTCGAATTCGTTCACGCAATAAAAGAGATCGTCGACGCGGGTTTCACGGTAGATGAGGTCGATTATTTGCTTCGACATCAACAGCCGCCCGGCGATCCACTGACACCAGCCGTCGAAACGGTCGCGCAACTTCTCACGGAGATGCGCAATGAGTTGCAAGAGATTTTAGATGGACTCGTCGTCGAACCGGACGTCAACGGCGAGGTTACGCGCAGATACCTGGGATTGCTGAAGTGGGATCCGGCGCACGTGGAGTTGGTGGTTTCAACGCTGAACTCGCGACCAGCATTCTCGCAAGCAACTTTTCTTAATGCAGTCCGTGCTTTCGAACGTCCGGTGTTTCGCACGCCACTCGTAGAGGCATCGATGCCGGCCGCCGGACTCATTCCGCGCCGTCTGAAAGGCCGCTTCTTCTTTGACCGAAAAAATGCGGAACTCTGTTTCTCCGGATTGATGCTGGGGCAGGATCGTGAAGAGCTGATTCAGATCCAGGGAGTGGATCCAATTTTCAGAACTGCTGTGGGCCAGTTGCACACGCTCTCACAACAGTTTGTGCCGGTCGGCGCAAATGTATTTCTCGACGCAGCAGCAGCGACAGCGCTGCTAGCTGCGGGAACGACGCCACCACGGCGATTTGCCGCTTTATTGGAAAGACTTGTACCGAGACTTCGCCGCTTGTTGGGTGAATCGCTCGTCAAACAGAAACTCTCGGATTCACTGAACGCGGACGCCTCCGTAATGGATCACCTTGTGGACGCTGCGACCATGGACCAGTTCCTGGCAGCAGGGTTTGCAGAAAGCCACCCGACTCTCAACATCGATCCAGCGCGATTCCCGCCGCTCTTCGACGCATACACACGTCTCAGCAAGGCAATGCTCATCGCGACCAGGCTGCGAATGACGGCGCGCCAGATCGATCGATATTCGAATTTCCTGCCCACCGTCCCACAGCGCGATGTCAGGTGGACTCTTGCCGCGCCGGTTCAGGCTGGTTGGCTGGATCTCAACACCCTGCCGGTCGCGCAAAACGCCAATTCAGTTCCCGCACTTGTCACGCGGCTACAGCGACTGGTCCAGTTCTGCCGCGTGCGCGATCAATTGGGCGGAAACGGCGAGATCATTCTTGAAGAAATTCTCTCGGCCGCACGCCGGCTTGTTGGAAATAGTGCCGCGCTGACGAATGAAGTGGCGGCCATTCTGAAACGGCGCGCGGGTTGGGAAGAAACAGACACGGTTGAGCTGATTGGTCCTTCGGGCATTGCGTTGTCGCTGCCAAACCAACTTCTCGACGAGACTGGTCCAGCGCTGCTTGTACGTGCCCGTTCCCTGGCGCGTCGCATCAATGCAGGCGCTGCACAAGCCCGAAACTGGGCGCGTGACACCCCGGCCGCGTCTTCCAGCTTCGAGATCAAGCAAGCATTGCGAGCGCGTCATGGTGACGATGCCTGGCAAAGACTCGCCGCACCCGCGCAGGATCTACTGCGCGAGAAAAAGCGGGCTGCCCTCGTCGCGTATCTGACGGTTCGGCCAGTCAATCTAACTTTACCGGACGGAACGTCAATGCCCGCATGGCATGATGCGAACGGTCTGTTTGCATACTTCCTAATCGACGTCGAAATGAGTCCGTGTTGGAAAACCTCGCGTATCAAACAAGCTCTGAGCTCCGTGCAACTCTTCGTGCAGCGCTGCCTGCTCCACCTGGAAAACGGTGTCCGCATCGACGTGAGCAAAGACGATGCATGGCTCGATTGGAAGTGGATGAAGAACTATCGCGTCTGGGAAGCGAATCGCAAAGTTTTTCTTTACCCGGAAAATTGGATCGAACCCGAGAGCCGCGACGACAAAACACCTTTCTTCAAAGATCTCGAAAACGAGCTGCTGCAAAACGAATTGACAACAGCCACAGCCGAAACTGCTTTTCTCCGTTACCTGGAAAAGCTCGATGCGGTTGCAAAACTCGAACTCGTCGGGATGTACGAACAGCCTGCTGCTGACGGTCAACAGGACGTGGTTCATGTCTTTGGCCGAACCCAGGCTACACCTGCCGTCTATTACTACCGGCGGCGAGTCGGTTCAGGGTGCTGGACACCATGGGAAAAAGTCGATCTCGACATTGAAGGGGATCACATCATTCCCATAGTCTGGAATCGTCGTCTCTATCTCTTCTGGGCCATCTTCAGCATCAAAGCCCGAACAACCATCCCTGCGAAAGACACTGCCGGACCAGCGCCAACAAAATATTTCGAAGTGCAACTCGCCTGGAGTGAATTGAAACAAGGGAAGTGGCTGCCTAAAAGGATCACGCGGCAACGAGTGAAAACAGAGGTGCCTGTTGTCGAGGATGACCCGGCAGACGACGGGCGCAGCCAGCACGTCTTCTTCACAAAGATCGATCCGGATGGCTTGCGTATTTGGCCAGAGTGGGACAATCCCACCACTACGACTTTTTCCGACCTGGACACAAATTATGGCGTCTTCGTCGTACCGCACACTGTTTACCATTCGATAGTTAAGACGTTCTTCTTCAGCGGCTGTGGTGGCGACGCGTTTCTCGAAGGTGGTCCAAGAATCTATGGCGTGTTTAATCCCACAGGAACAAAGGTGAATGGCACGCGTTTTCAGGAAGATGTTTCGGCACCGCTCTATCTTCCTGTGGACGGAACAACAAATCGCGAAGAGATTGCCTTGAGCGCAACACCGGGCATCGTCCAATACCAAATACTCTATCCTCGGCAGGATCGATTTCTGACGGGCAACCGCCCGTTCTTCTTCGAAGATGGGATTCGCGCTTTGTTAGTGCAATCGGAAGATCCGACACCGATTGGCATCCGATGGCAAACAGAGGAGAGAGTTGATCCCGGCCATTTCAACATGATCGTTTCACATTACTACAGGGGTGCCGCGAGTGCTGATAAACCAGTTCTCGCGCGAGTTGGAGCTGCGGTCGTTAATCCCGATCGATTCAAGTTAGGGATTATTGATGTTCAGGCCGAAAAGACAGTCCGTGTCAACGAGAACATCGCTATGGCTGCGCGCTTTCTTGACATCGAGAGCCTGGCGGAAGAGGACCTCTCGCCGACGTTAACGCGGGAAAGGCGTTACCGCTTCTATCCGTTTTACCATCCCTACGTTTGTGATTTCGTGAAGGAATTGAATCGAGGCGGTGTCGACGCTCTTATGACTCTCACGATGCAGAGTCTTCGTGAGGAGTACTTCACTAGTTACGGACCTACTGCTGGTTTCGTAAATGCCGCTCACCCGATCGACAACGTCGACTTTTCGCCGAATGGCGCGTATTCGCAGTACAACTGGGAACTGTTCTTTCACGCGCCGATGATGATCGCCACACGCCTGACGCAGAACCAGCGATTCGAAGAGGCGCGGCAGTGGTTTCACTACATCTTCGATCCGACGAGCGCATCGTCGGAGGATGCTCCGCGAAAATTCTGGCGCACCAAGCCATTCCACGATCTCGAACGCGACGATTATTTAAAACAACGAATCGAGCAGTTGTTGAAGCCGAACGCCTCTGGAAGTCCGAACCCGCAGCTCTCGTCGCAAATCGCTGAGTGGCGCCGAAACCCATTCTCGCCTTATGCCGTCGCGCGACTGCGGTTCACGGCTTTCCAAAAGTCGGTAGTAATGAAATATCTTGACTGTCTTATCGCCTGGGGAGACCAGCTCTTCCGGCGAGACACGATTGAATCGATCAACGAGGCTACGCAGCTCTACATTCTTGCCGCGGATCTTCTCGGAGAACGTCCGACTGAAATAACACCTCGCGCCGAGGCGCAGGTGCAGACGTACAATTCACTCGATCCGCTGCTCGAGAGTTTTTCAAATCGACTCGTCGAAATCGAATACCTCATTCCTACGCCGAGCGCGGATGCGGTCGTGGCGCCGTCACGTTCGCCTACGCTGCCGATTCCGAAGATTCCATATTTTTGTGTGCCGCGGAACGAACAGCTACTGAGCTATTGGGACACTGTGGCGAACCGACTCTTCAAGATTCGTCACTGTATGAACATCGAAGGTGTTGTTCGACAACTGGCGTTGTTTGAACCTCCGATCGATCCAGCCCTGCTTGTGCGGGCAGCGGCTGCCGGTGTGGATCTTGGCAGTGTGCTTAACGATCTCAACGCTCCGCTTCCGTGTTATCGGTTTCGAGTCATGGCACAGAAAGCCACGGAGTTGTGTAGTGAGGTCAAAGCGATTGGATCAGCATTGTTGTCGGCAATGGAGAAGCGTGATGCTGAGGCGCTGTCTCTATTGCGTTCAAGTCAGGAAATAAATTTGCTCAAAGCCGTCCGCGAAGTACGGCAGCAACAGATAAAGGAAGCTACCGAAAGTCTCGCGGCGCTCGAGAACAGCAAAGCCGTCACCGAGGCACGGCGTGACTTCTACCAGAACATCGCTCGAATCAATCAGAACGAGCAACTGCACATGACTAAGCTGGCGAGTGCGCACGATTGGCAAGTGAAAGCGCAGGTTGCTGAGTTGGTAGCCGCCATTGTCCCGTTGATCGGAGACTTCGACATCGGAGCATCCGGTTGGGCCGGAAGCCCGGTGGTGAAGTGGCGCTGGGGCGGAATGAATATCGGCATGGCGGCGCAGGCCACTGCGAGAGGGATGAATTTTCTCGCGTTCCTTGATGAATATGATGCGAGCTCTGCCTCGATCAAGGGTGGGTTTGATCGGCGCTGGGACGAGTGGAAAAACCAGGAGAATCTCGCCAAGCTTGAACTCAAGCAGTTGGAGAGATCGATCGAGGCCGCAAAGATCAGGTTGGCGATCGCCGAGAAAGAATTGGCGAATCACGAACAGCAAACTGAAAACGCAACGGCTGTCGACGAGATGATGAGGACGAAGTTTACCAACCAGGAGCTCTACGACTGGATGGTGACGCAACTCTCAACTCTCTATTTTCAAACCTACCAACTCTCCTACGATCTTGCGAAACGTGCCGAGCGTGCCTACCAACACGAACTCGGTCTCAAGGAGTCGAACTTTATTCAGTTCGGTTACTGGGACAGTTTGAAGAAGGGTCTGCTTGCAGGTGAGCAGCAGTTCCGCGACATCAAGCGAATGGAGGTCGCGTACCTCGAACAGAACAAGCGCGAACACGAGCTAACCAAACACATCTCACTCAACCTCCTGCACCCGCAAGCGCTCGTTGCTTTGCGCGAGACGAATTCGTGCTTTTTCGAGTTGCCGGAGGCGATCTTCGACATCGATCATCCGGGACATTATCTCCGGCGGATCAGGTCGGTTAGTCTCAGCCTGCCGTGCGTCGCCGGTCCGTACACGAGTGTCAGCGCGCATCTGACGTTGCTGAGCAATCGGGTTCGCCGTGATTCGCAGGTCCAGCCTCAATACGCGTGGCAAGGCATCGAGGATCCGCGCTTCGCTCACGATGTGGGCGGAATACAGTCCATCGTGACGAGTACGGGCCAGGATGATTCCGGCGTTTTCGAACTCGACTTCAGAGATGATCGATACCTGCCGTTCGAGGGGGCTGGTGTTATCAGTTCGTGGCGATTGGAACTTCCGGCGAACTTCCGCCAGTTTGATTACGATACGATCAGCGACGCTGTTTTGCACATCCGCTACACCGCTCGCGACGGTGGTGAGCCTCTGAAGAACGCCGTGACCGCGGGGTTGCTTGATGCCGTAACGCGAATGCAGGTGGAACAAGGCAAGACGGGTCTGTTTCGTCTGTTCAGCTTGCGTCACGATTTTCCCGAGCGCTGGTACCAGTTGCTGCGCTCTCAGCCCGCCGGCGGAGTGGCGCCGAAGCTCCTACTGGAATTGAAGTCTGATCTTTTCCCCGCCTATACGAGACAGAAGACGATCAGACTCAAGCGTCTGGTTCTCCTTTTAAAGACGAAGGTCGCGTACGACGCCGCGAATCCGTTGGCCTTCGACGTCACGCGCCCGGCGGGAGGTGCTTCAATTCGGTTGGACGCGCAGGGACTACCGGGCGACTTGGGAGCAGCGGCGCCCGCGACGCTCGACCTTGGAGCGGGTGTCATTGTGACGGATAACCCGGCTCAAACTGTCTGGACGTTTGCGCCGTCGCAAATCCCGCTCATTCTTCGGAAGATCGTAAATACGCCGGATGGTCCAGTCGACGTGATCGATCCTGACTCGGTCGAAGATATGGGAGTTCTGTGCAGCTACACGCTTGAATGAACACCGATAACGCCGAAGGCATTTTTTATGGCTGCTGTAGCTCAAACAAAACGATTAGAAATCATGCCGGTGCCGTGGCTCGAGCGCTGCGCGAGAAGGCTTGAGCTCCCACCGATGCCACGTGTTGTGGTTGATGATCTGGGCGAAGCGCTTCCGCTCGCGTTTGGTGACTCGAGATATTTCGCGAACACGCTGGTGCCCGGTTCTGCGCCATTAGAAATTTCATTCTGCGAGACACAACCACACGCGTTGCGCATGGATTTCGAACCGTTCTTTCCTGGATTGACTCCCGCACAGCGTCGTCGACACTCGGCTGCAATCGCCACCCGCTGGATTGCCGAACTCCGCCCGCGTGACGTCGACTACGAAAAACGTCTCGCTTCGTTATGTAACCTATGCCTCGGACCATCGGCGAGATTTGGTGCATATCTCGGCGCCACTCTCGATCATCACGGTCTCGCCGAAGTGAAGATCTATTCCGAGTGGACCAGCGGACTTCCTGATGCACTTCCCGGGCGACTCTCTACCATCGCCAATATCGCGTTAGACACCATTCCGGGCCTGACGCAGCACTTCGCTTCATTCTCCTTCAATCGACACGACTCCGATCCGCGTCTCTACTTCTTTTGTCGTGACGAAGTACCACTGCTGGCGATGCATCGTGTTTTAAAGGCCGCCGGCCTTTCACACAGATTGGCCGAACTTGCTTACCTCCTGACTTCGTTCACGGGTATCAATGCGATTCTGCCGGCCGCGGCCTGCGTGCTTTCATTTCGCGAGGTCGCAGGTGTCATTGACTGCAAACTGGAAATTCTCACTCGCACCCTACCCGAAGGACCACGCGCGGTTGCCGTAAGCGTTCGGCAAGCATTAACGCAACGGCCGAAGCTCCGCGCGGCTATGCAGCATTGGTGGAAGGCTCTGGGAGCAGCCAGCGAATGGCCGCGAGAGTTCAATGCAGTTGGCTTTCGTCTTTCTTCAACACACGCTGCTCAGTTCGCTGCATATCTGAGCCCGGAGCAAACGGCGGAGCCATGATAGAAGTCCTCCGCCAACGTCGCATGCAGCAGGCTGCTGAAGCTGCCTCCCTGTTGTACCAGGCAGGCGCGAGTCGTGTATGGCTCTTCGGCTCCATTGCTCGCCGTGACGTTAGAGACATGCGATCGGATCTCGATCTCGCGGTGGAAGGGCTCGCCGAGACTCCGATCAGAAACATCCGCGCGGCATTACGCAAGCAATTGCGGTGCAAAGTGGACGTCGTCAGCATGGATCGCGCGATGCCTCAACTGCGCCAGGGCATTCTACGATGTCGCATCTTCGTCTCGCGGACAGCTTGCCGAACGGCGGAGAGTTTGGCATTGGAACTCCCGGATCAACCGATCACAGACTCGCAGGATCCTCCACAAAATCTTCAGGAAGCACGATTACAAGCCGTGATCGCCGCTCTCAAATTTCACGGCACGACCACTGTCCTCGACCTCGGTTGTGGATCCGGAATGCTGCTCGAGAGATTGGTAACTGAGCCTCAAATCAAAAGCGCGCTCGGAGTTGATATGTCGACGACGGTGCTTGGAGCCGCCCGCCGGCGATTGAGTCTGTTGCCGAATGACTTAATTCAGAATCGCATCAGACTTCTCCAGGCACTCGCAACCAATCCCGATCCGAGGTTTCTCGGTTTCTCTGCCGTGACGGCGATCGAAGTCATCGAGCATCTGGACGCTGCCCGCCTGACCGCATTCGGTCAGGTAATATTCGGCTACATCCGGCCCGCCCTGGTGATACTCACAACACCAAACTTTGAGTACAACGTCCGCTGGAATGACGTCCCAACACTGCGCCACAAAGACCACCGCTTCGAATGGACCAGGAGCCAGTTCCAGGAATGGGTCTCGCACTTTGCTCGCCAACATCAATACGCGTGCGAATTTCACGAGATTGGCACCGCACTCGACGAGATGGGAGGGCCGACGCAGATGGTTACATGTGTGCGCTAATACGATCCCGCTGCGAATCAGTTACAATGCCCCAGTATGCCCCGTTACATCGATCTAGCCACCTGGCCACGACGGCAGGTGTTTGAGTTTTATCTCCCTTTCGATAAACCATTTTTCAACGTCTGCACGCAGCTTGACGTCACCAACTTACTA
The DNA here is from genome assembly GCA_035571655.1 of Pyrinomonadaceae bacterium. Lineage (GTDB taxonomy): Bacteria > Acidobacteriota > Blastocatellia > Pyrinomonadales > Pyrinomonadaceae > PSRF01. The sequence goes on from DATNCH010000048.1 coordinate 22,830, forward strand.
ACCGGGCTGCACAAACGTGAACGCACGAGCGTTTGGCTCACGTATCACTACCTCGCACTGCGAGCTGCAAACGAGATCGAACCGTTCCGTTATCGCTTACGCCAGGGCCAGGTGTTGGTCCATGATGTGATCAACGGCGGCACCACCGTCATCCTGCCGAATGAAACGTTCACGCTCGTGTATTTTGATTACAGAGAAAGCTTCGCGGAATTCATGAACGGCGCGACACGAGCTGTCGATGAGATCAAAAGCGGCGATGGCAAATTTAGCCCCCGACATGAAGACGACGCGCGCATACATTGCACCACGCTTCCATGGATCAGCTTCACCAGTTTTTCGCACGCGCGCAGATGGGGACGCGAGGATTCGGTGCCCAAGATCTCGTTCGGGAAATTTATAAAACAAAACGAACGCACCCTGCTGCCATTCTCCGTCGAGGTCCATCACTCACTGATGGACGGTCTGCACGTCGGACGCTACATCGCGCGCATCGAGGAGATGCTTGCACACCCGGAAATCTTCCTCGATTAGTCGAACAATGCGCAGGTTTGCCATCGTCGCGATACTCCTTGTCATTTTAGGCGGCGCCGCTGCGTACGTGGCTTATAGGTATTTGCACAAACCGCCGCCAACGCCAATCGGTTGGAAAGCCCACGTCACAACGTTCGCTGGAGACGGGTCGCCACTCGGATTGTCGGATCCATTTGGTATCGCAGTCGCGGCTGATGGAACGATCTACGTTACCGATGCGGGCGAGAACAACCGCATTCAAAAGTTCACACCAGATGGAAACGTCACGACGATCGCCGGAGGCGTCGAAGGCTTCGCGGATGGCGACAAGGCATCGTTCAACACACCCTCAGGTATCGCACTCGCGCCGGACGGCTCTCTGATCGTCGCCGACACTGGAAACAACCGCATTCGAAGAGTCACGCCGGCCGGTCAGACTTCAACTGTGGCCGGTGACGGCACGGCAGGCTACGTCGATGGACCAGCAAACAGAGCGCAGTTCAATGGTCCAATCGGCGTGGCTGTGGATGTGAATGGAAACATTTACGTCGCCGACACTTACAACGATCGCATTCGCTTGATCACGCCTGATGGACAGGTCAGCACAGTCGCAGGCAAGGGAACTCCGGGATTCGCCGATGGCGATCGCAACACAGCGCTCTTCGATACGCCGTGCGGTGTGGTCGTTGCGAATGACGGCACGCTGATTGTCGCGGATACGGGAAACGATCGGCTCCGCAGAATAGACGCGCAGGGAAACGTCACGACATTGCAAGTGACAGATCTTTCGAGTCCGATCGGTTTGGCGCTGACGCACGACAACTTTCTTTACGTAACTGAACTCGATCATTCGCGTGTTCTTCAGATTGCTCCCGACGGCACCGCGCGCGTAATCACCGATGGCTCAGATGGGGTTCGCTTCAATCAATCAGCGGGAATCGCACTCGCTGGAGACAAGCTTTACGTTGCAGACAGCGGCAACTACCTGGTGCGCAAACTCGATCCGGCGCTGGCTGCGAGCGCGGCCACTCTGATCGATGCGCGTCCGAAACTCACTAACGAGACTCTGCGTCAACAATCGTTGTTATGGCCGGTCGATCCGCAGGACCGCCCACACGAAGTTGTTGCCACGATCGGAGAAGTGCGCGGCAGTTTTGATTCCACTGACAGCCGTCATCATCTTCACAGCGGGCTCGATGTCTTCGGCGCTTACGGAACGGTTGTGCGCGCCGTCCGTTCGGAAAAGGTTGTGAGTCCGACTCCAAACTGGGCTTTCGGCTCCATCAACGAAGGCGTACGCGTCGGCGTCGTTTCTTACATTCACATACACGTCGGTCGCGACAAGGACGCGAAGATGTTCGACGATCCGCGGTTCATTCCCGTGTACGACGCCGAAGGGAAGCTCGCGCGCGTGCGCATCAGGCGCGGCACACGCTTTCGTCCCGGCGATGCTCTTGGAACTGTGAACCGGATGTACCATGTTCACATGAACATTGGACCACCGGACGGTGAGATCAATCCGCTTACGCTGTCGCCGATCGGATTCGCTGACACGGTTGCTCCAACGATTGAAAAAGATGGCATTCAACTGTTTGACGCGTCTGGCACGCGCTTGACGGAAAAGAACGGAGATCGTCTGTTGGTCAGTGGTCCCGTCCGCATAGTCGTCGACGCCATTGATCGTACGAACATGAACGCGAGTAGACGGAGGCTCGGTCTTTACAAACTGGGATATCAGGTTCTCAAACCCGATGGCACACCCGCTCCAGGGTTCGAGCAGCCGCGCATCAACATTTTGTTCAATCGACTGCCCAGCGATCGGGAAGCGACAAAGGTGGCGTACGCGGCGGAGAGCGGGATCACTGTCTACGGAAGCGAGACGACGCGATTTCTGTACGAAGTGACGAACACGGTTCGCGACGGTCGAGCGGCGAAGGGCGTGTGGGATACAACGCAACTGCCAAAAGGCGACTACGTGTTGCGCATTATTGCTGCCGATTACTCTGGCAATGAAGCACAGGAAGGCCGCGACGTTCTTGTTACCGTCAGATAGTTTCCTCGGGAAGGCGCATAAGGGCGCAAAGAAAGTTTTACTTTGCGGCCTTTGCGCCTTTGCGAGGCGACATTCACATGTTGCAAGATACCAGCAAAGAATGACTTCAGAACTCCCGCCCGAAATCCGGCAATACATAAAACGTGCGCTCGAAGAAGACATCGGCACCGGCGACGTGACGACTGACACGATCGTGCCCGCAAATGCGTCGCTGCGTGGCCGAATTGTCGCCAAACAGGATGGCGTCGTTGCTGGTCTGGCAGTGGCCGAGCACGTGATGCTCGCTTTGAGTGATCACATCACTTTCAGAAACAACGCGACAGATGGATCGAGGATCACTCGCGGCACGGTGCTGGTCGATCTCGAAGGTCCAGCGCGAGCACTTCTCACCGGCGAACGAACTGCTTTGAATTTCCTGGGCCGAATGTCTGGAATTGCCACGTTGACGAGGATGTTTGTCGACGCCGTCGCCGGAACGAAGGCGGTGATTCTCGACACACGCAAGACCGCTCCGGGCCTGAGATTTACAGACAAACTCGCGGTCCGTCTTGGTGGCGGTCAAAACCACCGCACCGGCCTTTTCGACATGGTATTAATAAAGGACAACCACATCGACTTCGCGGGTTCGATAACTGCTGCGGTAGAACGAGTTCGCGCGTCCGGATCGCAGCTAGAAATCGAAGTCGAGACGCGCACGCTCGACAACGTCCGAGAGGCGCTCGGGTTGGGAGTTCAGCGAATTCTGCTCGATAATATGTCTGT
>DATNCH010000049.1:0-11961 GCA_035571655.1 Pyrinomonadaceae bacterium
CCGACGTTGTCGCCCGCCACGCCTTCGTCCAAAAGCTTCTTGAACATCTCGACGCCCGTCACCACCGTCGAACGCGTCGGCCGAATACCCACGATCTCCACCGTCTCGTTCACCTTCACCTTGCCGCGCTCCACACGTCCCGTGGCCACCGTGCCGCGGCCCTGAATCGTGAAGATGTCTTCCACCGGCATCAGAAACGGCTTGTCCATCTCGCGCGCCGGCGTCGGAATGTAGCTGTCCACCGCTTCCATCAGCTCCAGCACCATCTTCTCCGCGTCCGGCTCGCCGTTCAACGCGCCCAGCGCCGATACCTTCACCACCGGAATGTCGTCGCCCGGAAACTCGTAGGAGCTCAGCAACTCGCGCACTTCCAGTTCCACCAACTCCAGCAGTTCCTGGTCGTCCACGGCGTCCACCTTGTTCAGGCAAACCACCATCGCCGGCACCCCGACCTGCCGCGCCAGCAGAATGTGCTCGCGCGTCTGCGGCATCGGGCCGTCAGTCGCCGCCACCACCAGAATCGCGCCGTCCATCTGCGCCGCGCCCGTGATCATGTTCTTCACGTAGTCGGCGTGTCCCGGACAGTCGACGTGGGCGTAGTGGCGATTGGCCGTCTCGTACTCCACGTGCGCCGTCGCGATCGTGATGCCGCGCGCCTTCTCTTCCGGCGCCTTGTCAATCTGATCAAAGGCCACAAACTGTACTTTCGGATTGTTCTTCGCCAGCACCTTCGTGATCGCCGCCGTCAGCGTCGTCTTCCCGTGATCCACGTGCCCGATCGTCCCGATGTTCACGTGCGGCTTTGAACGGTCAAATTTTTCCTTCGACATCTCGGTTATCCCCTAGTTAGTCCCAAAAAAATTGCACAGGCTGGAAAGCCTGTGCGGTTGTTACTTCGCTACTCCCTGAACCTTTGCAATAACCTCTTCAGCGACATTCTTCGGCGCTTTATCGTATCGCTCGAAGTGCATCGTCGAAGTGGCCCGGCCCTGGGTCGCCGAGCGCAAGTCGGTCGTGTAACCAAACATCTCGGAAAGCGGTACAAATGCCGTTATCACCTGCGCACCACCAGGTCGAGGTTCGGTCTTTTCAATTTGGCCCCGCCTGCGCCTGAGATCGCCATTCACCGCGCCCATGTAGTCGTCAGGGGTCACAACCTCAATCCGCATGATTGGCTCGAGCAACACAGGCTTTGCTTTTCGCACTGCGTCTTGAAAAGCAAGCGAACCTGCAATATGGAATGAGCGCTCGTCTGAATCCACCTCGTGATAGCCACCGAATACCAGCCTTACTCTGATGTCCACCAACTCATAACCAGCGAGGAATCCGCGCTCCATTGCGTCTCTAATTCCATGCTCGACGGGCTTGATGTACTCCTTGGGAATGGCGCCGCCCGTGATCTTGTTCTCAAAAACAAAACCTTCACCCGGTGCGGGCTCAATCTCGATCTCCACGTGCCCGAACTGACCACGACCGCCCGTTTGTTTCTTGTAGATTTCTTTGCCAGGCGCCGCTTGCGTAATGGTTTCGCGATAGGCCACCTGGGGCTTGCCAACATTCGCCTCGACGCCAAACTCACGCTTCATTCGATCGACGATGATCTCGAGATGGAGTTCACCCATTCCGGCGATAATCGTTTGACCGGTTTCAGTATCGGTAGAAACGTTAAAGGAGGGGTCTTCCTGTGCGAGACGATTCAGCGCTACGCCTAACTTATCCTGATCCTGTCGTGTTTTGGGTTCGACAGCCACGCGAATAACGGGCGCCGGGAACTCCATCTTCTCGAGAATGATTGGCTTGGTTTCGTCGCAAACCGTATCGCCTGTTGTAACCTGCTTCATGCCGCCAATCGCAATGATCTCGCCTGCGCTCGCATCTTCAATATCTTCGCGCTTGTTAGCGTGCATCCGCATCAACCTGCCTACACGCTCCTTGCTGCCCTTAACAGGATTGTAGGCATAGGATCCAGCCTTGATGCTGCCGCTGTAGATGCGCACAAAAGACAATTGGCCCAGGTGCTTGTCAGCCATTATCTTGAAGACGAGGCCGGCAAATGGCGCAGAAGCGTCCGCTGGACGAGTTTGAACCTCGTCCGTTTTCGGGTTGATTCCTTCAACTGGAGGCACGTCGAGAGGCGATGGAAGATAATCGACAACTGCATCGAGCAAGGTCTGCACACCCTTGTTCTTAAAGGCCGAGCCGGTAACGACGGGCACGAGTTTCAGTCCGATAGTTCCGACGCGCAGCGCTTTGCGAATTTCAGGCTCAGAAATCTCTTCGCCTTCGATGTACTTGTGCATCAAGCCATCGTCGACACTCGCAACCGCTTCAATCAGCTTTTCTCGAGCGGCCGCAGCGGCTTCTTTCAGGTCCTCAGGAATCTCGACCGTTTCATACTCAGCGCCCTTGGTTTCGTCGTTCCAGATCAGTCCCTTCATCGATATCAGATCGACGACGCCTTTGAGCTGATCTTCGAGACCGATTGGAATCTGTAAGGCTACGGGGTTGGCGCCCAGGCGAGTGATGATTGATTCGAATGAACGGTCAAACGAGGCGCCGGCGCGATCGAGCTTGTTGATGAAGCAAATACGGGGAACACCATACTTATCAGCCTGGCGCCAGACCGTTTCCGACTGCGGTTCCACGCCGGCAACGCCGTCAAACACGGCGACAGCGCCGTCAAGCACGCGCAACGAGCGCTCGACTTCCATCGTGAAGTCCACGTGGCCGGGAGTATCGATGATGTTGATGCGATGATCGACGCCGTCTTTTTCCCAGAAACAGGTCGTCGCAGCGCTGGTAATCGTGATACCGCGCTCCTGTTCCTGTTCCATCCAGTCCATCGTCGCCGTACCCTCGTGCACCTCGCCAATCTTGTGCGTGATGCCGGTGTAATAAAGGATACGTTCCGTGGTGGTGGTCTTGCCGGCATCGATGTGCGCCATGATGCCGATATTCCTGAACTTGCTTAGGTCGTGCTTAGCCATAACTAATAGGTCCCATAGGACCTATAGGTCCTATATTTTCTTTACCACTTGTAATGCGCAAACGCCTTGTTAGCGTCCGCCATGCGGTGTGTGTCTTCTTTCTTCTTCACCGCGTTGCCGCGGTTGTTAGCCGCGTCCAGAATCTCTGCCGCCAAACGATCCGTCATCGTCTTCTCGCCGCGCCCCCGCGCATAGGAGACGATCCATCGAATTGCCAGGGCACCGCGCCGCTCCTGGTGTACCTCGATCGGTACCTGATAAGTCGAACCACCAACGCGTCGCGACTTTACTTCCACCGTCGGCTTCACGTTGTCGATTGCTCGCTTGAATACCTTCAACGGCTCTTCGCCGGTCTTGTCGCCAATCTGTCGCATCGCATCGTAAAAGATGCTTTCCGCGACGCTTTTCTTGCCTTCCCACATCACACCACTGATGAACTTCGTCACCAGCGGGCTGTTGTAAACCGGATCGGGAAGTACGTCTCTTCGTTCGGCTACTCGTCGTCTAGGCATATCTTTATCTCGTTACTTTCCAGCACCCTTCGGCCGTTTGGCTCCGTACTTCGAGCGTCCCTGCTTACGGTCGGCGACACCGACGGAATCGAGCGTGCCACGAATCACGTGATAGCGGACACCGGGGAGATCCTTCACGCGTCCGCCTCTGATCAGAACAATCGAGTGTTCCTGGAGGTTGTGGCCGACGCCCGGAATGTAAGTAGTGACCTCGATGCCGTTGGTCAGGCGAACACGCGCGACTTTGCGCAACGCGGAGTTGGGTTTCTTCGGCGTCTGCGTGTAAACACGGGTACAAACACCACGCTTCTGGGGTGAACTCTGAAGCGCGGGGCTGGCCGTTTTGTACTTAACCTGCTGGCGGCCCTTGCGAACAAGCTGATTTATCGTCGGCACTGTTTCCCTCTTAAATCGTGTGCGCGTTAAGCGCGCAAAAAGGCCCCCTGCCTGCCTCTTTCCGGAACCAGTCCGGCAGTCAGCGCAGGCGGCTGCCCTGTTAAAAAATTGTATTTTAGGGACGTTCTGACTTCGCTATTACGCGGCGGGCGTGGATCGTGGCTTCCCTTAAGCCGAAACTTTTCTGTGGCGTCGCATTGATTAGGCGAGAAGTTTCCTTCGCGCGAGTAAGCGTTGGAGAACGCAAACTATTACGCCACAATAATTGTCAAACGACCGACTTGCATGGTCGAGCAACGCCTCCACACCTACAGAACCAACTGGACGTTGCTTGTTTGGCTTCAGACTATCCGTCCGAAACGGGAGACTATACGGGCTCAATCGTTTAGTGTCAAGCGAGGAGGCACACAAAAGAGCACAAAAAGAACTCACAAAAGTCGTGTGACCAAATACCAGATTCCATAGCCGGCGGCGCCGATGACCAGGATCAGCCCCAGGCACAGCGCGATCATCACAAGCTTGAATTTCCGGTAACGGCGTTTGTCTGGGGGTGCCAGCGAACCTTGCGGGAAGTATGGTGGTGGTGTGTACGTGGCCATGCTATTCCTCCGGAGTCGGCGACGCGCTCGCCTTCTTCAGTTCATCTTCCTTCTGTTTCTTCAACATGTCCTGCTGATGCTTCACGCCCGCGCGAATTCGTTTGATTCCTGCTTTTGCTTCATCAAGCGCGTCCTGCGCTCGGTAGTACTCCGGGTCGATGTCCAAAGCCTTCTGGAACGCTGCCGCCGCCTGATCGTACTGGGCCAACTTCGTGTAAGCAACGCCCAGATCATAGAACATGTCCGGGTCGTCCTCCTTTAACTTCGTCGCCTCTCGATACTCGCGAATGGCGTCACTGTACTGGCCCAACCCCGCATACGTCTGTCCAAAGTCGTAATGAGCCTGCGCATCGTTATCGTTGTCTTCAAAGTACTTCTTGTACGCGGCAACGGCCTTCTTGTACTGCGCTTCCGCCTCTTCACGCTTGCCCAACGACTCGTAACCCAGCCCGAGCCGGAAATGAGCCTCCGCGAGGTCCGGATCGAGCCTGACAGCCTCCATGAACGCGAGCACCGCCTCTTCATCCTTGTCGTCATGGTACAACTGCTTGCCTTTTTCGAGTTGCTCTCGCGCTCGGGTGCGGTCCCCGGCTAAATTGTTGGACACCTGCGAGGCTCCCGCACTATTATTCGTGCTTTGTTGATTGCTGCGCTTACAACCGAAGGCAAATACCACCAAGCAGACCGCGCAGATTAAGAGAATCGATCTCATCCAGAAAGACTCTGCCACTGTTGAAAAACGTAGGTTGGGGAAAGCAGCGGGACTTATCTAACGCCAATTTGCTAGCGGAGTCAAACAACCGAGCGGGCTATTCATCCACGGATGGAAGCCGCAACTAATTGTTACTTTCTTCTATAAAGACGTCTGTTTAGGAGTGCTTATGTTCAGAAATCCACCCCGGCTCGTCGGATATCTGGCGCCAATTGCCCTGGTCGCCTTTTTGTCCGCGCCGCAAACACTTGCCCAACGAACCCGAACTGTGGCGGCCGCCAACGCGCCGCTAACCCTTAGTCTTACCGCGGACGCGAACTCCGTCAGCGCCTGCGCCAATGGAGGCGCGCCTGAAGTGCGTCTCACGGCCAATGCAGTCTCTCCGGGCGGTTACCCGATCAAGTACAAATGGTCTACGACAGACGGCGTGATCAGGGGTGATGGTGCGGTCGTAACGTGGAACCTGGCCGGTTTGGCGCCGGGTTATCACAAGGCATCGCTCGACATTCAGAGCGTCGGCTCTGAAGGTTCATGCCAGGCTTTCTCTTCGATTAGTGTGCTGGTGAATCCGTGTCCGGTAGTGAAGCCTGTCTGCCCGGCAATCGAGATCGTCTGCCCCACGAACATCGCGATCGATCAGCCACTCACGTTCAGTTCACACTTGACGGGCGGAATTCCCGCAAACATCAATCCCGCTTACACCTGGTCCGTCTCTGCGGGAAGAATCATTGAAGGCCAGGGAACGGACACCATCAAGATCGACACAACCGGATTGGGCGGCCAGACCGTCAGAGCGACACTCTCAATGGGCGGGTATACGCTTGAATGCTCCGCGGACTGTGCCGTGACGATTCCGTTGCCGAAGATCTACAGCCGCAAGTTTGACGAGTTTCCCGACATCTCTCGTAACGACGAGAAGGCTCGTCTCGATAACTTCGCCATCGAGCTTCAGAACGATCCGACGGCGACGGCTTACGTGATCGTCTATCCGGGCCGTACGAGCAAACGTGGAGACGTCCAGCATCATTCGAGCCGCATCATCGAATACCTCGTGCACTCACGTGGCCTCGATGAACGTCGCATCGTCACGCTCGTAGGCGCGCCACGAGAGGAACTGTTCGTCCAGCTCTGGGTCGCTCCGCAAGGTTCTGCGCCTCCAACCCCCTAATCATTTAGCCACAGATAAAGACGGATGAGGCGGATCAGACTGTGATCCGCCTCATCCGTGTTTTATCTGTGGCTATATTATTGCTTAGAATTACTGAACCGGATCGATTCTGTATCAGAAATTTACACACGTGGAGAGACACAACACATGTTTCGTACTAAACCAGCGTACTGGCCTGCTTTGCTAGTGGTTTTAATGCTGGCACTGCCCATTTCGGCAGCGGCCCAGGACAAAGACAAAGAGAACAAATCCAAAGACAAGACCAAAAAAGAACTCACCGGCACGCCCGTCATGTGGCGCGACCCTTCCGACATCGCGAGCCGCAACCTTCTCCTCGGCGCGGGTGGCGAAGAAATGAAGCCCGACATCAGCAAGATCACATTTATCGAGGACAAGCCCGGCGGTTACTCGAAGAAGTATCGCGTGCGCGACGCGAAGGGAAATGAATGGGTCGCGAAGATCGGTAAAGAAGCCCAAACCGACACGGCAGCTAATCGACTGCTGTGGGCACTCGGTTACGAAACCGAAATCGCTTACCTGATCCCGAAGCTGAAAATCGAGGGCAAAGGCGAGTTTGAAAACGTTCGACTCGAAGCCAGGCCCGCTGATGTTAAGCGCGCGGGAAAGTGGATGTGGGAAAACAATCCTTTCATGAACACGCCCGAGTTCAAGGGCTTGAAGGTCCTAATGGTGACGCTCAACAATTGGGACATGAAAGACGACAACAATGAAATCCTCGTACGGCGCGGCGATACCACCGGGGAGGGAGAGTTGCGCTACATCATCAGCGACCTGGGCGCCACATTCGGGAAAACGGGCGGCGTCTTCTCTCGTAGTCGCAACGAAGCTGGTGATTACAAGAAGGCTCAGTTCATCAAGGCTGTAAAGGGTGATGTAATCGACTTCAGTTACAGCGGTAAGAACCAGAAGCTGTTTACGAACCTGACGGTTGCGGATGCACGTTGGGTGAGCAGTTTGTTCAAGCGCTTGAGTGACGAGCAGATCAAGGATGCGTTTCGTGCGGCGAACTATTCAACCGAAGAGGTTGAGATGCTGACAGACACGTTGAAGGCTCGAGTCGCGGCGCTGGATGATCCGGCGGGCGCAGTAGCGAACAAATAATTAACCACGGATAAAACGGATGCCGGCGGATCACGTTTGTGATCCGCCGGCATCTGTGTTTATCCGTGGCAATTATCTCACGACGTCGATCGCGATTAGCTGCTGACCGGAGATTACGAAATCAGCCGGCGGCAATTCGGTTTCGGAAACCGGCGACAGCACCGTGGGCGTGTAGCCACCCGACGTCCGATCGCTATTGAGAGTCGCCACCATCGACGGCGGCAAGCTCGGAAGTTCGCTCGTCCCAATCACCGCACCGTTCGTGATCCGAAACAGCTTTACATACAGCCGATCGCTCTTCTTAACCGTATTGATCGCTTTTACGAGCTGACTCAGATCCTGTGGCACAAACGCCTTCGCCGGCGAGCCTTCCTGCAACGCACCTCCATCGCCGACAAACACCAGTAACTGGCCCACCGCAGCATCCTCCGGAATCCGAACCGGAATTCGTTGCACAAACTGCTTTCCAGACTCTGTTCTCACGTAAGCCTGAATCTCGATCGATTCGCCGCGACGAACCTCCGTGCGATCGAGCGTGATGCGCTCGAGCGTGCCCGCGTACTTCGTCTCTGAAGAACCGATATCAAGGGTGATTCCGTCGAGCTGAACGTCGTCAAAGCCGCTCGTCAGGAGCGAACTCACTGGCGCTGCAATCGCACCCGCCGCCATCACCGCCGAGTTATTGGCCGAAAAACGTCGATCGATCTGGATCGTCTCCTGACCTTTCACACGTATCTCACCCTTGACCGTAATCGTCGAATCACCAAGCGCACGTTCGCTCGAAGTGATCGTGCTGAAGAGCGTGATATTCAACAGCAGCGGCGTCAAAAACGAGTCGTTGGCAATTTCATATGTGTACGTCTCGGTTCGATCGCGACTCGTGTGGAGATTGACCTTGACCGGAATCATCTTCGGTGCCTGACGCAAAAGTCCAAAGATTCCCGACGCCCGGTCCTGCGAGATCGCGCCGACCATCCGGCCCGGCACCGACAGTTTGAACGAGTTGTTTACGTTTGCGATGACAGTCACCACCGACGACTCGGTCATCGGCATGTCCGAAGCACCAAGGCTCAGGAACGGATGACCAAACGCGTAGATTCGGTCACCGTCGCGCATCGTGACTGTTCCGGCGGCAGCGAGTGAATAGTCGCCACGCACGAGTTGAACGCTGATGGAACTTCCCGGCGGGAACGTGTTTCCATTCACTTCGGCGAGCGGAGTGATTGCCGCTGAACCGCCGGCGCCCGACACCGGCAGCAATCCATTCGCAACCAATTGCGGCGCGAACACGGAGAGCGATTCCTGGCTGATACCGGTGAACACGAGTGGCGTCGCAATCGGCGCCATCTGCTGGCCCAGCAAAGGCATCAGTGGCGAGCCGGCTGAAACCGGCGCCAGGAGCGAAACAGATGAAACCGTGGGTTTCGGCAGGTTCGGTTTCCAATCGGTGCCGGCAAGCTGCGCGAACGAAACGGGGCGCGGCTCTTTTGGGGTTAAGTTTTCTGAACCCTTGTTGAAGAGATCCACCATCTGCTTGATGGGTGTGATCCCCGCGATTGGTTCGCGCGAAAACGGAAAGCTGAACGCGATGGCGCCGACAATCTTGCCATCAATATAGACCGGCGAACCCGACATGCCGGCAAACACGCCGGTCTTTTCGACGTTTGAGCCACTCAGTTTCGCGATGATCGACGACTGTCGCGGTCCCGGAAATCCCGGCAGAATACCGAGGATCTCGACGCCGAACTCCTGTGTGTCACTGCCGCTGAAGACTGTTCTCGCAGTTCCCTTCATGCCCGGGCGGAGGTCTTCGAGGGGAAACAACTCGGGCGCTTTGGCAGTTTGAGCGACTGCAATGCTCGCCAGAATTGCAATGAGAATGGCACTGAAGATAAAGAGGGTAAACCTACGCATTAAAGACAACCTCCACCGAGCGACTATAGCAGGATTTCAGATTTTGCTACAGGATTTCAGGATTCACAAGATTTGCAAGATAATCCTCGAAACCGTGCAAACCCTTCTCGATATTGATGCCTTTATTCTCGCAGGCGGTGCCTCGCGCAGAATGGGAAGTGACAAATCTCGACTGCTCGTCGGCGGGCAAACGTTTATCGAACGGATCGCCGGCACGCTGCTGCAACTCACAGACTCGGTGACGATCGTCGGTCCAACAACGATACCACCGCTCCAGAACGTCGTGGACGTTTACGCACAATGGGGTGCGCTGGGTGGTCTCCACGCTGCTCTCGACGCTTGTCGTCGTGAATGGACCATCGTGGTCGCGTGTGACCTGCCTTTCGTCACGTCTGAGCTCTTCCTGTTCCTTGCGGGCGTGCGGTTGGACCACAATGCCGTCGTACCTTTTCAAGCAGATGCCAGACCGCAACCACTCGCGGCCATCTATCGCAAGCATCCATGCCTGGAGCGTGCTACCGAACTCATCGATGCGGGACGGCGGCGGCCAGTGGATCTGCTCGAAGCAGTTAACACGCGCTGGGTCGCGTTCGACGAGATCAAGAATCTGGCTCAGGCGGAAAAGTTTTTTGTTAACATCAATACGCCGGAGGACTATGATGAGGCGATCCGAGGTTACTCACGCTGATGCCACCCCGACGAAGATTCGGTAAAAGGTTAATCAAGTCTTTCCTACCCATAGCACTTGTAATCGTGCTGGCAGTCGTGGGCGCGCTCTCTTTTGTCGTCTATTGCGTTACGCGTCCGACAAAGCGGCCCTACGTCGTCACGCCGGAATCATTCTCACGCATCAGTGGCCGCGCACTCAAAGTCACAGATGAAACATGGACCAACCTCGATGGGCGTAACGCGCGCGGGTGGCTTCTCAAGGGCGCCGAAGGAGCGCCGGCAGTTGTACTGCTGCACCGGTATGGTGGCGATCGGTCGTGGCTCTTCAACCTTGGCGTCAAGATTAACGAGGCCACCAACTTCACGATCCTCTGGCCCGACCTGCGCGGACATGGTGAGAACCCGCCGATCAAGTGGACGTCTGTGGGTGCGAAGGAAGGAGACGATCTGCTCGCGGCTTTCAAATACCTCCGGGGTTTGAAATCCGAGAATCAGAAGACGCTCGTCGGCGAGAGTCTTGGAGTTTATGGAGTTGAACTCGGGGCATACAGTGCGTTGAAAGCAGCACGCACGGAGGCTCAGATCAAAGTGCTGGTGCTTGATTCCGTTTCGAATTCGCCGAACGAATTACTCAGCGGCGCCGTTTCGACGTGCGTCGGCATGGACAACAGTTTTATTCAGTCGTGCTCACGGCTCGCGATGAAGCTGTACCTGCTTGGCGCGTATGACGACACAAACGCGTGTGAGTTTGCGCATTCGATACGCAACGCGCGCGTGCTGCTACTCACAGGAGCCGACGCAGGAAACCTGCGCACATCAACCGCATCACTGCAAAACTGTTTTCCCGTTCCGGCTAATGTCGAAACGAGAATCGATCTTCCGTTGAGTGGTTACAGTCTTCCTTCCGCGACCGGCGAACAGGGTGAAGCGTACGATCGGATCGTGATCGAGTATTTCGATCGAAACCTGCGCTAAGTCCAGCCACAAAGTGCTTGGGCGTCTTTGTGGCTCACGGTTTCCAGCCCAGAATCGCAGTCTTCCCGTTATCCCCAATCACTTCAATCCCCGGCGCGGTTCGATAGTTCTCAACGTACTCGCGTGGTATCAAAACCAGGAATTTTCCGCCGCGCGCCCGCGCTTCGCTCCGCGAGATCTCGTCGAACGTCACGACTTCGCCTTCGGGGTTGTAAATGACTCTGTCGTGAGCGTAAAACTGGGCCGAGCGATCGTCGCTCTTCAACGCGATCACCGGCGCGTTTGCATAACCACGAGCATCGCCGAGCGCGATCAGATCGCGAACAGATTCGCGGTGTGCGTAAGGTCCTGCGAAAAAGGTCAATGCGATCAAGACAAGCACGATCGTTCCACATGCGATAGCAATGAGTACCGCTGGCTTCTTCGGACGCAGTACATCGGCGATTAGAAGCGCCGCAGCCGGGAGCGCCGGCAGTATGTAACCCGGCAACTTCGATCCGGAAAACGAAAAGAACACAATCGGAAACACAAGCCACGCCAATGCGAAGACCCGCACAACACTCACGCCGTCAGCACCACGCCACGCCCACCGTCGTGCCTTCACCAACGCCTCGACGAGAAACGGCGTCCACGGCAGTGACAGCAGCAGGATGATCGCCGGATAGAAGTAAATTGGTTGCGGGTGGTGGTACTTGTTTGAAACGTATCGCGCGAAATGGTGTTGCACGAAGAACTCGTCGATGAACGTCCAACCATGCTTCGCGATCACAGGTCCATACCAAACTGCCGAAACTGCGAGCGCCAGAGGCATGCCCCAAATCAGACTCAGCCAAACGGATCTCTCCGGCCACGCGCGCCGCAGCAAGTAGTAACTCCCGACAACGCCAAATGGAACCACGACGCCGAC
>DATNCH010000050.1:0-14710 GCA_035571655.1 Pyrinomonadaceae bacterium
CCCAAAGCGTTCCGTCCTTGACTTCATAAGGCGCAGTCGTGAGTCCTTTTGTATTGCTCTTGTCGAACGTGGTTAGCCACAGATAGCCGTCGCGAGTCCGGATGATCGAGAACACAGATTTCTGCGGCAATCCGTCAGTGATTTGAGGTCTGAGAATCAGAAGCAATAACAAAGGAAAGGCGTTTTGGAGGGTTCTCCACATGATGAGGGGTTGAGCGTAAGGGCGACAGATTAATACCTGAGACTGTTTAAGTGGGGGAAGTCGACCAGCTTGTTCCGGGGCGAGAAGGGGGAACACTAAGCCAGCGTTTGTTGTCTGTCAATCCGGTGAATTACGTAGTTCACCCTGTCACAACGCAACGTTACTACGGTTCAGACTTGGATACGGTCAGTACAGGGAGCGGTAGCGACCTGGTCAGATGTCGATTCTCTGGCTTACCGAATACACCGTATCGATCAATAACACCATAATCCACGGATACAGCAACAGCTCCAGACGAATCGATGGGTCAAAGAACATCGGCATCGCAGTCAACAGAGAGTCGCTGAGAGACATGCCAATTAGAGTTCCCAGCAACCCGCACCCGATTGCGGCGAGCGCGATGAAAAGAAGTGCCTGACGTCTACTCCACCGCTTTGTTCCAACCGTTCGATCATCATGCGTATGCAATTTGATCGCGGTCCAAATTTTCGAGACGGTATGCCATACGCTTATGCTAACCACAACTAATATCACTGCACGCCCGGTCCAGCCGCAGCTACGCCACAAGTGAGGACGGACCAACGGCACAAAGAACGCCGCGAAAAGAAACGCCACGATCGGAAAGACAGCTTGTCGAAGCGCGCGTGCCTCTTCCCGTTCAATCATCAAAAATTTTTCGAGGTTCTTCTGGATGCGAGCGTCGGATCGTGCGCGTCGCACATAAGTTTCGACCGTGCGATTTACGACTGGAGCATTGCGCTGTGCGTCATACGCAGCGCGGCGCTGTGGATCGATCAATACATCTCGCGCACGTAAAACCTGAACGAATGACTCGGTGGCCTCCGGCAAGCCGCCGTTGAGATCCGGGTGTTGCAGGCGCGCGAGCCGCTTGTATGCAGCCTTGATCTCTTTTACTGAGGCAGTACTCTTGACCCCAAGAACCTGATAATAATCCAACATGCTCTTTTGCCGGAGTATGCCTTAACCCGCAGCGAAAAGTACATCTTTGGAATTTTATTGCTTGACCTGAAAGTGGGTGGTAGTATCGCCGCCCGACTCAGATAGATTTGAATCCCCCAATTACGTAACCGCCCGATCCCCCAACTCAGGCAATCAGAATGCCTCCCCTTTTTGTCTTTCTAGTCAGCGGCCGTCCCGAGGGAGGTGTCCCGCACGGAACCGACAATACCTTTGCGGCCTGTGCCTGGCTTCGTGTCGCTGAACTCGTCCGAATCTTTCATAAGAACCGGAAAAAAACGGGAGCCGTGGTCACCGATACCACCGTTCTTCGATTTATCCATTTTGCTTCCCACAATTCCACAGTAGGAATCTATGAGCACGACTTTGCCACGATGGCAAACCGAGTACGTGACCCCCTGGCAAAGAACCCGGACAACAATTGGCGGACACTGGACGCCTCTTTCGTCACAAAATTCGGAACCTTGACGTCGACCGAAGATCCGAAAAACTTCGTCGAGTGGAATGAAGTCAGCATCGCGAAGGCCAGCCATCCCAAGACGTGGGGTAAAAACGACGACCCGTCGCCCAATGTATCGATCGTCAACGTCTATCATTCGATCCGCAAGGCACCCGCGGGCTCTGTCCTCGAACTGAGCATTTTCTCGCATGCCTTCGTCGATGGTCCTGTCCTTAACAATACCAGTTCCTTTAGCACCACCAACCGTACTCCAGGCGACACGGACGGTCGCGCGGCGATCGATTTTCAGCCGAACATGGGCGAGTCGGGCACCGCGAATGCCCATGCACTCGATGAATTCCGGCGGGGTTTCCACGGTACCGGCAGCTTTCGAATCTGGGGATGCCACATACAAGACCTTGTCGACACTGTCCCGCCGGGAGATAAATTTGACGAGAGTGAAATCATTGATGCGGCTGCTTTGATTGCGAAACTGCAAAGTGACACGGATACGGCCACCAAGCCGGTCTCACAGTTCCTCTTTTCAAAAATCGATGCGGCTACGAAAAAAGTGTTCGCTAGTACTACCGCGACACCGGCACAAAAACAGACCGCTCTGGTTAAAGCGCTGAATGACATCCTAGAGGGCCCATCGATAGCAAATGTAACGCGGTTTGCCGGCGTAAATCTGCGGCCCGTGACGCAATCGTTGATCACGCAAAACCCGTCGTTTGCCCCGCATCGGAAGAGCCAGAACCGGCTACTTCTGGAAGATACATACCCGGCGGAATTAGCGAAGGAGACGGCCAGGCGTTGCTTGATAATGAACACCGTACGGCAAGTAGTGGAAGAAGCTTTTGTGAGTCCGCTAAAAGTAGGTGGCTCGATCGGGAAGCTCCTGCGCGACAATAAAGACATGCCACCCGGCAATACGAATATCACTCTTAACATCGATCGTGAGATCGGCACTGAACTATCCGGGCAAAGCGACAAAGGTGCGGGCCATGGGCTGACTCCTTTCGTGCGCTTCCGCCTTTTTGAAATTCGCTACGACGAAGTTTTACCCAATCACGCTTATCACGACCTTTTTAAGGGCGAGAAAACCGCGCCTAATGTTTTTGCAAAGACGATCACTCGCTCTTTATCCGACATCGTAAAGTTCGTCGCTTTCGAGACCACCACCTGCTACTTCTTTATTGCAGCCCAGGCGCTGAAGACAGTTACGGTTGTCGGGGGTGCCCCGGGAACGAGTGCGGATTTAGATAAGGTGGTGGGTCAGCAGATAATCGAAACTGCAAGACTTAACGAGGCGAAATTCTTCAGCCAATTCTTCGGCGCATCCATCATCGATCCTGACGATGAGGTGAAACGCCATTATGCGATTCTCGACAACAAGGGAAATGCCGTGAAAACGATCCTCGATCGAGCGGCCCACGGACTCCCATGATTCCAGCGGAGGCTTCACGTAGTGGCTGATCAACCTGGAACGCTCGAGAGTCTGGCAGAAGAGTTGGGCCTGGCCCTCTCCAGCCTTGAAGGCGCTCTCACACCGCAGAATGTTGCTGCACTGCTCGTCGAGCTCGGTCTTGACGCAGCACCAGAGTTGACAGGCGACCCCGCTTTCACGCAAACACTCGAAAAGGCTGGTCAGCGCGCCGGAGCTTTGTTTCCGGCAATTGAAGCGCTTTCCAAAGCCAGAGAAACTGACGACGATCACGCGACGGTGGAGGCGCTGCGGCTGTTGCTCGCAGCCATCAACGATCTAGTCAAGGCTCTCGACCAGCTCTCTACAGATCTTGTTCACGCAACCGCTACTCTGCCGAATGCGACAGACCTCGAGAGTTTCGCGCTTACTTTCGTCGAACGGCTATTGGCTTACGCATTCATCGGCCATCTCGAATTAACACACCCATTCCTGCGCCGAATCCTTTCACTCGTATCCGTTATCGAGCTGAGCACCACTATCGTTACGGTGGATGAAGTGCCAACCACGTTAACGCGCAAGAGACTCCACCTGAAACGTATCAGCCAATTATTGAACGATCCTCGCGCGGTATTTCATGACGCATATGGCTGGGGCGACGACGGATTCGATGGTAAGGCTCTCTTCGCAAACGTACGAGATGTGTTTGACACGCTGCTCCCGCTTGCGACTACACATGATGCTGATGAAGATGGTCCAGCAGACCTCGATCTTTTCGGATTCCTGGTGCGCGCCGCCGCCGACGCAAAACCGCCTGGTCTCGAAATGAAAATATTTGCAGATCCGACTGGACACGTCGATCAGACGCTGGGTCAGTTCTCGGAAAACTGCCGAGTCGCGCTTCAAATCGAGGGAGGGCTGACGGATGACGTGGCGCTGCGCTTGCTCCCGCCGGCGAACCTGGAGGTGAAGGCAGGCAGCAACATCGCCGGTCGCGTTGCGCTCATGGTCCTGGCCGACTCGACCGAACCGAGCAAAAAACTGGTCCTTTTCGGAGAGAGCGGCGGGAGTGGTCTTCAGGCGGCGCACGTCTCCGCGGGTCTTGTTGCTGACCTTGCGTATGACGTGGCGAGTAACAAGAGCAAGGCTGATTTGCGATTCGAAGCAAAGTGCACCGAGGGCGTATTGTTCATTGACCCCAACGCCTTTGATGGGTTGCTCAAATCCGTTCTTCCTCCCGAAGGCATTCGCGCACCGTTCACGGCGGGTTTGGTTCTCTCGAGTGCGCACGGGCTTACGTTCACCGGCAGCGCTGGTCTGGACGCAACCTTCACGGTCGGACTTTCCGTGGGTCCGGTGACTATATCGCTGGTCCACGTAAGCCTCATTCCAAGTGATGCCGGCGTTACCGTGGAAGTATCGGCAAGTGTGGGTGTTTCGCTCGGCCCGGCGAGCACCGTCGTCGATCACGTCGGCATTGCCACGGTGGTGACCTTTCCGTCGAATGGGGGCAACCTCGGCGTTGCAGACCTCGACTTCCATTTCAAACCGCCAGACGGCTTAGGAGTAAGCATCGACGCCGCAATCGTTTCCGGCGGCGGATACCTGCGTTTCGATTCACGAAAAGAAGAGTACAGCGGCATGCTGCAACTCCGGATTGCGGAGAAGATCTCAGTCACTGCCATCGGCTTGTTGACCACTCGAATGCCGGACGGCAGTAAGGGCTACTCACTCGTAATCATCATTTTCGTGGAGGGCTTTACTCCGATCCAATTGGGATTCGGGTTTAGCCTGACGGCGATCGGCGGGCTGCTCGCCATCAATCGCACTTTCGATGAAAACGTGCTGCGCTCAGGACTTAAGAATCACATCCTCGACAGTGTGATGTTTCCGAAAGATCCAGTTCGGAACGCGCCTCAGATCATCAGCAATCTGAACAAGATCTTTCCGCCGGCCAACGGTCACCATCTTTTTGGACCAATGGTCCAAATCGCCTGGGGCTCACCTCCACTGATCACCGCAAACATAGCTCTGGTTTTAGAGTTTGGGGCGCGGCTTCGACTACTGATCCTGGGCCAGGTGCAGGCAATCCTGCCCAAGCCTGAGAATGATCTGGTGCGCATCCAGATGGATTCAATCGGAATAATCGACTTCGATCAGGGAACCGCTGCGCTCGACGCAACCCTGCACGACTCCCGGTTGGTGAATAAGTTTGTGCTGACGGGCGATATGGCCATGAGGATGCAGTGGAAGTCGTCGCCGAACTTTGCGCTCGCCGTCGGTGGATTCCATCCCGCCTTCAACCCGCCACCAAATTTTCCCAAGCTTGAACGCATCTCGATCAACCTTTGCTCGGGTAACAACCCGCGCTTTCGCTGTGAAGCTTACTTTGCGGTGACTTCCAACACGGTGCAGTTTGGCTCGCGGGCCGAGTTATACGCAGAGGCGCACGGATTCAATATTCAAGGTGGCGTTGGTTACGACGTGTTGATTCAGTTCGATCCGTTTCAGTTCATTGCTGAGTTTGACGCACATATTCAACTAAGGCGCAACTCGACCAATCTGTTTTCAGTTCGTGTAAAAGGTGCGCTCAGCGGTCCACGACCGCTTCACTTAAAAGCGAAAGCAACGTTCAGTATCTTCTGGTGGGACATTTCGATTCCGGTAAACCTGACCCTGGTAGAAGGTGAAAAGCCGCCTCTGCCGGCGCCCATCGATGTGCTGCCGCGCTTGAAGGAAGCCTTACAAAATCGGGGTAACTGGGTAAGTCAGCTTCCCAACCGCCAGCAGGAAGTCGCCACCTTGCGTCCGAATAGCTGGGCCGCGAACGATGTTCTGCTCCATCCACTCGGCACCCTCACAGTAAAGCAAACCGTAGTGCCGCTGAACTTCGAGATTTCCAGATTCGGCCAGGGTCCACCAGCCGGAGATCGTCACTTTACAGTTAATGTGGCCTCGGGAAGCTTCGCGCAGTCGCCCGACTCGGTCAAAGACTTCTTCGCTCCCGCGCAGTTCATTGAAATGACCGACGACGAGAAGCTCTCGAGACCTTCTTTTGAGTCGATGGACGCGGGTTTGACTATAGGCTCGAACAGGATCGACCTCACACCTAAGGATGGCGATTGGCTGGAAGTTGAAGCGATCAGGTTCGAGACCAAGATCATCGACGCGGAGTCGAACGTCGCTACTCCGGCCGATCCAACTGATGCAACCGGCAAAAAAATTCTTTATGAGTTGAGCAACGATCTTCTACTCAAGCACGCGCGTTTTGGCGCCGCTGCTAACAGTGCAACTCGTCGCACCGGCGAAGCCAAATACCGTACGTCAATACGCAAATACAGTCTGGCAAAAGAGGGTTGGACCATGGTTGCAGTCGAAGATCTGGCAGTGCAACCCGTTCCCGCAGTGGCTGCAAATAAGCCGGCGACGTATTCGGAGCTCGAGCAGCAACTACGCGAACTGAAACAAAGGGATCCCGCGAAAGCCGCCGGCCTGAAGATCCTTCGACCATCAGACCTGGCCCGCAACTGATACGGGATGAGGTAGACCATGGCTGGTACGCCTGCAAATTATGTTTTTCTTCCGTGGGTACGGCAGGGCGCTGCTTGCGATATCCAAACGGTTGACCAGAGCGCGGATCAAGCCGGCTTCGTTTCCGTGAAGGTTAAATTGCGAGTGAATAACTCCGCCGCTGATGAGATTGAGCAGCAAGTGCGGCTTTATGGTCCGGGGGACGTCATCGGCATAGACGCAAGACAGGTGTTGCGAACAGTGCCCACTCACTTGTCCGCCGATTTCGAGCCAAACTACTTCCCTGCTATCGAATTCGATCGTCCAGACTTTCCCTGGCTCTTCACTCCTGCGAAAGCAGACGCCGGAAACAGACTGCGGCCATGGCTTTGTCTGGTAGTTATTCGCAAACAGCGAGGCGTTACGCTCAGCCGCGACCGCGTTAATCCATTGCCCGTGCTCGAAATCAAAACTCCGGCAAACGCGGATCTCGAGTTACCTGATTTGTCAGAATCATGGGCCTGGGCTCATGCACAGATCGCGGGCGTAAAGCGCGACTTCGATTCGCTCAAAAAGTCGCTTGCTGGTGATCCGGCTTTAACTGTTTCGCGCCTCTTATGTCCGCGGCGGCTCGACCCGTTGACGGATTATCTCGCGTGCGTCGTGCCGGCATTCGAACTCGGAGTAAAAGCAGGACTCGGCATTCCAATTCAGCATGACGACAAGCGGGACGAAGAGCAGTCGTTGGAACCAGCCTGGAAAACCGGAGCGACCTCGGAAATTCGATTACCTGTCTATTTCGATTGGGAGTTTCGCACCGGAACCGGTGGCGATTTCGAAGCGCTGGTGGGAATGCTCACAGCTCGAGCCCTCGACTCGAGTGTCGGCAAGAGATTAGTAGATATCAGTCATGCCTTCGCAGACCAACCCCCAGCGGCCAGTGGAGCAGGAATGACGCTGGAACTACAAGGAGCGTTACGAGTGGCAGGTAGCGCGCCTGCCGAATGGATTAAAGATACGCGCGAACCATTTCAGAGCGCGCTGCAAGCGATACTCAATCTACCCTGGCAACAAGCGACCACTGCACAACCGGATAAAGACGAAGACCCGATCCTCGCGCCTCCGATTTATGGCTGTTGGCAAGCAGCCCGGCACCTCGTGAACATAAAGCCCACACCGGCGCAGCCCCTGAACTGGCTCGATGAATTGAATCTTGATCCGCGACACCGCGGCGCCGCCGCGATTGGTACGCAGGTGGTCCAGGTCGAACAGGAGCAGTTGATGGCCTCAGCGTGGGAACAACTCGGCGATCTCACTGCCATCAATCAACTCAGACGACAGGCTCAGTTGGGGCGTGCTGTGAACGTCGTCTACCACAACAAACACTTCAGTCGATTTTCTGAAGAGACGCTGCTGAAGGTAATGGCTCCAGCCCAATCACGCGTGGTCGTTGGGTCGTTGACCAGCGGCGATAAGCGCGCTTTGCTATCACAAAAAATCGTTCAATCAGGCATACCCGCCCAGGCGAGCTCTGCCCCTTTGCGCCGGTTCACGAGCACGCGCGGCGTAGTCAACACACGTTTTAAACCGGCCGTCGCACGTCCCATCGCCATCATGAGCCTGATAAAGACGCAGGCCCAGGCGGCAGTTAGAGGAACCGGGATGGTGACGATGGACCAAGTGTCAAACGCGATGGCAGGACGACCGGATCTCGACCTGCTAAAGCAAAGCCTACAGATCGAACGAGCTTCCAGCGTCGCAGGCACAGCACCGCAATTGGGAAATTTCAAGATTGCCGCCGAGGGCACTCTGCCGAATCGGACGTTGCTCGATTTCCCGAAAGGTCAGCCCGACAGTCCTGACGCCAGTATGTTTCGAAAATTGGTGAAGGCTCAGCAGGATTTTTTGGCACAACTCTTTGCGTCTGCCAAAACTAATTCACAGTTGACATTCAATCTCTTCACCACCGACATCAAAGGGCGACTGCTGCAAAGTGTCGATCCTGAAAAGACAATTCTCGCGCGAGTCCAGGCCGCCGATAGCACCACGCCGCCCGGCGATCAACTTGAACCAATCCTCGACGCTCCTGAATTTCCCCAACCGATGTATGAAGCGTTGCGTGATCTCGCGCAGGATTTTCTGTTTAGTGGTTTGCAGAAGGTGCCTGTAAACACCGTTACAGTGCTGGAAACCAACCCGCCATTCGTTGAATCATTCATGGTCGGACTGAACAGCGAAATGAGCCATGAACTACTTTGGCGCAACTATCCGACCGATCAGCGCGGCACCTACTTTCGCCAGTTTTGGGATACGTCAGTTGATAAACCCGAGGCGGACATGAAGGAGATCCGTACGTGGGGTAACACTCATCTTGGTGAGAACCTGACTCGAGGCAGCAGCGGCAATCTGGTTTTGCTCATTCGAGGTGAGTTGCTGCGACGGTATCCAAACTCCGTGATCTATGCCGTGAAGGCAGTAAAAACCGGCGGCAAGCTTGGACTATCAACCAACGCTAATGACGAAAGCCTGCCTATCTTTCGCGGCACGATGAAACCCGACGTCACGTTCCTCGGTTTCAATCTCACGGAAGCGGCCGCCCTGGGCCTCGATCCAGCCCAACCTAATGGATGGTTCTTTGTGATTCAGGAACAACCGACCGAGCCGCGCTTTGGAATGGATGTAGCAGACTTCGTGAAGCCACCGCAGCCGCCGCCACTCCAAACCTGGGACGATCTTAGCTGGCGGCATCTTGCTAATACCGAAGTGGAATTGAATGCGATGACTCATGCGTCGGTGAAAATAGTTTTGCCAAGTCTTCCTAAAGCAACGTGGGGCATCAACTCAAACTCGGCTCATCATGCTTACATCACGTTGCAACGTCCGGTGCGCATTGCGATTCACGCGAACCAAATGATCAAACGATCGCCTTAATCGAATCATGGCAACCCCGAACCCTGACATTCCCAATCTCCCAAACACCGAGTTGGTGAAAGAGCTATCGGCGAAACCTGCCCAACCGCTCGTGTTATTCCCGGTTCGATTGGAGACGCGATTTTTCGCGCAAGCTGACGGAAGCTCTGAGCTGCGAGTGCGTATCTACCCGGACACCGCGCACATCGATTCTCACGAACCGGGATTGACTGAAGATGAAGGGAACTGGGGAAAGCACTTCTGGGAGCAATTCTGGCGAGCGGGAAATGATGAAAACCGTCGCAAAGCTGTCTGGGCCCAATTGGCCGATCGTTTCGATCCGCCACGCGCGGCCTGGATTGCCAACCGGCTCAAGCCGCTGAATCCGAAAGAAGATCGTCCGGAAAATCCTGTCGAAGACGACAAGCCGTTGCCGCATCCGATTAACTTTCCGACCACTGAGAAGCAAGTTGCGCGAGCAGCAGAAGCCCGACTGTTGCCTGATTCCTGGATCATGCTTGGCTACAAAGACGGTCGCCTGGTGGTGAACGTCAATGGAAGTCCGATACTCCAGCCCCTGGCCGCGGGACCTGATCCGTCTCCATCTGCGACCGTCGATGAACAAGGGATCGATACAGGCATGAAGTGGATGGTGGACTTCGACGCCGCGGAAAAAGTCGGAATGGCTCTGCGTGCGAAACTGAAAAAAGAAGATGCGGCTGCGGGGTTGGACTTCCTGCTGGTGATGGGCATCAGGAGTTCGACGGATGCAACGGAGGAAATCGCGAGAGTTTTCCAGGCCCATCACTACACGGATGGATTGAGCTTTATCGCTCCCGGCACGCCTTCAAACAACACGACTGATGCCCCGTCCGGCTTCAGCTCGAAAGACCCGGGTCACGAAGCAAGTTATTCGGCTGAATGGACCACCCCGCCATTCGAGGTCGGTGATGAGTCAAGTGCCGGCCTGTTGACAACTGCACTTGGACTCGCGAAAGCACCTGACGTTTTTGCCACCCTGCCCTTCGCAACGGATAACCACGAGGTCGACAGTCGAAAAATGAACACAGCTTTGTGGCAGGCGACCTGGGGCTACTTTCTGTTGCAGATGCTGGGTGTGGACGGAACAAATGAAACGCCGCTCGCCGATGAAGATATTGCCTGGACCCGTCAACATTTCATCGATTACGTGCGGGCGAGCGGATCGCTGCCCGCGATACGCGTCGGCAAGCAGCCATACGGCATTTTACCTGTGACCTCGCTCACTGCATGGAAGCAGCCGGACGTGCCGGAGACTCAGCGTGACCGGGCGTTGCACAACTTCCTGAAAAGCCTGCGCGAAGTTTGGCGCCGCAGTGTTTCAGATGTTCCGCGCCTGGGAAGAAGCGACGATACGCCGGCAGCGCAGAACGGTATGGTGGCAGACCTCCTTGAAACGCTGAAGATGGACGGGTTGTCATCCAGCTTTTCCATTCGTCATTTCATGGGCCGGCAGTATCTCGAGCACCTCCTCGTTTTTCTCGGTGCTGACTACTTCATGGATATCTGGGGCGAACCCGGACCAGTCGAGCCTTTGCCCGAAAAAGCGCCTACGTTTGAAGACGTCAAAGACTTACCCAAACTAGAAAGAGCCGCTGCGCTGAAAGAGATGCAAGCGAGGTTTAAAGAGAGGCAAAAGCAAAGAGCGGACGAATTCAGGAGAGAACAGCAGGCTTTTGAGAGGTCGGTAAGAAACAAGCGCGAATCGATTGCCGCCTGGTGGGCGGCGCAGGAACAACTGGCCGCCACCCCATTGAAGGCGCTTCAAGTAGCGTGGCGCCCTCGACTGGCTCACGGAATATTCGCACCCGGTCTGGCTAACCTGAAAGGGCCTCTGGTCCAGGTCGATCAAAGCCGCACCTTGTCTCCCAATTACATTGAAAACCTTCTGGCCGCACGAAGTCTAAACAAAATTCGATTTCAGGGACTCACGATCGATCAGCCGGAACCGAACACTCTGCTTCATTTCCTGTTACGTCATTCGATGTTGCTGGAATATGCCTCGGCCGCTACACGCCTGGTGATCAGGAATAATTTGCTACAGCCGCCGCTGCGTCGCGAGCCGGAATTAGTAGATCTGCCGGTGGGACAATTGATGCGAACAATATGGCGGCAAATGGTAATGAAAATTCCGGTGACTGGAGCGGGGCAACTCGAGGTTGACAACTATCTACTCGGGTTCATTCCTTCCGGCGAGCCGGACGTGGAACGAGACCCAACTCTGAAACACCTGAGTGAATTTCGCGCCAGCTTAACCCATCTGAAGTCTCTCTCTGTCAGCAGGCTGGAAGACTTGTTACGCGGCACGCTGGATCTGTGTTCATACCGGCTGGACGCCTGGATCACTTCCCTGGCGACAAAACGATTAAAAGAGATCCGTCAATCGAATCCAACCGGTGTGCAGTTTGGAGGCTACGGTTGGGTAATGAATCTGAAGCCCGCAGCCGCGCAAACCAAAGTCGCGGCTCCGGCCGGTGAACCAGACCCGGTATTTCCAGCGGCGCACAATCCCGGGTTCATTCACACACCATCGCTGACTCAAGCCGCTACGGCCGCCATTCTGCGAAGTGGGCACCTGACACATGCCGCCGCTGATAATCAGAATGATTTGCTCGCAGTCGATTTGTCGTCGGAACGAGTGCGGTTGGCAACATGGCTTCTCGACGGCGTGAGGCAAGGACAACCACTGGGCGCGTTGCTGGGTTATCGCTTCGAGCGGCGATTACAGGAAATCGGCAAACCGCAGTTCATCGCGCCATTTCGCGAACTCGCGCCGCTGGTCGCTCGCAAGCGTGAACAGACAGATCAGCCTCCTGCCGGTCCCGTTGAAACTATCGCCGCCAACAACGTCGTGGATGGACTAGCTTTATCGCGACGGTGGCGAAAAGGATTGAGCACTAATCCTCCGCAATGGAATCAGGATTCAATTCCCTTCGGGAGCAAAGTCGGACAGCAGGAAACCAGGCTGCCTCCAGCCATTGAAACCAATGCTGACTTTCGTGCGATCAAAGAAACACTCGAGTTTTTGGAGAACGCGGTGGATGCGGTAAGTGATGCGTTAGTGGCAGAGAGCGTTTACCAGGTCGTGCGTGGAAATCCGCTCCGCGCTTCCAACACCGTAGAATCCATCGCCGGCAGTGAAACTCCCGTGCCTGAACTCGAAGTTGCAAACACTCCGCGCAGCGGCATTGCGCTGACTCACCGCCTGATCACTCTGGTTGGAGGCGACCCCGTTCTTCCACCTGCATGGCCCTTGTCGCAAAACGCGTTTCGGGCCAACGCGGAACCACACCTGAATGCGTGGGTTGCGAAACTGCTCCCCAGCCCCGCCAAGGTACGTTGTGTGATCGATCGACTCGAGGCGGAAACTGGAACAGTATTGGAGTCAAAAGAGTTGCACCTCGACGAGCTTCATCTGACGCCACTTGATTTCGTTTATGCAATCGAAGGCGGTCAGGGCGGGCAACAAGCAGAGATCGAACAACGCATCCTTTACACGATCGTGCGCAAGCCGGACGGCTTCGCGCCTGACTCGCTGTTGCGCTCGCTGTTGCGCGTGAATCCCAATCGCAAGCCGGAATGGAAACCAGACGAGCTGGGATACGGAGAGTTCAGCGAGTTGCTGCGCACAGTACGCAAACTATTTGCCACCGTGCGCGCAATTGACGATCGTGATCTGAATCCACCCGAACGCAACGTGGAATTCAACGTGCAGGTCCAGGAGTTGGACCAGCGTGTTGCTGCCGCCGAGAACGCGCTGGACTCGCTCATTCAAGGCTTCACCTCGCAACTTGCAAATCACGAAACCGCGGATTTGGAATCGTTACGTGAATTCATCCTGCGCGCAGCAGGTTTTGGTGTTGCCGGCGCAGTGCCACTTTCAGCGTCCGGGAACGCGCCCGAGGATCGACAAGCGCTTTTGTTACAGGCAAGCTCGATCCAAAAGGAGCTGGCGCAAAGATTCGTTCAACAAACTGCCGCCGGCGCCGAGGGTGCTATGGCGCGGCTGCGAGCAATCTTCGGCAAAGGTTTCGTCGTGCTGCCACGTTTCGGAGCAGTGAACGCCAACGAGCTCGAGCAGGCGCTCGGCGACAGCGATAAGATTCTGGATGGAGACACCTTCGCTGTAACCACATGGTTTCAGCGGATGGCGCGCGTACGTGATGGTGTCGGCCGGCTCAATGCCGCACTCACTTACTCCGAAGCACTCAACACCGGCGAGAAACTCAAACTCACAATCGCGCAACTTCCTTTCGACAAAGAGGACCGTTGGGTTGGCTTGCCACTCAAACCCGGTCAAAGCCTTCCCGGTGGAAAGCTTTCGCTCGTCGTGCAGTCAACCGCGCCTCTGAATGTGCGCCAGTCGCTGGCTGGATTGCTTATCGACGAATGGGTTGAAGTGGTGCCGAACTCGACTGAAACCACCGGTATCGCATTGCAGTACGATCAGCCCAACGCCGCTCCGCCGCAAACGATTCTGATTGCCGTGCCGCCTGACGTCGAATCAAGTTGGACCATGTGGTCCTTGCAGCAGGTGCTGTTGGAGACGCTGGATCTGGCAAGAATTCGCGCCGTTGATTCTGATGCGTTGAAAGAGGTCGGGCATTTTCTGCCCGCCATGTACTTTGCGTGGAACACTAATGGTGAGACTGTGTCGACCGATTTTTCGAAGCTCAAGTAGCTTTGCGTCGAGAGTCGAGAGAGCCTTGCCTCAAAAGTCAGGATTCACACTTGGAGGAGGTCAGTACCGCAACGCGGTAGCGTCGGGTCGGTCTCAAGGCTCGCGTTCGACCCGACGCTACCGCGTTACGGTACTGACTGTATCCAACAATGATTTTCGACTGTCGACCGATTTTCGAAGTTCAAGTAGCTTTGCGTCGAGAGTCGAGAGAGCCTTGTTTCAAAAGTCAGGATTTACACTTGGAGGAGGTCAGTACCGCAACGCGGTAGCGTCGGGTCGGTCTCAAACATACAAATTTCTTAGCAATTCAAAGGCTCGCGTTCGACCCGACGCTACCGCGTTACGGTACTGACTGTATCCAACAATGATTTCGACTTTGGAGGCAATGCCAGCTTAGGTAGAAAAGAATATGCCCTCGATTACCACTTGGATGCGGCTCGAACCACGTAACCGCAACGCCGAAATGAACACGAGCCTTCAGGCCAGGATCTACGATCCGCTCTGGCTGCTGGCGCGGCAATGGCAATT
>DATNCH010000051.1:0-12578 GCA_035571655.1 Pyrinomonadaceae bacterium
TCTACGAGCGACCGGCATCAAACGTGAGACCGTGAGCAACGACGACGGACTCTACGTGCTTTCAAACATGGCGCCCGGCGAATACGACTTGAGAGTCGAAGCCAAGGGTTTTTCCACAAAAGCCAGCAAGACCGCCGTCTCATTAAAAGTTGGACAGACTGTCACGCAAAACGTGCCGCTCGAGATCAGCGTGAACGAATCTGTTGTCGTCGACATGGAAACGCGGCGGCAGTTGATCGATAACAACGACTCGCTGATCCACGGAATCATCGATTCGCGCGAGGTCGAGAGCCTCCCACTCAATGGTCGTAATTTTCTCGAGCTCGCGCTTCTGGTTCCCGGCAACAGCCCCGCGCCAAATTTCGATCCGACGAAGACGAATACCGTCGTCATCTCCTCCGCCGGCCAGCTCGGGCGCGGCGGAAACGTGACGATCGATGGTGTCGACACGAATGACGATGTTGTCGGCGGTTCGATTCAGAACATCTCGCAGGATGCGATACAGGAGTTTCAGATCGCCACGAATCGTTTCTCGGCCCAGATGGGACGCTCGGGATCGTCTGTCATAAACGTCATCACGAAGTCAGGCCGGAACGATCTGTTCGGCTCGGCTTCGTTCTTCTTTCGCGACAGTGCATTACAGGGTCTGCCGGCGACTCTCGATCGCAGTCTGAGTCAGTCGCCGCCGTTCGATCGTCAGCAGTATGCGTTTGCGCTCGGTGGTCCAATCAAAAAGGATCGCGCATGGTTCTTCGGTTCATTCGAGAACCGCAACCAGGATGGCGTCGTGTTGGTGGGTACGAGAGATCTCGCAAGCCGCACGATCAGGCGCGACTTCGCCGATTCGCCTCTGGATGATTTCATGACGACCAATCGCGTCGATTGGCATCCGACCGAGAAGGATGAGCTCAACTTTCGCTATTCATTCCAGCGAGAAAAGGGCATTGCCGCCAGCACGCTAGTCCGTTCAATCGGCTCCGCATCGCAACGGCAGTCAAGCGAGAACAAGGCGCATTCGTTCCTCGCAAACTACACGCGTCTGATCTCGCCGCGTGACGTCAACAGCTTCAACTTCAGTTACAGCGATTTCATCAACGACACATTGCCGGTCGCGCCTGGTCCACAACTTACATTTCCGAGCATTCAGGACGGCGCGTCGTTTCGAGTGCCGCAGCAGACGGAGCAGCGGCGGTTTCAATTCAGCGACACCTACACGCTCATACGTGGCAACCACGTGTTTTATCTCGGCGGTGAAGTCCAGCGCGTGCAATCCGATCTCGATCTGAAGGTATTTCAGCAGGGTCGAATCGAGTTGATCGAGGATTTTCCCGATTTCGATCGTAACCTCGACGGTCACGTCGACGACAACGATCTGCTCTTCGCGGTCACTCTGCGCAGCGGATTTCCGGATCGCTCGCTGCTCCTTCCCGATACCAACAACACGTACCTCGCAGGGTTTATTCAGGACGACTGGAAACTGCATCCGCAATTCACGCTGAATATCGGTTTGCGCTACGAGCTCGACACAGACGTGAAGAACGTCAGTCGAATAGATGAATTGAATCCGCTGATCCTGCCGTTCCTGAACGGTGAAAGAACCCGAGACAAAAACAACTTTGCGCCGCGTGTCGGGTTCAACTACTCGACCAGCGACATGCGCACGAGCATTCATGCGGGCTACGGCGTTTACTACGATCGCGTCACGCTGGAGATTCAGACACTGGAGCGTGGCCTCGACGGACGTGCGTTGCCGGTTGAGGTCCGCGCCGGCAATCTGTTCTTTATCCCACCTCCGTTTCTTTTCGATCCTGTAAACGGCGTGTTTCCGCCTCCGGCTCCGACGCTCGCAAACCCGTTCACGGGATTTGTGCTGCCGGGCGCCGGCGCCGGTGGCATCAATATCATCGACAACGATCTGCAAAACCCGATGGTGCACCAGATGAACGCCGGCATACAGCGCGAGCTGAGCGATCAGTTTGTCGTGCGTGCAGACTACGTGCGCAACTTTGGCACGCATTTCATCATCGGCCGCGTCATCGGCACGGTGCCATTCAATCCGGTTGTGGGTGGACCAGACATCGTGAAGAATCTGGAGTCGAGTGTCAGGACGAAGTACGACGGCTTATTGCTAAGCGTCGAGAAGCGCCTCGCGAGTCGTTACCAGTTCAGGGCGTCGTACACGCTATCCCGTTCGTCGAACTACGCTAACGACGATCAGATCCCGTTTTCCAATGGACCGATCGATTCGAACGACCTGCGTCGCGAGTATGGTCCAACGCCGAACGATCAGCGTCATCGTTTTGTGCTTTCAGGTCTGGTCCAACTTCCCGGCGAGATAAAGCTTGCGCCGGTTCTGACTCTTGCGTCCACCGTGCCGATCGACATTTTGCTTCCCGACGGCAGTTCGCGTGTTTGTGAGTTGCAAAGGAACGCCGGCGCGCGACAGTTTCACACGGGCGCGGAGCTGAACGCCGCGCTGAATCAGATCAACGCGGCGGGCGGTTCGCTGTGTCCGAACCCCGATCCGAGCACAGGCTTTAAGCCGCGCGTGCTCGTACCTTTGGTGCAGGACGACTTGAAGTTTGGTGATAATTTTTCATCGCTCGATCTGCGAGTGTCGAAGGTTTTCAGGTTTGGAGAGCGTTGGAGCATCGAGCCGATGGCTGAGGTGTTCAACCTCTTCAACGTCACGAACGTGCTCGGCGTGTCGAATGTTAATTACTCGGGATTCAGCAACGTGTTGGTGCGTGACAGCAACGATCCGAGCAGTCCGGGTTTTCTGCGGTCGTCGAGTTTTGGACAGGCCGTGACCACTGCTGGTGGGGTATTTGGTTCGGGTGGACCAAGGGCGTTTCAGTTCGCGGCAAAAGTGACATTTTGAGACAGGATTTCAGGATTTCTCAGGATTTACATGATTGAGTTGAGGCGACAAATCGGTGTCCGCACGGCTGCCGCGCTGGTGGTCGGCGAAGTGATCGCCGTGGGAATTTTTCTGACGCCTGCGGGCATGGCGAAACAGCTCGGGTCGCCGATGTTGCTGCTCGTCGTGTGGTTGGCAATGGGCGCGATGGCACTGTGCGGGGCTCTTTGTTACGGTGAGCTGGCGGCGAGATATCCCGAAGCGGGCGGCGGTTACGTCTACCTGCGTGAAGCCTATGGTCCAGCGGTCGCTTTCATGTACGGGTGGATGGCGTTTCTCGTGATGGATCCGGGTTTGACTGCGGCGCTCGCAGTTGGTCTTGCGACTTACGCCGGTTACGGTCTGAAACTCTCACCGTGGGGAATCAAGGCGCTCGCGATAGCGACGATTATCGTGGTCGCTTTGATCAATATTCGGGGCGTGAGATTAGGCGCGGGATTCATTCGGATACTGACGTTCATAAAACTCGGGTTGTTGGCGTTCATCCTTATCTGGGGATTCGGCTTTCAACTCGGTGACTGGTCCAACTTTACTCCGTTTGTTGCTCGACGCGCGAACTCTGTACCTCTGGTTGCTGCTTTAGCGGGCGGCGTGGTCGGCGCGTTCTTTTCATTTGCGGGCTGGTGGGATTTGGGAAAACTCGCCGGCGAAGTGAAGAATCCCGGCCGCACGTTACCGCGCGCACTCACGTACGGCGTGCTCATCGTTACGGCCGTTTACGTTCTGACGAGCTTTGCTTTTGTTTACCTCGTACCGCTGGACAAGGTGACGTCGGGTGAAACCTTCGCAGCACAGGCCGGCGAAGTGCTGTTTGGCCGTGCTGGTGGACTGATCTTCTCGCTCGTAGTCGTGGTGGCGGTGCTTGGGAGCCTGGCGGCGGTTGTCATGTCGGCGCCGCGGGTTTATTTTGCGATGGCACGTGATGGCGTGTTCATTCCGTCTGTCGCCGCGCTGCACAAGCGTTACGAGACACCCGCGCGCGCGATCGCGTTACAGGCTGTGCTCGCGTCGGTGCTGGTGGTTGCGGGTAGTTTCAACGACATCATTTCGTATTTCGTGTTTGTCGTGGTGGTGTTCATTGCGCTCACGATAGCGGCGCTGTTTAAGTTTCGTCGTGAAGCGCCGGATACGGTCAGATACCTGACGCCGGGTTATCCTGTTACGCCGGTTGTCTTCCTGATCATGATTATTTTTTTGCTGGTCCTGCTCGCGGGTAATAATCCGGCGCAGGCGTTTCTCGGCGTCGCAGTCGTGGCGCTCGGCTTGCCGGTTTATCTGTTTCTATTTCGTAACAAGCGATTAGGCGCGCGTGCGGTGGAAAGAGGAAGCATTCAATGACGTGGATAAAGACGGTTTCTGTCGACGAAAGCGAAGAGGTACGAAACGCGGTTGAATCGCAACGCGATCTGTACCCAATAGAATATGCGACGCCGGTTCATCCGACGCCTGACGGCGCTGCTGGCATCGTGGCCTCGCACAGTTTGATTCCGCAAGCGCTTTACCATGCGTTTGCGACGTTTGGATCGTTGATGTCTCCCGATTTACCACTCAACAGGCGACAGCATGAGATGATCACGACGGTCGTGTCCGTCACGAACCGTTGTCATTATTGAATCGAATCTCACGCAGAGTTTCTGCGTCGGGTAACGTTGGACCAGGACTTGGTGGCCGCTCTCGAAGAGGACTACCGGAGTGCGCCGATCTCCGAGCAGGAGAGGGTGATGCTTGACTACGTCGTGCAGGTGACTCGAGACGCGACGCGCATCTCGCCCGCGGATCACGATCGGCTGCGCTCGGTGGGTTTCGACGACAAGGGGATACTTCAGATCACGCTCATCGCATCGTGGTTTAATTACATAAATCGTGTCGCGGATGCGCTGGGCGTCGGAAGAGAAGGTTAAATAGGTCCTATCCCTTAATTTTTTTGTGTTCTTCTTTGTGCCTTTTTGTGGCTAATGAAAATCTCCGAACTCGAAACGCCCGCGGTAATCGTCGACCTCGACACGATGGACCGAAATCTGTCGCGCATGGCTGAGTACTGTCGCCAGCATCAGCTACTCCTGCGTCCGCACACAAAGTCGCACAAAATTCCCGAACTCGCGAAACGTCAGATCGAGAGCGGAGCAACAGGGATCACCGTCGCGAAGATCGGCGAAGCAGAAGTAATGGTCGATGCTGGTATCACAGACATTCTCATCGCTTACCCGATTGTTGGACCAGACAAAGCAAAACGGCTCGCCCAGATTGCCGAACGTGCGACCATCATAGTCTCACTTGATTCCGAAGAAGCAGCAGTTTCAATTTCCGAAGCCGTCTCGCGGCAGGGAACGAAGGTTGGCATTCTCGTCGAGCTCGACGTCGGGTTTCATCGTTGCGGACTCGTTAACGAGGTCGATGCGGTGAGACTTGCGAAGAAGATCGCCGCGCTGCCGGGCCTCGAGTTCAAGGGATTGATGTTTTTCCCCGGACACTTTGGAGTTGGACCAGAGCAGCGAATTGCCTTGCGGAGCGAGGTAAATGGATTTCTCGATCGCACATTCGAGGTATTTGAGCGCGAAGGAGTACCGCTCTCGATCATAAGCGGAGGCTCAACGCCCACGGCGTACGAAAGTAGCCTGTTTCACGGCGTGAACGAAACTCGCCCCGGGACCTACATCTTCAACGATCGCACCACGGCAGGGATTTCGGCGGCCTCGTGGGATAACTGCGCGTTGTCAGTGCTGGTGACTGTCGTCAGCACCAGCGTTCCCGGACGAGCGATCATCGATGGCGGTTCAAAGACGTTCTCTTCGGATCGTTACCAGGCAGAAGATGGTCTTGGTTTTGGACTCATCAAGGAGGACCACGCCGCAGAGATCGAGCGCCTTTCGGAAGAACACGGTCATCTGAACATCACGCGCTCCGATCGCCGCTACAAAGTCGGCGAGCGACTCAGCGTGATTCCAAATCACGTCTGCACGACGGTGAATATGCACGATGAGATCTACGGTGTCAGGGGCGAGCGGGTCGAGGCTGTTTGGCGTGTTGAAGGACGAGGGAAAGTGCGGTGACCTGGAGTCAAAGAAGATTTCCTCGCAAAGGCGCAAAGGCGCAAAGATTAAAAGGACTCTGTTTTTCTCTGCGCTTTTGCGCCTTTGCGGTGAAAATTTTTTGTTGTGCCCTCATTGCTATTTCTTTCCTGTTGCCGGTCGAATCAGCCCCAGAACGTAGCTTCGATGTCGTGATCCTCAACGGCCGCGTCATCGATCCGGAATCAAAATCCGATTCAATCCGCAATCTCGGCATCTCAAACGGAACGATCAAAGCAATCAGCACGCGCAATCTCCAGGGCCGCACCGTGGTCGATGCGCGCGGGCTCGTCGTCTCACCCGGTTTTATCGACCTTCATCAACACGGCCAGGACGAAGAGAACAATCGGTTCAAAGCAATGGACGGAGTTACAACCGCCCTGGAACTCGAAGTCGGCACTGCCTACGTCGACGCGTGGTACGCGCTGCGCGCACGAAAATCGCTGATCAACTACGGCGTGAGTGCCGGCCACATCGGGGCGCGTATGAGGGCGATGCACGAGACGGTCGGGTTTCTACCAAGTGGACCAGCGGCGCATCGAGCTGCGACCGATGCCGAGATCCTGGAAATGAAGCAGATGCTCGAGCAGGGACTAAAACAAGGCGCCGTCGCAGTCGGATTCGGAATTCAATACACGCCTAATGCTTCGCGCTGGGAAATCCTCGAGATGTTTCGCGTCGCCGAACGTTTCGGCGCATCGTGTCACGTTCATATGCGACACGCAGGAGTGAAAGAACCCGGCAGCGCGGTCCAGGCGCTCGAAGAGCTGATCGCGGCGGCTGCGATTACGGGAGCGCCACTGCACGTCGTGCACATTCAAAGCACAGGTGGACCAGCAACTCCGAAGTTGCTGCAAATGATCTCGGAAGCGAAATCAAGAGGACTCGACGTGACGACGGAGTGTTATCCCTACATCGCCGGGATGACCGACATCAAGTCTGCGATATTCGACGAAGGTTGGCAGGAAGTTTTTGGCATCGACTACAAAGACCTGCAATGGGCTGCGACCGGTGAGCGACTTACGAAAGATACGTTCAATGAGTATCGCAAAACCGGCGGCATGGTCGCGGTCTTCTCCATGACTGAAGAGATCGTCACCGAGGCGATCAAGAGTCCACTGACGATGATTGCGAGCGACGGTATTCTCGAGCGCGGCAAAGGCCATCCACGCACCGCAGGCACCTACTCGCGTATCCTCGGCAATTACGTGCGTGAGCAAAAGGCGTTGACGTTGATGGATGCTCTCACAAAGATGACGTTGATGCCCGCGCAGCGTCTCGAGAAACGAGTTCCTGGAATGCGCAACAAGGGTCGCATCAGGGTAGGCGCCGATGCCGATCTCACGATCTTCGATCCGCAACAAATCATCGATAAATCAACCTTTCAGGAACCTGCAAAGTATTCCGAAGGAATCAGGTTTGTCCTGGTCAACGGCGTCCCGGTCGTTAAAGACGGCCAACTTCAGTCGGGCGTCTACCCCGGCCTCCCCGTCCGCGCGCCGATCAACTGAAGCCACAAAAAGGCACAAAAGTTTTGCTGTGTGATCTTTTTCGCGTTCGTGCCACTCATGGGAGAAGGATGAACGTAAAGGAGTCAGATCATGCAAACCGCAGTTCAACAAACACTCGATATCCCGCTTCGCTGGACGGATCTCATCGCGATAAATTCCGCTCCCAAATCAGGACTGGATGCCGCGGTAACAAACTTTAAACGTGTTCTCGTCAATGCGGATCGCCAGGCATTGAAGAATAACAACGTCGTGCCGCCGCGAGTCGCTGCGGACGTTGAAGACGCGTTTCGTGACTGCAATGCAAAATTGCACGCGCTCGAGAGCGAGCTGATGAATGGGAACGACGAGCTCGGCGAGCGCATACAGTCTGACCTGTTGCCATATTTACTACTCACAAATACCGCCGAACGCTGGTACTCCAAGCCGCGTGGCTATGCCGGCGATTTTCTAAGCATTCATGAGATCTACCAGAATGTGCCGCAAGGTCGCAGTCGCATCGGTTCCGTGCTGGATCAATGTTTTTTGAATTTACCCGCGGCGATTGCGGTGCGAAATCGAAGACCGCTGCTGGCGCGCGAGATCAACGCAGTATTAGCTGCGAAGCAGGATGCAAAAGCGCGCGTTACGAGTCTTGCTTGTGGTCCAGCGGCCGAAATATTCGACGTGTACGCGAATCTCGAAGACTCGTCGAAGTTAACGTCGACGCTGATCGACGTCGATCTGCAAGCTCTCGCATTTGTTGCTGAGCGGCGCGACAAGGCGCGTCTGCAACGGCACATGCGACTACTCAACGCCAACCTCGTTTACATTTTAACCGGCCGGGAAAAGATCGATCTTCGCGATCAGGACTTAATCTACAGCATCGGACTAATCGACTATTTCAACGATGATTTTGTAGTGAAGCTTTTGAATTACATCCACGGCGCGCTCGCGACTGGCGGTAAAGTCATCCTCGGCAATTTTCATCCGCGCAATCCTGACAAGGCGTTGATGGACCACGTATTCGACTGGCGGCTGATTCACCGTACGGAAGCCGACATGGACCGTTTATTCCGAGCGTCAGCGTTTCAGCGTGATTGCACGAATGTCAGATTCGAGGAGCAGGGTATTAATTTGTTTGCGGAGTGTGTGAAGCAGTAAGAGAAGCTGTTCAACGCATGTCAGGAAGGTTTAACTTGTCGTCGACGAGAGTTTCCATCGGGACGCCGGCGAGACGCGAGTAACGCAGGACGACTAACAAGTCTGGTTCGCGTGTACCGAGTTCGAAGTTGGAAACTGCGGAATAGTGAACCTTCAATTCGAGCGCTCGGGCCATCTCCGTTTGACTCATTTTCAAACGTTTCCTGATGGCCAGCAGTTTGTGGCTCAGCTTCTTCGGCTTGTTTCGGCGCGAGCGTCCCATCAGGCCACATCTCCTGACGAAAATTCGCTCTTGTCTTTATGTGTATTTTCACTTACACTGCGCGCCGACCTAGAGCATATCCGGAGTGCCCGAACTATTCGGGCGCGTCTCACTAGCCGGTTTGCCCTCGTGCCTTATTCAAAGCCTGATCCTTTATTTAGGTAGATCTTTGGAGCGCGCTTGCCCGGAGGCAAAT
Organism: Pyrinomonadaceae bacterium; assembly: GCA_035571655.1. Taxonomy (GTDB): domain Bacteria; phylum Acidobacteriota; class Blastocatellia; order Pyrinomonadales; family Pyrinomonadaceae; genus PSRF01. Next base: position 9,098 of record DATNCH010000051.1, read on the forward strand.
AGTGGGGGGTTGCCTGTGCGTTCCGCCGAGAGCGGTAGTTCGGCTTCGAGGTTCGTGCTGCCGCTCTCACCTTCAGCTATCCCACAACTGTCACTACTTATTTCCTATCCCCCATTGGCGATGTAACAAGAGGAACATCGATTCGGTTCTATTCACGTCAAGCAGTTTTAAGGAGCTTGAGGAGTTACTGTTCTTTGAGACACAACTTTACCTCGCCGTCACGTAGGCATTATGCCCCGGATCAGCTTCGCGAGAGCATCTTTTTTACTCGCTATGCGTCCGAGGTTAGCGCGGGGATTTTCGGTTGGCAATACTCTTTGCGCGTAACGCGGGTTGTTTTTATCATAGGCCGGTCCATTGTCATCCTTTACACTTGGGCCTATCTGACGAATGACCGCACGCAACAACTCATCACCCGTGTCGCTGTCGCGATGGGTTTATGTTATTGCGCTTGTTTATTTTGCACTTCATCTCGCTACGTCAACTCGATACGGCTACTTCCGTGACGCACTCTATTACCTCGCCTGCTCGGAGCACCTCGCTCTTGGGTACGTGGACCAGCCGCCGCTCATCGCTTTCCTGGCCTGGTTTGCGCGACACACTCTAGGGACCTCGTTACCCGCACTAATATTTTGGCCCGCGCTGGCCGGGGCAGCTCGCGTCGTTCTAACCGCAGCGTTCGCGCGCGAACTCGGAGTGGGGCGTTTTGGTGCAGTACTCGCGGCTGCGCTCGCAGCTACGCCGGGCGTCTGGTGGGTAATCGATCACCAGTTTGCGATGAATTGTTTGGAGCCGCTGTTATGGGGTGGACTCGCGTACGTGGTCCTGCGTCTTATCAACACGCGTAATCCGAGACTGTGGCTCGCGTACGGCGCGATTGCGGGTATTGGGCTTCTGAACAAGTATTCGATCGTCTTCTTTGCGGCAGCGCTGATCGCGGGCGTTCTGTTGACGCGACAGCGCACGATTCTGTTTACGCCGTGGATTCTCGCCGGCGGAGCGATCGCGGTTTTGATATTCCTGCCAAACTTGATCTGGAACATTCAGCACGGTTGGCCCTTTTTGGAGTTGATGCGGAACGTGCGCGCGACAGGGAAAGATGTGGTCCTGCCGCCGGGTCAGTACCTGTTGCAGCAGGTTCTCATGTTGAACCCCGTCAGTTTTCCGTTTTGGTTTGGTGGACTGCTCTACCTCTTCTTCTCGCGCGACGCGAAGATGTATCGCGCTTTCGGATGGGCGTTTGTGATCACGATCGCGATGTTTATGATCACGCACGGTAAGGATTATTACTCGGCGCCTGCATACGTGATGTTGTTTGCGGCAGGTGGCGCAGCGACGGAGCGCTTGCTTGCGAAGTGGAGACGGGGAGACGCGGGGACGTGGAGACACGGCGACCCAGAGTCATCGCCGCGTCTCCGTGTCTCCCCGTCTCCCCATCTCCGTGTCTTGAGACCTGCTTGTTTCATCTGGTTGTTGCTGGGCGTGGTGCCGTTACTTCCGCTGGTCCTGCCGGTGCTGCCGATCGAAACGTTTCTTCGTTACCAGTCACATCTGCCCATTGAGCTTCCGAAAACGGAGAAGAGTTTTATTGGTGAGACTCTGCCACAGTACTACGCCGACGAATTTCCGTGGCCGGGCATGGTGGAAGCGGTTGCGCGCGTCTATCACTCGCTCACGCCCGAAGAACAAAAGCGCACCGCGATCTTTGGTAACAATTATGGCCAGGCGGCTGCGATCGATTTCTTCGGACCTAAGTATGGATTGCCGAAGGCGATCAGTGGGCACCAAAACTATTTTCTCTGGGGACCACGAGATTACACGGGCGATATCGTGATCGTGCTCGGCGACGAAGAAGAAGGCGCGCGAAAACATTTCGAGTCAGTGACTGTCGCCGCCACCCTAAACAATCCATACGCCTACCGTTACGAGAATCGTCCGATACTCTTGTGCAGAGGTTTGAAGTGGGACTTGCAAAAGGAATGGTCGAAGGTTAAGCGGTGGCGGTGAACCTCGGCTCCAAGTTACACACGTGACACTTGAATAAGGAGATTTGATGAACGTTACCCTACGCGCCGGCACGCCTGAAGACGCCGTGAGATGCGGCGTGATTTGCTACGAGGCTTTCAAGAGGATTTCCGAATACCACAATTTCCGGCGAGACTTTCCGGCACCCGACATCGCAATCGGATTGTTGTCGATCCTACTTTCCCGAAATGATGTTTATTCGATCATAGCCGAAGTTGACGGACAGATAGCGGGCAGTAACTTCCTCTGGGAGAGTGAAGTGGTCGCGGGTATCGGACCGGTTACGGTCGATCCGGATGTGCAGAATTCAACAATTGGAAGACGATTAATGGAGGCTGTTCTGAGTCGCGGTGAAGAGCGTGGCTTTGCGAGTATTCGTCTCGTGCAGGCCGCATATCACAGCCGTTCACTTTCTCTCTACACGAAACTCGGGTTCGACACGCGCGAGCCACTCTCAGTCATGAGTGGTCCGGCTTTGAACGTAACAATCCCTAGCTACGGTGTTCGTCCGGCAACCGAAACCGATCTGGATGCCTGCAACGCTTTGTGTTTTAGAGTTCACGGGCATCGTCGCGCGCCGGATCTACTCGATGGCATAACCCAGGGCGCAGCCACTGTCGTGGAACACGACGGCCGCATCACCGGTTACGCCTCGGGCATTCATTTTCTCGGACACGCTGTTGGTGAGAGTAATGAGGATCTCAAGGCGCTCCTCGGCGCGGCTGCGGAGATTCCACACCCGGGCTTCCTTTTACCAACACGCAACACCGAGCTGTTCCGCTGGTGTTTAGAAAAGGGATTGCGGGTGGTCCAACCGATGACGCTCATGAGTAAGGGTATGTACAACGAGCCGCGCGGCGCGTTTCTGCCGTCGGTCCTTTATTGAGATTGTCCGTTTAAGACATACTTTCGCGTTAATTATTCGAGAATTGGTTGGCTACAATAAACGCGGAGGGAAGTTGTATGGAAGTGACCAGAATCACGATCGACGAAGTGAGCGAACGCATGAATCGTGGTGAAGAGTTCGCATTTGTTGATGTCCGAAACCCGCAGGCCTGGGCGCAATCGAATCAGAAATTGCCGAATGCCATTCGAGTCCTCGGTGGAGAGCTTGAACAACACCTCGGCGAGATTCCCAGGGACCGTGCCGTTATAACCTATTGCACCTGACCGAACGAGGTATCGAGCGCCCGTGTGGCGCAAGAGCTTGCGAATCGCGGTTGGAAGAATGTGCATCCGCTCTACGGCGGGTTTGACGCCTGGGTCAAAGCGGGACTGCCAGTGGATTCGAAATAAACTTAGCCACAAAAAGGCACACAAGTCACAAAACGATTTTTTATGTTTTATGACTTTTGTGCCTTTGTGCCTTAGCACAGTACGCTGAGGTACTGACAGAACTCTCACCACGCTCATTAGAATCGTCTATCAATCGCGCGAACCAGGGGGGAACTCAACA
>DATNCH010000052.1:0-3763 GCA_035571655.1 Pyrinomonadaceae bacterium
GCCTCTTTGTATTCGGGGAGGTAGTTTGGGTCGGGGGACATGGAGAGGATCTTTTTGAGTTCTCTGCGGGCGTCGTCGTTGCGGCCCACTTTCTTGTACGCCTCAGCCAGGTGCAGATGAAGAAACGCGTTTGGTTCGCCAAAGCGTAGGCCCTTCTCCATTTCTGTTACAGCTCGCTGCGGGTCTCCGCCGGCTATGCCCGGGGCGTTGAGATCGACCAGGCCAAGCACCATGTACGCGCTGCCATTCTGATATCCCTCGTCCAGACGCAACACCGTTTCCATCTCTGTCCGAATATCATTTACTGTTGCCAGTCCTTGAATGGTGGAGTGCTCGGCGGCGCCACCGTAATTCGCACCCAACCAGAAATGGCCGTCCGGTTTTTCATTTTGCAATTGGACCGCGGCTTTTCCTGCCGCAATACCATCCCGAAACGCGGTGTCGCGCTCCTTCGAGTCATCACTGTGGGTTGCGAGATAGTAATTGAACTTCGACAGTTTCCACGCTGCGTCATAGCTTCCGGGATCTTTGGTCAGCGCTTGTCGTAAGGAAACAATACCGCGGCGTAGTTGCAACAGATCTGCTCGTTGAGCATAGAGTTGATCCGCGCTGGTGACGTCTGCCGCGGCGGACGCGCTGTCTGCTGTGAGTGATGCGCGCGGTGAGCTCTCATTACATGAAGTTGCAAAGAACAAGAGGCATATCGCGATTGCAACAATGATATAACGATAAATATCTGTCATATTGGATCAGATGCGGCTCAGCTTCGCAAAGTTCGAAGGGTGGCTCTGGTTTTTTCCACTCGCGTATCTCTTGCATATCGTCGAAGAGGTCAGGGGCGTCGGTGTTGTGCCCGGCATCAACGTGTCGCTAAACGTCTTTCTGGTCCTAAGCACGGCCGCGTTGTTGCTGATGACCGGCGGCATTTTTCTCGCGCAGAGATTCGGATTTCCTCACTTCATGTCGGTGTGTTTGGGTGCGACAGTGTTCTTGAACGGCCTTTCACACGTTATCAGAAGCCTGGTCTACGGTGCCTACGACGCAGGTGTGATCTCAGGAAGTGTGATTTTCGTACCACTCGGCCTGGCGACACTGATCAGCCTGAGAAACAGCATGCGATTGCAGCGGTATATTGTCGGACTACTTGCCGGCGTGATAATCCAGGGGATCGCACTCGTCTTCGCGGCATGATCATCGAGGGTCGTAATTCACTCGCACACCGCTCGCAAATCCTTTCACTCCCGATCGCGTCACTTTCGGACAACCGCCGATCGAGATCTCGCGCAGACGGGGCAGAGTGGTTAGAAACGGAATGCCGGCGTCGGTGATGAACTTACATCCTTCGAATGAGAGCTCCTCGAGCGACTCAATCCGACTCAACATTTCCATGCTCCCATCTGTAATCAGCGTGTAACCCGCGTGATACTTCTTCAAACCTGGCATCCGTGTGATGTGACTCGTCGCGACGTCTGTCGTGTCGCGGCAATACATCAGAATCAACGATTCTAAATGTTGACTGCGTCCTATGTGACGAAAACCATCGTCGGCGACGTCCATCGGCATCAACTCTCTCAGCACGGGGAAGTCCGGCAAACTCGCCAACGCCGCGTCATCGACGAACTTGCAACTCGCAGCCAGGCCTTTTAACGCAGGCATCCGCGACAGCGCCACAAAACCGCGACTTTTGAAGTTCGGACACTCACGCCCCCAGAAGTATTCAATTGTTTGAGATCGACTGAGAGATTCGAAGCCCTCATCAGTAGCGACGGTGCCCTGGCCCATCAGCATGCGAAGCTTCGGAAGCGCGCCAATGTGTCGCATCGCGTCGTCGTCGCAGAGTTGATCCTGACAACCGAGGTAAACCAGATTTGCTAAGCCATCGAGAACCTGGAGATCGTCACCACGCAAAACCGACGTGTGCCAGAAGAAACTCAAACCGAAGAGTCCATCGAGTCCACGCAGGTTGTTCAGACCTTTCCGCGTGAATGGTCCATCGATCAGGAGATTCGTGGGCTCAGTGCTAAACGACATCAATCCGAACTTCGGTCCTTCCGGTTGCGCCGTCTTGAAAGCGGGAAACTGGTGCAACATAGCGAGGCCGTCGTCGCTTACGTTCCGGCCGGTTTTGAAGCGACAGAGTTTACGGTTTCCCGCCAACGCGGCGATCGCGCCGTCGCCTGTGTTACAGCCCAAGAGATCGACTTCCTCCAGTTCGTCGCAGAACCTTAGATTCGCGATTCCCTGGTCAGTGATGTTGCGTTGCCAAAACATCTGGAATACACGTAGTTCGCGCAGGTGGCTTAGCGCCTCGAGACCTTCGTCCGTGATCTGACCGTCCAGGATCAATTCTCGCAACTGCGGCATACGAGCGAGATACTGGAGCCCTTTGTCCGTCAGACGCTTCGATCCGTTGAGGTTGAGCGACGTGATTTGGTCCAGTTGCGAGATGATTTCGAGATCGTCGTCGCCGATCAGACTGCCGGAGTTGATGCCGGTAATTCCCAGGTCTCGGATGAGGGCACAAACGTCTTCCCAATCTTTTCTTGACATCGGTTGGCGGGGTTCGATGCTATTGTTGGTCCAATCGATGCGGTAGAAAGGCGGTTTGGAACTCAAGACGAACGGTGCCGAATGTAGATCAGCGGCGGGTTCGTTGGTTGATTTTGCTAACTCGTTCCAGTCCTGGAAGCCATAGAGTTGTGCGACGAGAAGTTGTGCATCGGCCAGCGTGAAGTTGTCGATACGTCGTTGCGTCTCGGGAACATTGAAAAGCTTATCGCGGATGAAATCGCGGATCTGTTCGATGTTGAGCGTGCTGTGGAAGAGATCGTTGAGCCGCGTGGCCGCTGCGACGTCGGCTGAGTTATAGACGGCAACAAGATCTTCGGCGATCCGGCGGTGTTGTTCGAGTTGTGGTGATTGCACGTGTTGCACGAGCTTGGGCCAACTCTCGAAACCGTACTCGCGGGCGAGGACGAACTGGGCATCAGCGAGGATTGGATTGGAAACGTTTGGTTTGTACTGGCGCAGGCGGTTGATGGCAGACGGATCGCCGTTGCGTAAGCGTTGGAGCAATTCCTTGGCTTGTTTGCGGAGTTGAACGAGCGACGGGCGATTGGGAAGACGAGACATGTTGATCTCCTTTCGTTAACGCCCGTGTCCGCACGCGGGCCAAAAGAAGATCGAGTTTTGTCGCAAGACAAATGTCAGGTGGGCTCAGCCCTTTCCGCGGACGGGTTGCGGCCTGTTACGCAGCAGGAATAATAGCTTGCTGATATCAGTCGAGCAACGAGCGGCTGCATCTGTCATGACTGTAAGCGGGCCTATCTCATTCTCCCCAAGCTTTAGCTTGGGGAACACTGCTCCAGAATCAATCGAAAACCATTTAAATGGTTTTCAAGAGTAGAGGGCACGGAGAAACCCCAAGCTAAAGCTTGGGGAGAATGGGAGGCCGCAAAGTAGTAAATGCTGATCTAGCCCGTTCATCTTTGGAGGTTACGTGAATCTACGTGACGGAAAACTCCACAACGCGTATCAAATCGCGGCGGTCTGTGTTTTGCTCGTCGTTCTTAGCCTTCAATTGTTCTTTTCTGTGAGAAGAGAATCGCAAACGTGGGATGAAGCGAATCACATCTTTGCCGGATATCGCTCCTGGACGCATGGCGACTTCGGTTTGAATCCCGAACATCCGCCACTCTTGAAACTACTCGCGACCGCGCCGTTGTTGCCGTCACACCCGAAATCTCCCGCTCTCGAGGAACGC
>DATNCH010000053.1:0-13363 GCA_035571655.1 Pyrinomonadaceae bacterium
AAAGGCTCGATCAAAGGCAAGCGGATCAGACGCAACTCGACGCCGTCGATTTTTAGCCCTGGTGTTTGCTGCTCGCCGGTGTGATCGAAAATTTTGGAGGCACCCTGCATGGCGCGGCAGAAAATATCACAGCGGATTTGCTATGTGCAACAGGTGTTGTAGCAGAATTGACATGATGCAACGGACGATGTTATATACCGCTACGCTGATCGTCACTGCAATCACATGCCCAGAACTGTGGTTTCAACATCTCTCTCCTGAGGAGGCGGATCATGAGATTGAACTCATTGCCGGCAGTCCTTTGTCTACTTTTTCTTTGTAGTCCGGCGTTGGCCCAAACAACTGTCTCGACCATTGAAGGCACGATAAAGGATGCGCAGGGTAGCTCTATCGCGGGTGCTCAGATCGTCGTCAAGTCTACGGCGATCGGTCTCGAACGTACGGCGACCAGCGACGCCGGCGGTCTTTATAGAGTCACCGCTTTACCCGCGGGAATCTATTCACTCACCGTTTCCCACGCCGGATTCGCTACGCGCACCTTCGACAACATCGAGCTGACGTTGAACAGAACGCTGACTCTGGACATTCCGCTCGAAGTGGGTGCCGTTCAGGAACAGGTCGACGTGGTCGAGAACGCGCAACTGTTGACGCCCACCACACCTTCGACGGGAGCGACGATCACGCCGCAACAGATCAGGGAAATGCCCACGAACGGCCGAAATTATCTCGACCTCCTGCAACTCGTGCCGGGTGTAGTCATCAATAGACGAGCTGACGTGGGGAGTGACAACGCGACGCCTGTGCTGGGAGAGCGGTCAGGCAACAACAACTTTTTCATCGACGGTCAACCAAACAAAGACACGGTGATGGGTGGGGCCGCTTCTCAGTTTACTCAGGAGACAATCGCCGAGTTTCAGGTGCTCACCGCCGGTTTTCGAGCAGAGTTTGGACAGGCGTCAGGCGCGATCGTCAACGTGATCACCAAGAGTGGCGGAAACGATTATCACGGGATCGCATCGATATTTCTTAGAAACAATGCCTTCGACTCGTCGAATAATCCGAACGGCACCGACGTGCCGTTTCTCCAGCGTTGGGACGGCAGCGTCGCCCTGGGTGGCCCACTTGTGAAAGACAAGGTTTTTTTCTTCGGCTCGGCTGAGAGAATCAGGGAAAACCGCGAGCTCGATTTCATCTTTCCGCCAGGCACTCCACAGATCGCGAGAGATTTTGAAGAGCAGTTCAACAACCCATCGCGCACCTTCGACACGCGCGGTTTTTTCAAACTTGACGAGCAGCTCGGACGGCACAACCTGAGTCAGTCCGTGAACTACACTAACGGAAATGTGAGAGAGTTTCTCACGCTTTCAAACGCCACCGCCCTGCCGTCGAGAAGAGACGACACGGGTGAACGTCACTTGTTGCTGGCGTTCAGTGATACCGCCCTCTTCGGAGACCAGGCCAATCCCTGGGTGTTGACGCTGCGTGGCGGTTATAGAGGCGACACATCTGAAACCCGCCCAGCTCATCCCGAGGCCGGTGTGGGCACGAGCTTCAATATGTTTAGCTCGAATAATACGGGCGGAATTTTCGGAGATCTCGGTTCATTCCAATTCGGGAATTCGGTGACACGCACGGCGCTGGACCAGAAATACACCTCGCTGTCGGCGACTGCCGCCAAGCTCCTCGGCGATCACAACCTCAAGTTTGGTTGGAATTTCCTGCGCACGCACGTCGATGGTCTCGAATCGCAAATCCTGAATCTACAACTCTTCGCCACGGTTCCGGACTTCATCACGTTTGGACCTGTCAACTCTGGATTCTTTACGGTCACAACCGCCGGAGGTCTGACGCCGGAGGCTAATGAAATCCACTTGCGCAACAATTACAACGCGGTGTTTGCGCAGGATGACTGGAAGTTTCATCCCAAGCTCACTTTGAATTTTGGAATGCGTTGGGACTACGACTCCGAATTCAAGACCAAGCGAAATCTTTCGCCGCGTGTCGGTTTCGCGTGGGCCGCAACACCGAAGACTGTCGTGCGCGGACACTTCGGAGATTTTTACGATCAGTTTCGCCTGAATCTTGTTCGGGATGTGCCTGCTTTTGGAGGCGCGGACCGGCGCGTGGTCCAACCCTTTTCATATCCACGCGGCTTTTTTGGCGTTCCAACTCTGGCGCCCGCGGCCATCAATGCATCGCTCTTTCCCGGTGGCCTTTGCGTCTCCCCAAATCTGACTGATGCGCAGATCACTGCGTCCAATGTTGCCTGCCCGTTTTCGCCGGGACTGTTCATCGGCATCGACAGGCTCAATCGAGTTGTTGCGCCCGGCCACGCGCTGATTCCGGCCGGCGCCGTGATCAATATCAACAACATACAGTCGCTGAGCGGCTTGACTCCGGATCAGTATCTGACCCAGGCGGCACAGGCCGTTGGGAAGACGCCCGGTTTCTTTTTCTGGGGACCCTTTGGCGCGTTGTCTCACGCCGCCATACCTGCCCAGCTCTTTCCAACAGATATCGATCGCAGTTTCAAGACACCATTTACACGAAGCATCAGCATCGGCGTGCAACGTGAGATCAAGAATGTCCTGATCGAAGTAGATTACTACCATCGGAACATGAATCACTTGTTAGGCATTCGTCAGACAAATACTTCATTCGCATCGAGAGCGTCGAACCGGCAGTTTTTACCGCCGTTCACGGCCGGACCGATCCGCACGTTTGGTCCATGGTACGAGGGAACTTACGATGGGCTCGTGATCAGTTTCACGCGTCGTTTTGCAAGGCGTTTCAGTTTGAGCGGCAACTATGCTTTCGCAGATCAGACTGACAACCAGCTCGGGATCGACACGCTGCCTTCCGATAGTTTTGTTGGGATAGCGCCGATAGTTACCGAATCAACCACGGGCAGAACCAATCAAAACAGCTCGTTTACGCGCGCGAACGGGCGCTTCGTCGCGAAGGCGGGATCGTTCGTCAACGGACCCGATCTCGATAAAGGTCCATCGGATCTCTCAGTGGACCACACGTTTCAGCTTAATGGTTTATTAGAGCTTCCGTGGCAGTTTCAGATAAGCGGCCTCTTCCGAGCTCAGAGTGGTTATCACTTTAGTCAACTGGGTGCACAAGAGGATCCCGATGGCGATGGGACTTTTAATACTATCAACCATGGGCCAGGTCGCAATGTGTTCACCAGTCCGGGTTTTGTCAATCTCGATCTACGCTTTACGAAAAGATTCAACATCACTGAGCGTGTCAAGCTGCACGCGTTGTTTGAATTTTTCAATGTATTCAATCACCAGAACCCTGCGGCAGTTCAACAGGTGCCGAATGTTGCCAACAGTCCCTTCAACTCTGTGATACAGGTGCTGCCCGGGCGTGAAGGGCAAGTGGGGTTGCGGCTCGAGTTCTGATTTTTCTCTGCGGCCCTCTGCGTATCTCTGCGACCTCTGTGTTGAGTATTCGTTTAGCGCAGAGAGCGCAGAGGGCCGCAGAGGCCCATACAAATCAATGCATACTCTAAAACTCGCGTTTGCACTCGTTCTACTGGTTTACTTATCGAACAATATCAACGCTCAGGGTACGCGACTGCTTCGACATCCGACGGTGAGCCGCGACTCGATCGCATTCGAATACGCGGGCGACTTGTGGGTAGTGTCGCGAAGCGGTGGAACGGCTCGACGCCTGACCTCCACTCCGTCGCTCGAGATCGATCCGTACTTCTCGCCCGATGGTTCACAGATCGCTTTCACCGCGACAGTTGCAGGCAACACTGACGTGTACGTCGTCTCTGCAAGCGGCGGTGATCCAAAACGATTGACTTACCATCCCGGTCTCGATCGAGTTCGCGGCTGGAAACCCGATGGCAAAAGCGTTGTCTTTGCTTCAAACCGGACCAGCTCGCCACAAAGCGCTTACCTGCAACTTTGGACTGTCGGTCTCGACGGCGGACTCCCCGAGAGACTGCCTGTGCCACGTGCATTTTTCGGTTCTTACTCACCCGACGGCAGTCGTCTCGCTTATGAAGAATTCTCCATGACGTTCATTCCCGAGTGGTTTGAGGCGAGTATGTGGCGGCACTATCGCGGCGGACGGACTCATCCGATCTCCGTTATCAACCTCTCAGACTACACAGTGCAGAAACTTCCCTGGACCAACAGCAACGACAGCTTCCCGATGTGGGTCGGAAATTCGATCTACTTTCTTTCAGATCGTAATCACACCACGAATCTCTTCGCCTATCGCTTTGACACGAAACAGTTAACGCAGATCACGCATCACGAAGACTTCGACGTGATGACTGCATCGGCGAATTCTGACGCCGTTGTTTACGAGCAGGCGGGCTACATCTACCTGGTCGACGCGAAGTCAGGTAAATCACAAAAGGTCAATATCGAAGTGACTGGAGATTTGCCGTGGGCGCGGCCGCAGTTCAAGAAAGTCGCGAGCATGATTCGCAACGCGACGCTCTCGCCAACCGGAATTCGCGTCGCGTTTGAAGCCCGGGGCGAGATTTTCACTGTGCCGGCGGAGAAAGGCGATTTTCGCAATCTCACGCAGAGTCCGGGCGCGCACGATCGTGGGCCAGTGTGGTCGCCGGACGGAGCACAGGTCGCGTGGCTTTCGGATGCGAGCGGCGAGTACCAGCTCATGATCGGTGAACCTACCGGTGTGACTCCTGCGCGCGCGATCTCATTGCCGTCAAAGGCATTCTTCAGTCGCGCGACATGGTCGCCTGACGGAAGTCGCATCGTGGTCGAAGACAATCACAACAATCTGTGGGCGATCGATGTTGCCTCTGGTTCTTCGACAAAGATCGACACAGACGAGCATCCGGATCCTTTAAGACAGTTCGATGCCGCCTGGTCTCCAGACTCGAAATGGATCACGTACACGAAGAGTCTTCCGAGTCACTTGCGTGCAATCTTCGTATATTCATGGGCGGACAAGAAGGCGTACCAGGTAACCGACGGACTCGCGGATTCCATTTCGCCAACGTTCGACGCCGGCGGTAAGTATCTCTACTTCATGGCGAGCACCAACTATGGACCAAGCACTGGTTGGTTGGAGATGAGCTCGCTGGATCGTCCGGTTCGTCGCGCGATTTATCTCGTCGTGCTGAATGCAAGCGAGCCGTCGCCGCTCTTGCCGGAGACAGGCGATGAGCCCAAACCCGCAACGCCGGAATCTTCTCAGCCAAAGCCTGATCCATCCGCGAAACAGGTGGTGGTGCGAATCGACCACGACGGAATCAGCCAACGAATACTGGCGGTCAATATTCCTCCAGGAGATTACGGCAACCTAACGACAGGTGCGGCTGGAACATTCTTCTACACAGAACCGATGCCCGGCGGCCCTCCGGGAACACTGCGCTTGCAGCGTTATCAACTGAGTGGAAGAGCGGCAGCCCCGTTTCTCGAAGGCAGTGTTCGTTCGTATTCGATTTCAGCAGACAAGAAGAAGCTGCTCTACCAGGCCGGTGACGGTCAAAACCGCTGGGGAGTTGTTGCAACCGATCGGCCGGCGAAAGTCGGAGATGGTCCATTGAATGTTGCGCAGTTGGAAATGCGCGTCGATCCGCGTGCTGAGTGGGCACAGATCTATCGCGAGACGTGGCGCATTCAGCGAGAGTATTTCTACGACGAGAAAATGCACGGCGCGGATTGGCAGGCGATTTACGAGAAGTACAAGCCGTTACTCTCGTTTGTGGGCCATCGCGCGGATCTCGCCTATTTGATCGCCGCGATCGGCGGTGAGCTCACCGTCGGTCATTCTTACTTGCAGGGCACCGGCGATGTTCCGACTGAGGATCCGGTGCAGGTCGGTATGCTGGGAGCTGATCTGGAGATTGAGAATGGACGTTATCGAATCAAACGTATTTTCACGGGTGAGAATTGGAATCCGGAATTGAGAGCGCCGCTCAGCGCGCCTGGTATTCAGGTCGCTGAAGGTGACTACTTGCTCGAGGTCAACGGCCGCCCGCTCGCGCCGCCGATAAATCCTTACAGCTTGTTTGAAGGGACAGCGAACCGGCAGACGCTGATCCGCGTTAACAAGACTCCATCCACTGAAGGTTCACGCCTCGTAACTATCGTACCTGTAGCCAGTGAAGACGCGCTTCGTACCAGGGCCTGGGTCGAAAACAATCGGCGCATGGTGGACAAACTCTCAAACGGAAAACTCGCATATGTTTGGCTGCCCAATACAGGAAATCCGGGTTACACGTCGTTCACTCGTTATTATTACGCGCAGCAGGACAAGGAAGGGGCAATCATCGACGAACGCTACAACCAGGGCGGGATGGTAGCAGACTACATCGTCAATGAGCTCGATCGAAAACTGCTGGGTTACTTCGCGTTGCGGGACGGCACTCCCATCACGTCGCCGATCGCCGGTCTGTATGGTCCAAAGGTCATGCTCATCAACGAGTCGGCGGGGTCGGGAGGCGATGCACTCCCGTTCTATTTTCGACAGCGCAGGCTTGGACCACTAATCGGAACGCGAACGTGGGGTGGACTGGTCGGCACACTGATCATTCCGACGACAATCGATGGCGGCGGCATCACGGCGCCGAGTCTCGCTTTCTATAACTTGAAAGGCGAGTGGGATGTGGAGAACATTGGCGTCGCGCCGGACATCGAGGTTGAGTACACGCCCGCTGAAGTGAACAACGGGCGCGATCCGCAGTTGGAGAGAGCAGTGCAGGAAGCGTTAAGGTTGTTAGAGCAGAATCCGGTTCGAAAGATGCCGCGTCCTACTCCGATCGATCGCGTGTCGAAAAGTCGAGGTAGTAAATGAGAAACGACCTCGCAAAGGCGCAAAGGTGCAAAGATAAAGGTTTTTCTTTGCGTCTTTGCGCCTTTGCGAGCGAAATAATCCTCGCCTTAATAATTCTCCCGGGCGTCAGTCACGCCCAGCTTAAACCCTCAGACTACACGCGCACCGAAGCCATGATCTCGATGCGCGACGGTGTGCGTCTCTACACTCAGATCGACGCTCCCGCAACTGCACCTGGTCCACTTCCAATCCTGCTGCTCCGAACTCCCTACGGTCTCGGCGCCATTACCCCCGAACAGTTAGCGACCGCGCTCAAAGAACTCTCTGAAGGTGGTTACATCTTTGTCCGCCAGGACATCCGTGGCAGGTTCAAGTCGGAAGGCGAGTTCGTCATGCTGCGACAGCCGCGCGATCCAAAGGACAAGAACGCGATCGACGAGGGCACCGATACTTACGACACGATCGCCTGGCTACTCAAAAACGTGCCCAATAATAATGGGCGCGTCGGTATGGCTGGAACGAGTTACGGCGCGTGGCTTTCTGTGATGGGAATGCTCGATCCTCATCCCGCGTTGAAAGCAGTGGTCCAACAGGCGTCGCCCGCTGACATGTGGTTGGGTGACGACTTTCATCACAACGGCGCGTTTCGTTTGAGCTATGGACTTGAGTATTCGTACATGATGGAGTCGTCGAAAGAGATCGCGAACGTGACGAACATCGTGGATAAATACGATGCGTATGAGTGGTATTTAAATCTGGGTCCGCTTTCAAATGCCGACAAGAATTATTTTCACGGCAAGCTCCCGACGTGGACCAATTTTGTGACGGAGCCGGACTACAGTGCGTTCTGGAAACGCCAGGGCTTCGCTCCGTGGTTGAATCGCGTGACTGTCCCGATCCTGAACGTCGCGGGATGGTGGGATCAGGAAGACTTCTACGGTCCGATCAAGATCTACGAGCTACTCGAGCGGCACGATGCTTCGAAGCAGAATTTTCTCGTTGTTGGTCCATGGAATCATGGAGGGTGGTCGAGAGGTGACGGAAACAAGCTTGGACGGATCGATTTCGGGAGTCCGACGGCGGCTTATTACAGGCAGAATATTCTGGCGCCTTTCTTTGCTTATTATTTAAAAGGACAAGGCACGAGTGAACGCGCTGAAGCCGTGACGTTCCGGACTGGCGAAAACAGGTGGGTCAACCACGACGAGTGGCCGCCAAAGCGTGGAGTTGTCGAGCGAAAACTCTATTTTCAGCCCGGAAAAAGGTTGTCTTTCGAACAGCCGTCCGTTAAAGATCCGGACGCGTTTGATAGCTACGTGTCAGATCCGGCGAGTCCTGTTCCGTATCGACCGCGTCCGATTCAGGTGCGATCCGGTTGGCCCGTGTGGCTGGTTGAGGATCAACGTTTTGTTGATGGGCGGCCTGATGTTCTTACGTGGGCTACCGATACGCTCGCGGAGGACGTCACGGTGTCGGGACGGATCGTGGCCAACATTTTCGCATCGACGTCTGGCACGGACAGCGACTGGATCGTAAAGCTGATCGACGTTTACCCGGAGAAGTATGGACCGGATGAGAGTATGAGCGGTTATCAGCTCATGATCGCTGGAGACGTTTTTCGTGGTCGTTATCTCAAGAGCTTCGAGAAGTCGCAACCGCTAAACGCGAACGCCATCTATCATTATCAGATCGCTTTTCCTGCTAACGATCACACCTTTAAGAAAGGCCATCGAATCATGGTGCAGGTACAGAGCACGTGGTTTCCGGTAATCGATCGAAACCCGCAAAAGTTCGTACCGAATATTTTCCTCGCGAAAGAATCGGATTTTCAGCCGGCAACGCAAAAGATATTTCGTTCGGGCCAACACGCGTCCTACATCGCGCTGCCGATTGCGAACTAATCTGTGGCTAAAAAAACATGAAAAAACAGAACCATCCTGTCACCCGACGTAACGTGCTCAAAGGAGTCGTGGCGATTGTCGCGGCGCCGATGATTAATCGTGGGCGGTTTCGGCTTTTCGCGGGCTCGTCAACTGAGTATTCGGGAAAAGCGATCGATCTTATCGGGCGAACGACCGTCATCGACATGCTCTCGGTATTGACACTCGACTTCAATAAACAGTCGAAGTGGTTCAAGGATCCGGACACGTTTACGGCTGCGGACTTTCAGCCGTACAAAGAATCCGGCATCAACGTGTTTCATCCTGCCGTCGGCATGGGTGGCCCAAACGCATACGAGAGCGTGCTTCAGTTCTTCGCGTCGTGGAACGGCTTCCTCGCCAACGGCCAGGACTATTTCATGCGCATCGACAGCGTCGCGGACCTCAAGCGCGTAAAGCAGTCAGGCAAGCTCGGCATCATCCTCGGCGTACAGAATTCGGAGCAGTTTCGGCGTCCGGATGACGTCGATTTCTTTCGCGGGTTGGGCCAACGGGTTTCGCAACTCACTTACAACGCACGCAATCTCATCGGCAATGGTTCGACCGAAAGACGAGACGAGGGTATCTCCGACTTTGGTGTTTCGATCATTGAACGAATGAACAAGGTTGGAATGGCCGTCGATGTATCGCACTGCGGCGACCGCACGACTCTCGACGCATTCGAGGTTTCGAAGAAACCGGTGTTGATAACGCACTCAAACTGTCGTGCGCTCGTGCCCGGCCATCCGCGTTTGAAGACCGACGAAGCGATCAAGAAAGTCGGTGAGGCGGGGAGCGTCATGGGAATCACGGGTGTGCGAATGTTTGTCAAAGGCGACGAGCCAACGACGGTCGAACATGTTCTGGACCACTTCGATCACGTCAGGCAACTGATCGGACCAGAGCATCTCGGCGTGGGTAGTGACATCGATCTCTACGGCTACGATGCGATGCCACCGGAGCTCAACAAGCAACTGCGCTCTGCTTACAAAGGAACTTACGGCTTTCGCGAGAAGATCGACATTGAAGGTCTGAATCATCCGAAACGGATCTTCGATCTGACTGAAGGACTGATTCGACGGAAGTACAGTGACGCGGATGTCGAGGGGATTCTCGGCGGCAATTTCGAACGCGTACTGAGTCAAATCTGGATCTAGCCACAAAAAGGCACATAAGGAACACAAAAACTGAAGAGGAGTGCCCCGTGAAGAAATCGATCGCCTTTTTCATCGCCCTCATTCTGGCCGCCAGCGTAATGGCCCAGGTTCCGGAGAAGACGCCGCTTACAAATCCTGAACCTCGGCCACAACAACCATCAGCGCACGCTTATGAGATGACGGCCGCCGATGTCGAAGCATTCCTCGACGGTCTGGTTCCGCTACAACTCAAACGCGACGACATCGCCGGAGCCACAGTCTCCGTTGTGAAAGACGGCAAAGTACTCTTCGCGAAAGGCTACGGCTACGCGGACGTCGAAAAGAAGAAGCCCGTCTCCGCGCAAGACACCCTCTTCCGTCCGGGGTCGATTTCAAAGTTGTTCACCTGGACCTCCATCATGCAGTTGTACGAACAGGGAAAACTCGATCTCGATCGCGACATAAACGACTACCTCGACTTCAAAATTCCCGAAGCGTTCGGCAAGCCGATCACTTTGAAGAACGTAATGACTCACACGCCCGGCTTCGAAGAACAGGTCAAAGATCTCTTCACCGTTGGTAATTCGAAACCTGACCTGGGCCAGTATCTAAAGACGCACATCCCCGGTCGGGTTTATCCGCCAGGAACAGTTCCCGCGTATTCAAATTACGCGACCGCGGTGGCGGGATACATCGTGGAGCGCGTGTCGGGTCGTCCTTTTGACGAATACGTGACTGAGAATATTTTGAAGCCGCTGAAGATGACGCACTCGACCTTCACGCAGCCGCTTCCGTCGGGGCTCGCGCCGTTGATGTCGAATGGTTATCGTCTCGGCTCAGGTTCGGCAGAGTCGTTTGAAGTGGTGAACCCATACCCCGCGGGTAGTTTGAGTAGCAGCGCAACAGACATGGCCCAGTTCATGATCGCTCATTTGCAGGATGGACAACTCGGCGACGCGCGAATACTCAAGCCTGAAACCGCGCGCCTCATGCACAGCCGTCTCTTTGCTCTCGACGACGCTGCCAATGCGATGTGTTACGGATTCTACGAAGAGTCACGCAACGGCCAGCGAATCATCGGGCACGGCGGCGACACCGTCTACTTCCACAGCGATCTTCACCTGGTGCTGGACCAGAAGCTCGGCTTTTTTGTTTCCTACAACAGTGCTGGAAGCGGCGGTAATGGAAGACTTGCTCTTTGGGAGGCGTTTCTCGATCGTTACTATCCGCACACGCCACCCGCCCCGACTTCTGCGACTGCAAAAGAAGATGCGAAAGCCGTATCAGGCAGCTATACCCTGAGCAGGCGTGCCGACGGCTCGTTTTTGAAAGCGTTATCCGTGATTAGCCAGTTCACGGTATCGCCCACCGGCGACGGCGACATCGAAGTTCCGCAGTTGACGGGCACGAACGGTAAACCGAAACGATGGCAGGCGATTGGACCAATGACGTTTCTCGAGCGCGACGGACAGGACAAACTCATTTTCAAGCCGGATCAGAATGGGCAGATGCAGATGATCCTGCCGTATCCATTTTTCGTGGGCCATCGTGTCGGCACGTTGCAGAACGGAAAACTCCTCTTGACGGTGCTGGGAATCTCACTCGGCCTCATGCTGCTCACCTTAATACTCTGGCCCATCGCGTGGTTTGTGAGACGACACTACGGTCGCACGCTGGAGTTGAGTAAAGGCGAACTACTACTTCGCATCGCTGTGCGCATTGTGTTTGCACTCAACGTCATCTTCATTGCGGCGCTGGTCGGCCTGATCATGTACGGCCTTACTCATCTCGAGGTCTTCAGCGACCGTGGCACCACGTGGTTCAAGCTGGCGCAAACAATTGGTCTGATCGGAGCGATTGGAACAGTGGTCGTGCTGCTCAACGCTATCGCCGCGTGGATTAGCAAAAGACGTGGGATCTGGGGCAAACTACAGGCAACGATAATGTTGCTCGCATGCCTTGGAGTACTCTGGTTCGCTTTGGCGGGCAACCTCTTGCGCTTCAGTTCCACGTATTGAGCCACAAAGAGGGCAGCAAATCAGAATGCCTACAGTAAGAAGAACTCAACCGGAGATCAGAACTATCACACGATTGGTCCCCCCAAGCGGAAATCTGGTCCAGGGACAATCAGAGCTCGCGATAAATCCAAAGCTGGCCCAGGCGGCCGAGGAGTTGATCAAGGCAAGCCGGAATCATTACAGCCCGGCGGAAGGTGTCGGGCCATTACGCGAAGCAGTTGCGGAAAAGATCGCGCGCTTCAACAACATCGACGTCAATCCCGCAGCGAGTCCGTTGGAGTTGCTGATCACGCCGGGTGCAACCGGAGCGCTGATCGCGATCGCGCATGCTCATCTACGAGATCACTCCGCACTCGTCTTTGAACCTTATTACCCGTATCACCGGAAGATCCTCGACGAGCTCGGCGGTCACACGAACGTCTTGCCTTTACACGGTGAGAATCTCGAGCTCGACGTCGACGAGCTGCGCGCGCGGTGTCGCGAGTGGAAGGATCGGCAGGAGTTTCCCTTAAGAGCCATCATCGCTTGTAGTCCTGCAAATCCGACGGGCAAGGTGTTCACGCGAGCAGAACTCGAAGCAATCGCTTCGGTGTGTCAGGAATTCGATCTCCTGTGCATCGCCGATGAAGTGTACGAGCATTACGTCGTCGGCGATAAGACCCATATCTCGATCGCGACTCTGCCAGGAATGTGGGACCGGACGATCACTGTCAACTCGTTTTCCAAGTCGTGGAATATTTCGGGATGGCGTCTGGGTTACGTGTACGGCGCGCCGAAACTTATCGCTCCGCTCAACGGTCCCAACAATATTTTCTACGTCTGTTCGCCGACGCCCTTGCAACTCGCACTCGCGGAAGTGTTGATGTCTGATCCGAATTACTACACGGCGCTCCGTGAGAAATTTGCCGGCAAACGCAGGCTGGCTGTCGACGTGCTTGGCGAGGCGGGCTTTCGCATTTACGACTCGGGGTCTGCGTTCTACATCTGGGCGCGAATTCCTGACGGCTATGACGACGCCATCGACTTCAACGAAAGATTGATAAAGACCAAAGGTGTCGCGGGTGTGCCGGGTGGCGCCTTCGCCGACAGCAACGCGCACGACAATTACATGCGGCTCTGCATCGCGCGTGAAGACGACATTCTTCGCGGCGCGCTCGAGAGAATACGAGATGCGGTACAGGAGTAATCCTGAAAATCTTGTAAATCCTGTGAGACTAAGATCCATCCTCGGGCTGCTTTTGGGATTGTTGCTATTCTCGACAGCAGTCGCCCAGGAACCAAAACCTTCTCCAGCTCCAGCTCGCCTTCGGCCGCTCATCGGCGAGTACACACTCGACGACGAGACGATCATCATCCTCGAAAAAGACGGCAAACTCTGTGCGTTCTACAAACGAAGCAACGAACTCGAGTGCATGCGAGAGGTTTCGCGGAACCTGTTTGAGTTTGAGCCTTCGACAAAACGCGCTGGTGGGCGGTTTGTCTTCATGCGTGATGCACGTGGCCGGGCGACGCA
>DATNCH010000054.1:0-13848 GCA_035571655.1 Pyrinomonadaceae bacterium
GTGGTATGGACCAATGTGATCGGCGCGACGGCGTCTGGGAATGGTTTGACGAAGACCGCAGGCACGGCGTGGGGGAATTCTGGTGCGGCTTCGACGCGCTCGCTAGTGTCGGGTGATGGCTATGTGGAATTTAGTGTGGGCTCGCTGCAGACGGGAATGGTGGGACTCAGCCACACGGATGGGAACCAGGACTACACCAGCATGGAGTTCGCGCTGTTGCCGAATTCGGACGGGAATCTATATGTGTTTGAGTCGGGTGTGAACCGGGGCGTGGTGAGCACCTATACGACCGCGGACAGATTTCGTGTAGCAGTGGAAGGCGGCGTGGTGAAGTATCGCAAGAATGGGAGTTTGGTTTACACGAGCACCGTAACACCCACTTACCCGCTGCTGGTGGATGGCGGGCTTTACCACAACGGCGGCAGCTTCTCGAATGTCGTGCTCAGTGGAAATTTAATTGATGGCAGTGGAGTAGAAATCAAATGGCTGATCTCAGATCACCTCGGCACACCCCGCATGATCATCGACCAAACCGGCACCTTGGCAAACGTCAAACGCCACGACTACCTGCCGTTTGGCGAAGAGTTGTTCGCGGGCATCGGCGGCCGAACGACCTCATTAGGTTACTCGGGCGGCGATGGCGTGCGTCAGCAGTTCACCGAAAAGGAGCGGGATGTTGAAACGGGACTGGATTTCTTTGAAGCGAGATACTATTCGTCACGCAAGGACGTTTCACTTCCATCGATCCATATAACATCGTAATGGAGAGACAGTTTGCGAGCGACGCGAAGAAGGCAGAGTCACAGTTCACTGTTTATCTAAGTAATCCGCAACGTTGGGCTCGCTATACTTACGGGCTAAACAATCCCTTACTGTACACAGATCCACATGGTGAAGATGTCACGATTTATTATCGTCCAGCACGCGAGGGTGCAGGTTCGACGGAAGATTACGGACACATACTGATTTACGTGAGAAACGACGAAACCGGAGAGTCGGCCTATTACGACTACATCGCCACCGGAGATTACAACAACTTTGGCACGACTCAGCTAAACGGAGTGGACCAAGCTCGAATCGATGCACACGCCAGCATCACAATTGAAACCGGCGCTTCGCAAGAGCAAGCAATCTTGGATGGAATCAAGGCAGCGCAGCAGAGTTCTCCCGACTACTCAGTCAGTGCGACTAAGGCTCTAACGCACAGCGAGACAACGTGCACTTCTAACGCGATCAAACTGTTGGCAACTGGCGGCATCAATGTTGGACCATCGATCATGCCTCAGACGCCGGCGGCAGTCTGGCAATCAGCTTTTGAGCAATACGGGAATAAGGATGCGAATCGAGCTACTGTCCCGGCTCCGCAGCCGCGATTTCCAGGCAGGACGAGGGAAATCATAAATGGCTACGATAACCGGCCACAGGTCGATCCCGGTAGAGAATATGGTCGTGATCCACGTGGACAGGCCAGGGTCTTGGACAGAAATGCAACCAATAACTACACGATAAACTTCCGCGGAGGTAAACATGTCCCGTAGGACTAACAGTTTGGCCTCAGCCGGTTCCGCACGATGGCTTCTGATCGGAATCGGAGTGCTAGCAATAGTTGGTTTTTCCGTGTACCTACTGCTGAGAGCTGCTGATAATTCACTTAGCAGATTAAATGAAGCGAAGAAGGTACGAACGACAACAGCAGTCGTCAAGGCGAAAGAGTACATTCGCTTTGACGAGCAGAATCATTCATATGTTAATAACTTTGGCGAGGCTGTTCAGGTGTCGCCCGGTACCGAACAATGGAGAGTTTATTATCAGATCGACAACTTCGATCAGGTCCACGAACCCAAACGAAGTGAACTGCAGCATTCGGAAGACGCGCGCATCAAACAGTTCGGTTTTCGCTTTTATCCATTGAGTACACCAGACAAGGCAGCCTATGATAAGGCCCAAGTTGGGGATCGGTTGGAGGTCAGGTATCGCTACATGGGTGACGAGAAAGAGATCATCAGCATTCGGAATCTCACCCATCCTGATAGCTGAGATCGCCGTTGATATATTATCTGCCAGCGTGATGAGCGATGAAAGGGTCGATGATGGCGGCAAGCTTTTGTTGCTGGCTGCGCGGGAGTTGAGAGGCGGCTTCAAAAAGCTGTTCATCTTGCCGGTTGGACCAGTGCCGCGTTTCTTAGTTCCATTCGAACCTACCAAATCTTCCACTGAAACATTGAGAGCTTCGGCCAGGCCAAGCAGCTGATCAGGGCGAAGTGCGACCGGGTTACGTTCCCAGTGAGCGTAGGCCCGTTGGGTGAGTCCGAGTCGATCAGCGAGCTGTTGTTGGGAGAGGCCTGCCTGCTCACGGAGCGTGTGCAGACGCTGACCGAAAGGGGATCGATAAACGAGAGATCGAGCGGGTAAAGCGGGCGAACGAGTTGGTGGCATTCACTCGCAGCCGCGGCGTCTCACTCACGCAGCGCGGAAAGCAGCTTGTAGGTCTCTGTCCCTTCCATGATGACCACGAACCGAGTCTGGTGGTCGATGCAAAGAAACAACTGTGGAACTGTTTGGGTGCGTGTCACGAAGGCGGCGACGTGTACCGCTTTGTGATGAAGGCGGACAGCGTGGACTTCCGCGAAGCGAACGTTGCACCTGGGCCAGGTCGTAGGCGAACCCACGGCAGGCTGGATCATCTACACCTGGAACGTGTCTTTACTCGACGACACAACGTTCCGTCTACCGCGCATGAAGATCACTGCGAACGACGGCACCAACATGGAGCGCAACCCGCGTCCCGTCGACATCGAAGTGACCCGTCCGATCGGCGAGACACTGACGGGTCGCGACTCCCAGCTCGACGTCGCCGTCCGCGAGCTCCTGAAAAAACTCAGCTCCCCGCGCTCCACGTCGCCGAGGTAGCTGAGTTCTATTCGAGTAGTGCCTGCGCAGTATCCGAGGAGATTTTTTCTGGTGAGGCATCTTTTCCGTTAATCCCGGCTTCTCGCATCTTCCCTATTCTCAGGTAGGTGCGAATGTTGAAGTACAGAAGCAGCGCCAGAATAACAATCAGAGGTAACGACACCGCAAATCTGAATGGCATCAGAAGTCCAACGACGGCTGGTACGACTGCAAGCAGCGTTAGACCTAGATTTCCAACGGTCGCGAATATTTGCCCGCTTCCGGGCTGATGCATAAATTCCTCCCAAAGGAGGAAAGATTTGTCTAACTGCGAATGCTTCCGTATATACGGTTCAAGATTACTTCGGCAGTAGGAGCCGATGCGCTTAATTGAAAAACTATAACTGTTGATTAAGAAGTCAAAGAAAATAGCCGCAAAAGCGGGCACCGCGAGAAGTATGGGCGGCAGCTTTTCGAGATTGGCGAGGATGACACCAATGCCCGCACTTACGAAAGTGATCTTGAAGCCAATAACTTGAGCGCGTATTTTTTGACTCTCTATGATTTCTTTGCGCAGCTCAATGAGAAGGCTGAAACCAAAATCGCTTTTGTTGGGCTGATTACTCAAGCTTCAGTCCTTAATTTGAATCTTTGTGTTCCAAGAGTCTGAATGCATGGAGTGAGCCTCCTGGAGGTTAGAGGTTTAGAAGGTGCAAGGACGATTGCGAAAAACGAAGTCAGGTTAACACATTTCAGTCACGACAATGAATTCTTTGTCTTCGGTACGCACTTGTTCGGACGAGGGGCGGCCACGGAGTCCCGCCCCTACAGTTGTCAGAAATCCAGCCACGCGCCGGCATCGGATGCAGAATTTAGAACAGCTCAAACTTGATCGTCAGGTACTTCTTCGGGTTTTGGCGGAAGTCGGAGAGCATCTTTATGAGGGTGATATGAATATACTGTGAGAGTAACAATGAAGACGAAGAGCAAAGATCTGTCCACTTTGGGTCAAGAACTCTTCTAAGAAGAGATTTCATTTATGGTCAATTGCGCGGAGACAGCTTGAACACCCTCATGGCGTTGTCGTGAAAGACAGCCTTCCAATGCTCGCGCGGGATGGCGCGTTTGTAGGCTTCGACGTAGGGTTTCATCGAGACGAGGGGCCAGTCGCTGCCGAACATCAACTTCTTCGGATCTTCGATGTAGCCGAACACCCACGCAATCGGCCGCACTACGTAGGTTTCAACCTTCTCCTGCGGCAGTTGGTCCATGTCGCCGGTCAGCATTGCCGAGCATTCGAGGTAGACGTTCGGATTCTTGTAGGCGACTTCGGCTGCTGATTCGATCCAGGGGTTTCCGCAATGGGCGATGACAAAGTTGATCTTCGGGTGATCGACGGCAACCTCGTCAATCGTCAGCGGATCGGCAAACTTTAACTTCGCAGTTTTCGAATACGTGTCGCCGGTGTGAAAAACGACTGGTACATCATACTTCTCGGCCAATGCATAGATCGGCTCGTATTGCCGGTCGTACGCGTATCGATGACCATAACCCAAATAGATCTTAATACATCGATACTGGCGCGACTTCAACCCGTTCTCGATTCTTTTTAGCTCAACTGTCTCTCCGACACCGCCGCAATAAATCACGTTGCGTTTCTCGAGATCGTAAAAATTCTCTCCGGTTGCACTCGTGTGGGCCACGGCGCCGACGATCCCCGCCTCGCGCCATTCCTTGAAATACTGATCCATCGTGCGCGGACGGCCCGTGGTCGGTTCTGTGTCGCCCGTGAACGCGGTGTGCGTGTGAGCGTCGATGATCGGCATCGACTCATCCTGCTGCGCGTTAACAACAGCCGAAATCGAGATCGATAACGCCAGCGCCGTAAGCCAATATCGTCGCATGCAGGTGCGAAGCTCAGAACAGCTCAAACTTGATCGTCAGGTACTTCTTCGGGTTTTGGCGGAAGTCGTAGAGCATCTTTACGCCTTCGGAGGAGAGCTGATTTACGTTGGTGTAGAGCGACTCGTCATTCAAGAGCCGCCCGACGGTGCCTTCGCCGCGTTGGGCGGCGGCGACGAGATTATCGACGCGTTCGGCAGTCGTGTTGAAGCGTGCGACGGCGGCGCGCGCGTCGTTGTAGATCTGTTCGTCTCTGATCAGTTTGCCAAGTGTGCCACGGCCCGCGTTGATGTCCGCGATTATGAGATTGATCTGGTCCACTGACTTGTCGAGACGATCGGCAGTGCGGTTGATGCGCGCGTAGAATTCATCGTCGGTCAGTAGCTTACCTGCGGTGCCGCGTCCGGCGCGCAGGTCCTCGGCAATCGCTTTCATTTGAATCGCGATGTCGTTTGCGTTGTTATAAAGGGCGGGATCGTTAATGAATCGTCCTGCCGAACCGTTGCTGGATCGAACGTCTTTCATCACGTCTTCAGTTTCACGGATCGTCGCATTCAAGTTGTTGTAGAGAGCTTCATCCGTAAACAGCCGGCCGACAGTCCCTTTTCCTTCTTTGACTTCCTGAACGATGCCGCTGATCTCGTCCGACAACTTGCTCAACCGCTGCGACAGATCTGTTCCCGATTTAGCAAAGTCGTTTACCGTATTCGACGATGACGCCGGCAGGATCGCGTTATCCTGGACCGGTTGGCCCACGGCCGTTCCCGGCGTGATATTGATCAGCATCTCGTTGCCAAGCAAACTCGGCGACCCCTGCTGTGCCTGTGAATCGGAACGAATGCGCTCGTTTGCCGGACGCCCATCGATTGCTGCATCGATTACCATCTGCGCTTCGACGCGCGGTGCATCAGGAACAGGTGACGGTTCCAACAAAACAATGCGATCGACCTTCCCGACACGTACGCCCGCCAGTCGCACTTCGGAACCGTCGCGCAAGCCATTCGCATCGATAAAACGCGCTCTCAGGTGCAACTTTCTGCTGAACGGATTGATGTCGCCGGAAGCGTTCAGTACGAGGAAGACCAGCACGGCTATCGCAATGAGCACGAATATGCCGACACGAATCTGGCGCAGGCTTACATTCGTTTGTGATCGAGGCATGATGTTTCCCTCACTATTTCTTTAATGTCCGCGTAGAAATCGCTGAATGTACGCATCATCCGCGCGCCGGAGCGCTTCGTCAGTCCCACTGAAGATGACCTTCCCCTGCTTCATCATCATGACCTTGCTGTTGATCAGACAAAGCCGCTCTCCCTCGCGCTCGAAGTTCACTTTCCCTTCGTCGTCAACCACCGCGTACTCCGAGCAGATGTAATACAAGTTATTCATCTCGTGCGTTACGAAGATCGAGGAGACGTCTTCAAGGTCGCGTAACTTCATGGCGAGCTCGCAGATGGTTCTGGCCGTTGGCGGATCGAGACCCGCAGTCGGCTCGTCAAACAAGACGATCTTCGGATCGCCGATCAGTGCGCGTGCTATGCCGACGCGGCGGCGCATGCCGCCTGATAATTCGATCGGCATCTTATCGATTGCGTCTTCGAGGTTAACGAACCGCAACATGCGTCGCACTTCGGGTTCCACTTCTTCTTCCGGAACATCTTGTTCGTGCAAACGATAAGCGACGTTGTCGTAGACCGACAGCGAATCGAAGAGTGCGCCCTCCTGAAAGACCATTCCGATCTTCTTCCGCACACGCATCATCTGGTCTTCGCTGTAGTCGGTAACGTCTTCACCGTCCACCAGCACTCGTCCGGCGTCTGGTTTGAGTAGACCCAAAACGATCTTGATGATGGTCGACTTACCACCGCCCGAGCCGCCAAGGATGATCTTCGTTTCACCCTTCATGACCTTGAAACTGAGGTGATCGAGAATCACCTTGTCATCGAAGGCGAGTACGACGTCTTGAAACTCAATCGCTGGTATGGCCCGTGCGCGATCGTCGACTTCATGGAAAGTCGACTCCGCCGCCTCGTGGCTGATTGTGGGTGCACTAGTGTGGATTCCTGCTGACATATGAAGTAATCAAGTAGTTCCTAGGATAACCTGAAGCGCTTTCGCGAGGAAATAATCGGCAATAATCACGACGATTGAAGCCAGGACTACTGCGCGCGTCGTTGAACGCCCGACCCCGACCGTTCCTCCTTCAGTGCTCAGACCCTGCCGGCACGCAATAGTGCCGATGATGATCGAAAAGACGATGGGTTTAACCACGCCTCCGATCAGGTCGTCGGTCGTGATTCCGTCGCGCACGGCGGAGACAAACACGCTCGACGAAATAGAGTAAAGGGCGACTGCTGTTACCCAACCTCCGAAGATGCCCAGCACGTCCGCCAGCACCGTCAACAACGGCAGGCTCACTAACAAAGCAATCAAACGCGGGGCAACAAGCTTGCGAATCGGATCGGTGCCGAGCGCGCGCATCGCGTCGATCTGCTGCGACACGACCATCGATCCCAACTCCGCCGAAATCGCTGAACCGACCCGGCCCGTCACCATAAGCGCGCACAAGACCGGTCCCAGCTCACGCACGAGCGAGATAGCGACGAGGTATCCGGTCTGTGACTGGGCGCCGTAGCTTTTGAGCGTCGGAAACGTTTGTACGGTTAGAACGCCGCCAGTAAAGAAGCCGGTCAGAATAATGATGGCTAGAGAGCCCACGCCGATCGCATCCATCTGATCGATGGTTTCGGCGAGGTAGCGGGGTCGCCTGAAGATACCGCGAAAAGCCCGAGCAGCTAATAGCGTCGTCTCTTGCAGCTCGAACAGGGAGCGCGTAGCTAAGTTCATGGAGAGCTAAGTTAGACCAACTCTTTAGTTTGCGGCAGAGCGTTAAGTAGTTTTAGGACTGCGCGTTTAGAAGAGCGGCCTATGATGCGCAAATTGTACGCAGGGCGTCAAGTAAGTAGTCTCGCATGGTTTCTCTGCGGTCCTCTGCGTACCTCTGCGTTCTCGCGTCGAAATAAGCTTTAACGCAGAGAATGCGGAGGTACGCCGAGAGCCGCAGAGAAAAACCTGCTAGGGCTGGCGGATGTTTCGATGGGGAAAGGTTGGGGCAACTGTGTTGGGCCGGAGTGCTTCTCGACCCGGACGCAACTTGACTCCATTGGGAGCCTGCTGAGCCCCCATCACGTCTCTGAGCTGGAGCCGAAGGCGACGCAGGGTGGCGATCTGTTCGGGTCGCAATTCGCGGCGAATTCTCATCTCCAGATGAATTCTCATTCGCGTCTGGGATGCCTGGGCCGTGGCGAGATCGTTTATGCGTTGTTCGATGAGGTTGTCGTCAATTGGCTCGGCGTCCAGTGCTTGATCCAGGGCGACATTAGCTTCACGGACTCTTCTATTCGTCATTTGGCGCTCGGGCTTCGTTTCTTCGACAATCATCCGAATTCGTTGCCGCTGCTCAGGCGTGAGACGAAGTTGTGCAATTGGGTCCTCCACTGCAATAGGCGGCGCCGGCGGATCCTGCATGGCAAAGGCAGAAGTCGTGAGGAGCATTATTGCAAGCAAGGTGACGAATAGTCTGGATGTCATTTTTACCTCGAACATGATTACTGGTTGTTGATTCGATCTCCAAGCAGGTTCAGATCGACGTCGTCTTCCGGTGTTGAAAGAAGTCGCAAGTCTGCGGCGAGCTGCTCACGCTCCGCGCGTGTCAATGGGCGACGGCTGTGTGTGAGTTGAGTCGGTGTCTTTACTGGCTTCGGTGATTGGACGACGAGTACGGGTTGTGGGGGCTGCTGTTTTTCGAGGGCTTCTTTCACAAGGCGATCGACGTCCTGCCTGGTATAAAGCGTCTCGGGTTTCGGGGTTTCCGAGTTTGCTGTGGCGCTACTGCGCTCGATACTTTTTGGTGCTGTCGCTACCAGCGCCGCGAGCGCGCAAAAGGCGAGGATTGCGAGGGCCGTGGCGCCTTTCAGCCACAACGGTGAGAGATCGAAGAACTGTCGCAGAGCAGCGATCGCGGATTTCTTTTGAGAAGTGGCTCGCAAAGGAGTGGAGACAAAGCCTGACAGCGCTTCGTCTCTCCATGCCGTGATCGATTCACGTACGACGCCGAATGAAGCGACTTCTTCACTGCAAGCGCGACATTCTTTCAAATGCAGTTCGAAATCACGTGTTTCGACCTCGTCCGTTTCGTTATAGACGAACGCGATCAAGTCGGTAGCGCGTTCGCAATCGGGAGAGTTGTTTCTTTCGTTCATCTCAATTCCTATTCAAACTTCTGTAATCGCATTTGCAATTGCTTCAACGCCGTGTAGAGCCGGCTTTTCACCGTGCTCAACGGCAGCTCGAGCGCATCTGCGATTTCGCGAAACGTAAGCTCTTCAAACTCCTTCATCACCACGACCTGTCGCAACTCGACGGGCAGACTGTTTATGGCACGGCGCACGGCGAGCGTCTCCTGTCGACCTTCAGCCACACGCGCCGGCGAGTAACTGACCGGCGTGACGAAACTGCTCGCATGCTTCTCCTGTTCGTCGTCGAGCGCTGCTTCACTCCTGACCTTCGAGCGCCGCTGTCTCGAGATGCACTGGTTGACGGCGATGCGGTGCAGCCAGGACGAGACTTTCGCCTCGCCGCGAAAGCCCCGCAAATTGCGAAAAGCGGCGAGAAACGTCTCCTGAGTCGCGTCGCGCGCATCCTCCTCGCGCCCGAGCATGCCGTACGTAAGCGCAAAAATCCGACGCTCCCAGCGCCGCACGATTTCGCTAAAAGCCTCGGCATCTCCCGTTAGAGCACGCTCTACGATGATCTCGTCGCTACCCAAACTTTGCATTCTGGTCAACTGGCAGCCCGCAGATTAGACGCGGGCCGGCCTCGAGAAGCCGAAAAATTGTCCTCGCAAAGACGCAAAGACAGAAGCTTTAGCCTGATCCTGGCGTCTTTGCGTCTTTGCGAGGACATCCTTGTTAAAACCCGTTGACACTCAAACCGCCAGTCGACAATAATATCGATGGCTCGACCTGCCATCGATTGTACCGCCAGATTTCACGAATGCTCGAAAAACCCGGACGAATTCGACTCCTCTACATCGTTCTCGGAGTGCTACTCCTGGTCGGCTTGCTGCCGCTCGCCTTCGCCGGCATCCTGCTTTCAGGCCGGAGCGCCGCTGAGTTGCGGTCGGTCGAAGGCCGCTACCAGGCTCAGCTCGTGCAAGACAAAGCGCGCCAGATCGAGCTTTACGGCCAGAGATATCGCGACGTTGTCACCGGGCTCGCCCGTGCGTTCGAGATTTCCGGGGGAATTCAGAGCCTCGACGACGACAGCTACGATCGGCGTTTACAGAAAACACTCCAGCTCCAGGAAGATCCAAACCTGATCGCCCTTGCTTTATGGCCGGTTGATGGAAGACTTCACCGGGCGTTTCAACCGGACGTAATCAGGCTTGAAGAGGTCGATGCGCGCGTGAGTGAAGTGGTCGCAAAGATGAATGGCCGTGGCGTCGTGGTCAGCCGGCCGCAAATCATTCGTTCGGGACAGGAGATGGCGCTCACCATCGCCGAGCCCGTGCTTGGCGGCGCTGACAACCAGGACGTCGTGGCGGCTGTGGTTGCAATCATCTCTTTTCAGGAAGTCTTTGACGCGGTTCAGCAACCGACGTCGAAAAGCGAGCGCGAGCTTTTAGACGCGGGGCTTCCGGTCGTCTTTGTCGTAGACCAGAATGGCCGCGCGGTCGCACACCCGGAAGCGAGTGTCGCTTTTTCCGAGAAGCCGATGACCGACCTGAAAGTCGTGCAGGACTGGCAGGAGTCGGGTGCACAGGTCCAGTCAGCGCTCGCTCCGTTTTCAGCAACTCGCGATGGACGAACGATCGACATGCTCGGCTCGTACGCGACGGCGGAACTCGATAAAAATTCACGACTCGGCGTAATCGCGATCCAGGACGAAGCTGCCGCACTCGCGTCAGTGTCTGACATGCGTTGGCAAGTTCTCTGGATCAGTTTTATCGCCGCGCTCATAACGATCCTCATCGGTATCTTTTTCGCGAAGAAGTTGACGCACCCCGTGAGAGAACTCGCGGGCGGCGCACATCGAATCGCGTCCGGTGACTTCTCGAAACGAATCGAAGTAACGAGCCGCACGGAACTCGGCGATCTCGGCACCTCCTTCAACATGATGACTGACCAGATCGAGCGGTTCATCGGCGACCTGCAAAACTCTTCGCGGGAAAATCGCGAACTGTTTATCGGTACAGTCAAGGCGCTCGCAGCCGCGATCGACGGTAAAGACCCGTACACGCGCGGTCATTCAGAACGTGTTTCGCGTTTCTCGATGGCGATCGCGCAGCGACTGGGTCTATCGGACGAGGAAGTAGAAAAGATCCGAATCAGCGCGCTGCTGCATGACGTCGGCAAGATCTCGATCGACGACAAGATCCTCAAGAAGCCCGCTGCGCTGACCGACGAAGAGTACGAGATCATGAAGGGCCATCCGCAGAAGGGCTACAAGATCATGTCGCAGATTCCTGCGATGAAAGAGTTTCTGCCGGGCATGTACATGCATCACGAGATGGTCAACGGCATGGGTTATCCGCAGGGTTTGAAAGGCGATGAGATACCCCTGATGGGCAAGATCGTCGCCGTCGCGGACACGTTTGATGCGATGACTACCGACCGCCCATATCAAAAGGCGATGAAGTTTGAAGACGCTCTCGCGCGAATCGAGACTTTTGTTGGCACACGTTACGATGCGAGCGTGGTTGCGGCGTTTTCCGAGGCGTGCAAAGAGGGTCAAATCCGCCCGGGACAAGTCAAACTCAGAAAGCCCGCGGCTCCCACTCCGAGTCCACAGATTTCACCGCTTAAACCCATCGGTGACACGCTCTCTGCGTAATCAACATCAGGCCACAAAAAAGCACAAAAAGCACAAAAGAAATTATTGAAGGAAGGCGCCCAGCTACTGTTTTCTTTTGTGTGTGACTTTTTGTGCCTTTTTGTGGCTGCTGATATATGGCTATAATCGCCCTCACATGGGACTTTTTTGGAGAAGAAAAAAAGATGACTTTGTGTCGTTGCGTTTAAACGAACCTGCCGAAGTCAAACCGGAGGCCGAAGCGCCTCCACCACCAGTCGTCGAACCCCCAGCATCAACCGTCACAGAGGAACCGCAGGTTCCCTCGAGATCTCCGTTTGCGACTTCCGTTCTCGGGCTGAATCTCTCGATCGAGGAACTGCAAGCACAGGAAGCGGCGCTCGAACAGGAGCTTTCTGCAAGGTTCCGCCGCGCAGTCGCTGCGACGCGCGATTCGTTGTCTGAAAAGCTCGATACGGTTTTCGCGGGACGCAAACAGATCGACGACGAGCTGTTGGACCAGCTTGAAGAGGTTTTGATCGCGGCGGATATCGGTGTTCCAACCACGCTCGATATTCTGGAAAAAGTGCGACGAGGTGTGGCGCGAAAGCAGATCAACGACATCGATACCTTGAAACAGGCGATCAAGACGGAGTTGTTGAATATACTTCAGGCGTCCGAGCGTGAAGGTGTGGCTTCGGAGGCGACTGTTCCCGAAGGTATTGCGCCTTACGTGATGATGATCGTCGGTGTTAACGGTGTCGGGAAGACGACGACGATCGGAAAGTTGGCCCAGCGTATCAAGGCGGAAGGCAACGACGTGTTAATCTGCGCGGCTGATACGTTCCGCGCGGCGGCGTCGGACCAGCTCGCGATTTGGGCCGAACGCACGGGCGTGCCGCTGATTCAACAGAAACAGGGAACTGACCCGGCGGCTGTTCTTTTCGATTCGCTCAAGGCCGCGAAGGCCCGTGGTTCGGAAGTGTTGATAGTGGATACGGCCGGACGCCTACACACGAAGTCGAACTTGATGGCCGAGCTGGAGAAGATGAAACGTGTCGCAAGTCGCGAGGTAGAAGGCGCACCGCACGAGACGTTGCTTGTAGTTGACGCGGTCACCGGACAGAATGGACTCGAGCAGGCGCGACAGTTTCTCAAAGTCGCAGGCGTCACGGGAATCGTTTTAACCAAACTCGACGGCACCGCCAAGGGCGGAATCGCCGTCGCCATTGCAAAAGAACTCAACCTGCCGATTCGTTATGCCGGCATCGGCGAAAAAGTCGACGATCTGGTAGTCTTCGACCCGCAGCAATATGTGAATGGGTTGTTTGGGAGCTGAAAATGAGTTTCCTCGCAAAGACGCAAAGGCGCAAAGAGGAATTTGCCTGAACTTTGCGCCTTTGCGCCTCCGCGAGGAAAATTTCTTGTGCCGACGACGACGACCTTAACTGAACCAACAACCTGGACCGACATGGACCGCCGCATGATGGCTCGCGCGCTCGAGCTGTCGTTGAAAGGCGTTGGGCAGGTCAGTCCCGGACCGCTGGTGGGTTGCGTGATTGTGGGTCCTGCAGGCGATGTTGTTGGCGAGGGTTTTTACATCTTCGAAGAGGTCAAGCACGCCGAGACGATCGCGCTCGAGATCGCGGGCGAACGCGCACGCGGCGGCACCGCGTACGTTTCACTCGAACCACACGCACATCACGGCCGCACGCCGCCGTGTACCGACGCATTGATCGCTTCTGGAATCAAGCGAGTCGTCGCGCCGCTCGAAGATCTGAATCCGAAAGTGTCCGGGAAAGGTTTTGCGCATCTTCGCGCGGCAGGAATCGTAGTCCAGACGGGTTTGCTGCGTGAAGAAGCAGCGCAAGTGAACGAGGCTTATTTGCATTACATGGCGACGGGCCTGCCGTTTGTACATTTGAAGCTGGCGGTGTCGCTCGATGGAAAGATTGCGACGCGCACGCATGATTCTCGTTGGGTTACTGGTCCAGAGTCGCGCGCACGCGCACATGAACTCAGGCACCAGTACGATGCGATCCTGATCGGTGCTGGGACGGCGATGACTGACGATCCGCTGTTGACCGATCGATCAGGTTTGCCGCGACGACGTCCCCTGGTTCGTGTGGTACTAGCTGATGCTCTTTCTCCTGATTCCCAATTAGCCACCACTGCTTCTGAAGTACCCGTGATTCTGTTCAGTGA